>CAZZAX010000040.1:0-39638 GCA_964653075.1 uncultured Pirellulales bacterium
GTCTATACAAACAAACAAGACAATGCAAGAAAAATAGCGCATCTAAAGCCGGGACCGGCCGCAGCGAAGCGTGGCACGGGCATCCTGCCCGTGTTCACGGCCTGGAAGGCCGTGCCACCAGGACAAAACCGCCACTGACCCGTTAGGGGCCCGAAAGGAAAAGGCTCTAACGGGTCGCGGATTGCTAAAAACTGTTTTGACAGCAGTTTAAACAAATAGTTTGAATTTTGCTACTGATACTATTATTATCGCCTGACATTATGGACAAGCAAAGTAAATATAATAAATCTATACAGGCGTTTTCTGAGGCCTGCGGTTGTCTGCCCGGCGGCGTGAATTCTCCTGTTCGGGCGTTCGGCGGTGTGGACGAGGGGCCTCTTTTTATAGACAGTGCTACGGGCTCGAAAATCCGCGATATAGACGGCAATGAATACATCGACTACGTCGGCTCGTGGGGCCCGATGATAGTCGGTCATGCCCATCCTGAGGTTTTGAAGGCCGTTATGGCCGCGGCACAGAAGGGCGCGTCTTTCGGCGCCCCGACATTGGCCGAGACCGCGCTGGCGGAAAAGATAATAGATTCCTTCGATTCTATCGAGAAGGTCCGGCTTGTAAGCAGCGGCACCGAGGCGGTAATGAGTGCTATCCGGCTGGCACGCGGCTACACTAAAAGGGACCTGATAATCAAGATGGCCGGCTGCTATCATGGGCACAGCGATTCACTTCTGGCTGCCGCCGGCTCAGGCCTGGCAGAAGGCGCCATCGCGTCCAGCCCCGGCGTGCCGGATTCGATTGCCAGGCTCACCGTCATAATCGATTATAACGATATCGAAGCGGCAGCAAAGGCGTTCGAGGTCTATAAGGACAAAATTGCGGCGGTCCTGGTTGAGCCGGTAGCCGCCAATATGGGTGTCGTGCCGCCGGCGGACGGATACCTGCGGACGCTCCGGGATTTGTGCGATAAAAACGATTCGCTTTTGATATTCGACGAGGTGATAACCGGCTTTCGCGTAGCGCTGGGCGGGGCACAGCAGCTTTTCGGGGTAAAGGCGGATATGACCTGCCTGGGTAAAATCATAGGCGGTGGGTTGCCAGTGGGGGCTTTCGGAGGCCGGGCTAAAATTATGGACATGCTTGCCCCTGTCGGGCCGGTCTATCAGGCCGGGACACTTTCGGGCAATCCGTTGGCCACAGCGGCTGCAATTGCGACAATTGATATACTCACACAAAAGGGCACTTATGAAAGGCTCGAATTATCGGCGGCCATGTTAGAGGTGGGCTTTGCCGATGCCGCCAATGAGGCCGGCGTTGATGTAACTCTTAATCGCGTCGGCTCGATTATGAGTTGTTTCTTCACCGATAAGAAAATACAAAACTTTGCCGATGTTCAGTCAACCGATATAAAACGATTCAAGAAATTCTTTTCTTTGATGTTGGAGCAGGGGATTTATCTTGCCCCGAGTGCTTATGAGGCGATGTTTGTTTCATTGGCACACAGTAAAGGTGACATTGAAAAGACCATCGAGGCGGCTAAAAACAGCTTCCAAAAGATAAGTGATTGATTTCACGCCACTGCCACATCCTTGCACAGGTAAACATCCTGAACGGCGTGAAATAGTTCGATGCCTTCTTTCATTGGTTTCTGGAAGGCCTTTCTGCCCGTTATCAGTCCCATTCCGCCGGCCCTTTTGTTTATCACGGCCGTTTTTACAGCCTGGGCCAGGTCGTTCTCGCCGGAAGCTCCGCCTGAATTTATTAGACCTATCCTGCCCATGTAGTTGTTCACAACCTGATATCTGGTCAAATCAATCGGGTGTTCGGAATTGAGCTGGGTGTACATTTTCTCGCTGAACTTCCCAAAGCTCCCTTCCTTGTTCATTGCCTTGTAGCCGCCGTCGTTCTCGGGCAGCTTCTGTTTGATTATGTCCGCCTGCATTGTCGCACCGAGGTGGTTGGCCTGTCCGGTCATATCGGAACTCAGGTGATAATCCACTCCTTCTGCTTTGAATGCCTTATTGCGCAGATAGCACCACAGAATCGTAACCAGCCCAAGCTCATGGGCCTGATGAAAGACCTCGCTGATTTCTTTGATCTGGCGGCTGCTCTCGGCCGAACCGAAATACACAGTAGCTCCTACCGCGACAGCCCCCATATTGAAGGCCTGCCTGACGTTGGCAAAAAGTACCTGGTCGTACTTGTTCGGATAGCTGAGAAATTCGTTGTGGTTGAGCTTGACTATGAAAGGTATCTTGTGTGCGTATCTTCTCGAAACAGTCCCGAGAACTCCCACGGTCGATGCCACGGCGTTACAGCCGGCTTCAATAGCCAGCTTGACGATGTTTTCTCCGTCGAAATAAATTGGGTTGGGGGCAAAAGAGGCCCCTGCGGAATGCTCGATACCCTGGTCCACGGGCAGTATCGAAAGATAGCCTGTACCTGCGAGCCTGCCGGTGTTGAAAAGAAGCTGCATATTCCTGAGCATTGGATTAGGCCTGTCTGACGGAATGAAAATTCTTTCAATCCAGTCAGGTCCCGGGATATGAAGCTGATCCTTTTTCACTTTAGGCGTTTGAAAGCCGAGCAGATTTTCGCTGTCTTTGCCCAGTAATTCTGTTATTTCTTCTATTTTCATTTATAACTCCTTATATGATTTCTTATCTACGATTTTCCGGCGGCAAGTCTAACCGAAGTCTTATCATACTGTCAAGGATACTAATTAATTTGTCTTTAGCCGGCGGTTCTTTCTAATACGCATCATAGAAAGGCTTCCTTTCCCACAGCTCGATACTATCAAAATCCCGTATATTTGTCATCTGGTTCTTGTCAAATCCCGGCTTGCAGGATATAATTTCAGATTGGTTGTTGACAGGCTTTTATCGTTTACCGCATTAAAAGCAATTAGTTGGAGGGCAAATAAATGTGTAAAGGGATTTACAGTGTCATTATAGTTTTATTGTTTTCGGTACTGTTTGTACAGGCCGCAACGCCGTTAGGCGTCCCCAAGCGGACTGCGGGTGTGGATTTCTACGTTTCGTTGTCGGGTGACGATTCGGCCTCGGGCACCAGGGACAGACCGTTTGCAACCCTTACGAAGGCACGCGATGCCATCCGGGAACTTAAAGAGGCGGGCGATTTACCAGATGGGGGTATTACGGTCCACATTCGCGGCGGTGTGTATCCTCTGACGAAAAGTTTTGAGCTGACCGAAAGGGACAGCGGGTGGCACGGGCTTCCAGCCCGTGAAAACACGGCCAAGATGGCCGTGCCACGCTCGCCGGTTGTTTATCGGGCGTATAAAAATGAGCAGGTACGGTTGATAGGCGGTAAACAAATTGGCGGATTTAAGCCGATTACTGACCCGGACATTCTTAAAAGAATTGATGAAAAGTATCGGGACAAGATATTACAAACCGACCTGAGAGCACAGGGGATTACGGACTTCGGCAAAGTTTCGCCTCGAAGATTCGGCGGACCTGCACATTCGACCGGCCTGGAGCTTTTTTTTCAGGATGAGCCGATGACGTTGGCGCGGTGGCCGAATGAGGGATTTGTCAAAATCACCGGCCTTCTCGAGCCCGGCACTGTCAACGTCAGGGGCACAAAGGGCAGTAAGACCGGCAAGTTCATGTACGATGGCGACAGGCCGAAACGCTGGGCCGGGGAAAACGATGTATGGGTGCACGGCTACTGGTTCTGGGACTGGTCTGACGAGCGGCAGCAGGTCGAATCAATCGATACCGATAAGCGCATTATTTCCGTCAAGCCGCCTTACCACAACTACGGCTACCGAATAGGCCAGTGGTTTTACGCTTTGAGTATACTGGCGGAGCTTGACAAACCCGGCGAGTGGTATCTTGACCGCCAAACAGGCATTCTTTACTTCTGGCCGCCGGCGCCAATTGGGAAGGGACGTGCGGTCGTTTCCGTACTGAGCACACTTGTGAACTTCTCAGGCGTATCGCATGTTGTTTTTGAGGGTATTACTTTCGAGGCGACCCGCGGTACGGCTGTTGTGATGAACAACTGCAAAAACACACAAATCGCCGGGTGCATACTTCGCAACCTCGGAGGCACAGCCGTACGAATCGCAGGCGGCAGCAATAACTCCGTCAAGGCTTGCAATATCTATGCCACCGGCAGCGGAGGTATTAGTCTTAAGGGCGGCCAGCGGCAGGCGCTGAGGCCCGGCGGGCACATAGCAGAGAATAACCACATTCACCATTACGGCCGATGGCAGCGTATGTACACACCCGCAATCGCGATAAGCGGGGTCGGAAACCGGGCGGCGAACAATCTTGTCCATACCGCCCCGCATATGGCTGTTATGTTCGGCGGCAACGACCACGTTATTGAGTTCAACGAAATCCACAACGTCTGTCTGGAGTCGAACGATGCCGGCGCCATCTACGCAGGACGGGATTGGACAATGCGGGGGACCGTTATCCGCTACAACTACCTTCATGAAATCACCGGATTCAGGGAGCGCGGCTGCGTCGGCGTCTATCTGGATGATATGTTCTGCGGCACGAAGATTTACGGCAACGTTTTCCACCGGGTTACGCGAGCTGCCTTTATCGGGGGCGGGCGCGACTGCCTTGTTGAGAACAATATTTTCGTGGACTGCCGGCCGGCCCTGCACATAGACGCGCGTGCTATGACCTGGGCCGGATACCATGTGAATACTACCATGACAGAACGGTTAAAGGCTATGCCCTATATGTCCGAATTATGGAGCAGGCGCTATCCCAGGCTCGTCGATATATTGGAAGATGAGCCGGCTGCGCCGAAGGGCAACATTGTCCGGCGGAACATTTGCTCCGGCGGCAAATGGCTGGAACTGCACGGCGTTGACGAAAATATCGTTACCTGGGAGGATAATCTTATAGATAAAGAGCCCGGTTTTATTAATAAGGCGGATATGAATTTTCATCTTAAGGACGATTCCAGAGCCTATAAACTCGGTTTTAAGCGAATTCCAATAGAAAAAATCGGCTTATTGGAGGATTTTTCGACAGAATAACGCACTGAAAACCGAATGAAGGTCAACCGAGCCGATTGAAGCCGGGCGGTGTGTTTTTTAGAGTTTGAGATAAATTTCTTGCACTTATGGCCGATATGAAGCATAATAATTAGCGGATAGCCGATACTTGTCGGTGTCCGCAGAGTATATGACACTATTGTGAGGAAAGAGAGGCAAAAAGGCTTTTTTCCAGCGCTCCCGAATTTGCCTGGGTGTGTCATGCAGTTTTGGTTAAAAAACACAAAATTTGTATAGGAGATTAAAAGATGAACGAGAACCAGACCGGCCCGAACAGTTTGTTAGACACGACCGATAGTCTTGAAGCGATTGGAGTGTTCAGGGGGTGGAAAAATTTCTTTTGTGTTATTGTAATTGTATGTCTTGTGTTGCTGCAAGTATCCTTTTGGATTGTGAATCTGGGTTATATTCGCGGGGAGTGTCCGGGCGGCATGATGAAAAGCAGTGTGGCTGGGGGTGCGGGTCAGAATGTGCAGGATGCTAATGATGTTGCAACAGCATTGGCTGAGGATGAAGGCGAGCCGGATGCAGCGGTAATGGAGAAATCTCTGTTTGGTGTAACCTTCTCGCACCTGGCGATGGGTATCCGGCTTGTGAACGCCATACTTATACTGACCGGGGCGCTTTACTGCCTGACAATACTTTTGGCTTTGAAGATTTCGCTGGTAGGCAGACTTGGGGGAATAAACCATATATGCCGGGCATTTTTCCTTTCGCTTATTATGCTGCTTCTGCTGCTGCCCTGGCAGAGAATCTTTGGTGGTGTGGTTATCGGTGCGATATACACACCATACGAGCTTGCGAAGTGGACTTGCAGCCGTGCCGGCGGTATATTCGACATTATTCTTTTCTATCTGCGGTTCTGTGGTTTCTGGCTGTTGATATTGTTATTACTTATCTTTTCACAGCTTCGCAGCGGCCGCTGGACAAAGACAATTCTTCGCCGGCTTGAGGTGATATAAACACGATGACGCAGCTTGAACGCATAGGAGTTTCGCTTGATAAAGAGCTGCTTTCGATGTTTGATGAGCTTATCGGCAAACGGGGTTATCAGAGCCGGTCGGAAGCGCTGCGTGACCTTGTACGCCGGGAGCTGAGCGCCGAGCGGCTCAGCGACCCGAAAGCCAAAGGGGTGGCTGCCGTATTTCTGGTTTACGACCATCATTCGACAAAACTGATTGAAAAGCTGATCACTTTGCAGCATTCGCACAATCTGGCATCTTCCCTGCAGGTGATTTCCTCTCTGCATGTTCATCTGGATGAGCACGATTGTCTGGAGGTTATTGTGCTTCGGGGGCGGGTCGTCGAAATCAATAAAGTGGCTGAGAGCATATTGAGCATGAAGGGTGTCAAACTGGGGCGTCTGAATATTGTGGCAATCCGCTAAGGGACGCCTTACAGCGTTTAATTAGTGATTGAAGATTTAAAATTCACAAGTTACAATCTTTTTTAATAGACATTGGAAGCTTAAAAAGGGCGATTAGCTCAGTTGGCTAGAGCGCACGGATCACACCCGTGAGGTCACAGGTTCGAATCCTGTATCGCCCATTGGTATAAGTCAAGCTGAATCCTAAATTTAGGATACCCATCAAATCGATGGCACGGCTGTAACATAAAGTTGAAAACGTATCACTTGATACGTTGGAACAATTTGGAGGCCGTAGCCATGAACAAAAATGAAATCCCTAAATATCGCAAACAAAAAGGTAGATTCTTTGATCGGGCGTTCGTCAGCCTAAATAATAGGCGATATTAGCCTGTTGAAATTATCTTTTTGTTTTCAATCTTGAGTAAGACATTATTGTGTTCCATAATACTGGTGGAGAGAAATGAATTCTCATGAGTAGTTGAGAGAACAGTAAGTTCTTTGGTTTGTAATAATTCAGCAAGGGAATTCCAAAACTTACTTTTATTTTGCGTATCAAGTTTAGCTGTAGGTTCATCCATGACCAAAAGATCAATATCGGCAGAAACCGTGGCTGCGAGAATGAGTATCTGTAGCTCTCCTCCTGAGAACGTTTGGAAGCGGTCAAAATATCTACCATCAAGAATATTATGAACCAATTCGAGGGATGAAAGGCGATTAATAAATTCTTTGAGATGTTTCTTACTTAAAGCCTTTGACAACCACTGAAATGGATTAGAAAAGCTTCGGGATTCTAGAAACAGGGATCGCAAATAGAGATTTTCGATTATTGATATTGATGGTGTCATAGCTTGGTATGGAAACTGTGGTATATAGCCTAATCTGAGTACCTTGGTTAGTTCTTGACCTGAAATGCGACGTTCATTATTTGGAAGCTTGATAAATTTCATTTCTTCATTTTGTAAACCAAGTAGACTCCGGAAAATACTACTTTTTCCACTGCCATTTGGTCCCTGCAGAAAATGCGCCATGTTTTTATAAATGTCACAGTCTGCATTGTCAATAATCATCGCTTCTTGTACCGTAGGGTATTGATAGCTAATCGTTAAGTGTTCGAGTTTTAGCAAAGGTGTCTTCATATCTATATTCCACCTTCATCATCATTTTGGTCAAATCCATTGAACTGTTTACCAGCCATGGCAACAAGCATAATAACCAATGCTATAATTAATTGAAGATCCGTAGTTAGAGTAATCCTAAGTTGGCCGGAGAGAATCTTGATAACGAATGACTTAATTAGGCTATAAGCAAAAGCCCCGACTATGGGAGATAACAGCAGAAAGAAAACACTGCGTTTCCGGCTTCGTGCGCTCTTGCTAAATAATCCTATTAGCATATGAAGTAAAAAATCGCCAATAAGACAAGAAGCAAGAACATTGATAATCATACCAAAGTTTTTCAGCGAGACATTTCTGTTTATTGTCGCATTCAGCCATCCAGCTACTGCTATGATAGCATTAGAGAATGCTAGGCCGAGGATAACAAAATGCTTGGGATTAAGTCCAGAAACCTGAAGGACTTCGGAGCGGTGTCCAGCTGTCCTCAGTGCCAGCCCAAAAGGGCTATTCATGAGTCGTTGAATACCAAGCCATATCCCAAATACTAATATGCTAAGGACGATCGGCTCCACAAATATATGTGTTCCTTCAAAAATCCTGAACAGTATCAGTTGGGATCTATATTGAAAAAGACTAATATCTGCTTGGCCACACATCCTATAGCAAATAGAATAGGAAGCAAATGCGACAAGCATACCGGATAAAAACTTGTTCATTTTGAGATATTTTGATGTATGTAAGAGTCCTGTGATCATCCCTACTATTGCACCTAATATGGGAGCAAAAAATAGAGCTGATAATTCGCTGGATGCGCCTTGTCTTAGTGATAAACCGACAACACTCATTCCGAACATAAATGAGGCATCAACTGTTAAGTCCGGAAAGCATAAGAAACGAAGACTGATATAAAAACCCAAAGCAGCGATTGCCAGAATTGGGAACTCGCTTATTGCCGAATATAACATAATGCCACCTTACTAATAGATTCTGAAAGCATTTTCTGGGATTTGTAAACCAGCTTTAAGAAACGCGGATCTATTGATGTATAATTTGGTCTCTTTATAATAGATGACTGGTAAATGGGCGATATTCTGGTCCTCAAGCACTTTTATTACCATATCTGCGGTTTGATTTCCAAGGTCGGTGTAATCAATTCCATATGCTGCGATACAACCTTTTTCCACAGATGTTCTCTCTACGGCAAAAACCGGTTTATTGCTCCGGTCAGCAATAGTAAGCAATCCGCCAAGCGCACTAACGACTGTATTGTCACCGCCGACGAGAAAAAGGTCAACACCACTCAATAAGCTGCGTGCAGCGTTCGTTACATCCCCGGAACTGGCAATGGCTCCTTGAATGATTTTGAAACTGAAATTTGGTGCCAGCTGTTTCACCTCTTCAAAGCCGAGTTTTGCTTGTATCTCGGATTCGTTGACGATATAGCCTATATTTGTAGCTTGGGGAAAAAGAGAGGCTATGAGCCGGAGATTCTTCTCGTAGTCGATTTGATCGCTAGTCCCGGATACATTTAATGGTTTTTTTCCTGTTTCTCCCCATAGGCTTTGAGGGCTTGAGACGAATGAAAATACAATTTTAAGCTTTTCTGGAGCTGCGTTAATGAGAGCCATCGAAGCATCCGTAGTAATCGGAACAGCAACATCGAAGGACGAAGACACAATTTGATCCACACTTTGACGTAGAATATCCTCTTCAAAATTTGCGTTATAAATCGATATATTCACGGTACTTCCATAGCGATTTTTGAGTCCACGAAAAATACTGCTTTCTACTTCATCGATTAGTGTGTGAGATCCGAGTTTCAGAATGGCAACGTTCTTTGGTTTGGGACTATCCGTTGAGGGGTTGGATGTATTATCTGATTTTTCTTTACACCCTATTCCGAGAATCAAAAACATTACGATTATAAGATGTGTAGTCCAATATTTCATTTTATTCTCCTTTCTGCATATCTTTAATCTTACATTCAACATTTAATAAGTCACCCAACACAGCAAAAATCTTTCGGGAGCCATATGCTCTCAAAAGGGAGCGGAGTGTATTCTGAATACATGCCTCGGTAGATCCGTACTTTACTGAGTGTAGTTTGTCGAAAAACACCCATTTAGATGCAAATACATTGCCAGCCGACGGTCTCAGCCAACGAACCTTATGGCCTTTATTGGTTAGTGTCCGTTGGAGCTTATCAAACAGAAGATTAACTTGATGTTCATCAGCGAGAGCTTGAGGAGTCAAATGGGCAAATGGGATAATACTGATTGTGTGGGCTTCATGCTTCATGTTAATATATTGATTGGAAATCCGCAAAGAACCTTCTTTAATATCAGGCCATGCGTCCCCCTCTTCAAAACAGACTAAGACGAGGAATGTATTTTTTTCCTTGAAAAGAGACTGAAACTTATATCTTCTCGAAAGGCATTCTCCGAGAGGTACGTTCTCACTCTGATAACCAAGTTCAATATCTGCTGCCAAAGATGTTAGAAACTTCATACAAATTTTCCTTAAGATGTCACTGGGATTCCTGTGTCAGATTAGCTTTTGTTTCGTGGGTCTTTTTGTTCATGCGGTTTTGCTCTATATAGTCGAAAAAAGCTTGAGGAACTTCTATTTCACGAGGCCAATACGTATCGAGCCAGTCCTCAAGCGTCCAGAATTTCGATTCACCACCGATTTTACGCCCTGAGGGACTACTCAGCCTTAATTTGCTTAGGGATCTATCGGTTATTTCCAGAAAACGTATCAGCTCTCGATGATGGTCCACAAACACCCTTCCAATCTCCGGAAGACGTGCTTCGAGAAATTGATTGAAAGTGGTTCGAAAATATGTGCACCATAAGTCGTCGTGGATAGGTAGAAGAAAGCCCCCACGAAAACGTCCAACAGGGAGTTTTAGTAAAAGATTTGCGTTAGTTGGTCTGAAGCGTGTGCATGACATGTGGTCAGCAAAAACCACATTTAGCTCGTTATCTTTTTGCTCGTCAATATAATACTTTATAGTTTCTTTTACGGTTCGTTTATCATCACGGATCGTTGGTTCTATTTCAGGAAAAAGTGCGGGAAAATATTCATCAGCGATCTCGCCACGAACAGTAATTATGTTCACCCGTTTATCGATAGCATTAGCTTTATTTATAAGGAGATTGTTAAGAGTAATATAGTCTGTATTACCACTTATTGCCGGACTTTTTGCCAAGCCATTTATACCAATAGCAAAGGGCATTTCAAGAGGCATGAAATTAGCACGTGTCTGACGACTTGGTGACTCCAGAACAAAACCGGTAATTATATCAACTTGTCTTCCGTCTAAGGCATCTGCAAGTTGATGCGCTGGAATAGGCTGCCAGTCCCAATGTACTCTTAATAACTGGAGGATTGTTTCAAGTAACTGAACAAGAAGTCCCTTCGGATGGTTCGGACCCTTTCGTGAAGCAAATGCAAACGGGGGTGAGTCTAAATAGCCAATTCTAAGATTCGCCACAAAACCGTGCAGCATATTAGTAAGTGATGAATCCGCTTTATTTACACTGTGAAGGCGGAGGCAAAGGGATGCCAAATTTTCATCTTCACGCAGAAGTAATTTTGCTAATTTCTCAATATATTTAGACTCAAGCCCCCGATTACCAGAACGGGTAGCTTTAAGCGAGTTTTCATTTATTTCTGTTTGCTGAATAATGCTGTTATTGGATAGACCTTTGGCAGCGATTCGCGCCGTTAGTTCACGACCCAATACCTCATATCGTTTCTCAGAAGCCTTAATTTTCATACAAGTCCTCATTAAAATACAGGAAAATAAAACCAAGTTGCGTATATACGTACCCCAGAATTTTGTGTTTGTCAAATATATTTTTTAAGAATTTTTAAAAATTTTAATTTTCGGGCTTTTTTTATCTCGGAACAAACATTGCAGAATTATGTCAACTCAATATGCTGTAAAAAGCTGCAAATAAGTAACTTACGTTCATAAGCAAGTCATATCATAGCTTTACAATAAGCTATAAGATATGATATCTGCCTTCCAATATCCCAGGTTAGTAATTAATGAAACATTATCATTTGGAAAGTGGTAAATATGACTTATAAATCAAAAATAACGTATCAATGATGCTGCCTGCGCCAAAATGCGTGAAATCGTATACGAAAGGGCCAACATGGCCGTATTTTGGCTTCGTTTTACTTTTTTGCTTGTGCCAATTGCCTACAGAAGCCCCTGGAGACGACCGAAAAGACATTTTTTTGGTGCACCTCTGACAATTTGCGAAATTCCAACGATTCTGTACTGTGAACTATCTGACTTTTGACGCAGGCATCAATGATATGAAATCAGGTTAAAACAGATGCAAAGGGGCCTGTACCGATTCGGAATCAACCGGTACGGACCCCAAAACTTCTACATATCCTCATATCACTTCTTAGAAAGTAGTGTTTACTACCTGACTCAATTTCTTGGCTGGTACAGCCGGATGTCATCGAACAGCATCTTGCCTGAGCTCCCGGGCACAGTGCTATTACCTCTGGTTCCAAGACCAAGGGCGATTCTGTCAACATTTGTCAGGTTGATGCCCTGATCTGCTAAAGTTTGCAGAGGAATGACCCATTCTGTCCAGGTATCTATAGTCGTTGCACCAGAGTCGTCATTGTACACCACCGCGGCCGGACCAGCTACGTTGGAGACCGCCACATATAGCCGTTCAGAAGAATTGGCCGAATCACCATGGAACCACAGTGACAATTCCCCTACGTCTCCTTCAGTCCAATCGCGAAGGGTGCTCAAAGTCAGCTCTGCCTCTGAATATTTGGCGAGACCCTGTTTATTATTATCATAGAAAAACGGCATCGATTGGGCACCGCTATGACGGATATTCTCTTCGGTATAGGAGACTGTCGTTTCGTCGCCTACAGCCGATCCTGTACTGTTGCCGTTGTAGGCCGGTTCATTGTCGTGTGCGACGTAGCCGAGGCCGTCTTTCCACGTCCACCATATTTGGTTCTCGTAAGCGTCATAATCCTCGAAATCATCTATAATCAGGAAGTCGGCAGTGGTGAAGCTCCAGACCGAGCCTTTCCAGGGACTGTCGGGATGTACGTCGTTGACTTCATCAACACGCCAGTAGTAGGTCGTGTTCCAATCAAGCGGCTGATGTGAATAACCGGTTTCAGACTGCCGGCCCTGGTAAATGTCCGGCGTGCCGGTGTCTGCAGCGGCAACAGCGGCGGCATCCGTACCGAAATAAACATCGTGCTCAGCAGCAAGATCGCCGGCTGTCCACAGCAGGACAGGTGTTTGGGTTACATTAACCGCCTGATTCACCGGCTTGATTAGACCGGCCCGCAGCGGCGGCGAAAGAGCCACTGCCGGGATGATTTCCAGTGGGAATGAGTCGTGTCCCCAGCTCAGATCGGCCTGGGCGTTGCCCGTCGTGGCGAAGTACAACATCTTGATCGATGCGAATTCGCCTGCGACCAGATCAATCGTGCTGCCTTGTTCTACCGCAGCTTGTGTGCGCCACGCCTTGGCGATTTCCACGCCATTGACCCAGAGAAGCACGCCGTCGTCGGTCGTGGTCATGATGGTGTATCTGCCGGTCAACGGCACCTCCAATTCGCCCGTCCAGCGCACGGCGAAGTTGTCCGTATCGATAACATCGGGTTCTGGTGAGCCGCTGCCCCATTGGAAGTCGATGCCGGGGTCAATACGGGTCAGTGTTACATTCTGGAAAGGTGATTCGGGCGGGTCCGGTACACCGCCGCCGTAGTTGGCATATTCACCAACGATACCGCCTCCCGGTCTTGTCGTGGTGAAGCTCCATACGTCACCCGTACTCCAGGTGGCGCCATCAAACGAATCTACACGCCAGTAATAGGTCGTATTAAGTTCAAGAGTACCCGGGTCAAAGGTCGATTTCCCGCTGGGGGCGGCCCCCGTGGCGTTCTCCACCTCCGTCGGGTCGGTACCGAAGTAAATACTGAACAGAGCGGCGCCCCATTTGGCCGTCCAGCTCAAATGTGCATTCGTCTGGACAAACTTCATGGTGTCGGCCGGAATCGGTTTATATGCCCCGCGAGGAGGCAGTGTGAAGCTCCAAACAACGCCTTTCCATGGGCTGTCAGGATTGTCCGGGTTGACCTCATCCACGCGCCAGTAGTACGTCGTGCCGGGCTGAAGGCCATCCGGAGCGGGAAAGCCCGGAAAACCGACCACCTGGACGGTGGACGTGGTATTGCCGATAAATGTGCCTTCCGCACCTTGGTCTACAGCGTCATAATCGGTACCGAAGTACAGGTCGTGGGAGACGGCCCATGTTCCGGGCTGCCAGCCCAGGCTGGTCCAGTTCTGCTCAATAATCACGCCATCGGCGGGATCCGGTCCGGCTGCCAGCGGGGCCGGCGGGCCTGCCATTACTTCAGCAAGCTCTGATTCGGTCAGGGCCTTTGTGTAGATGCGAACGTCATCGATTATCCCATCAAAGGGCCTGTTCTCTGCTCCGATGGGTTGGTTGCCGATGGCGCCCTGGACCTCGGGATCGAGAGCGACAGAAGTGCCGCCCTTCGCTATGGTACCGACTTCCTCTCCATTCTTGTAGACCTTCATGTCGGTGCCGTCCCACCAGACGGCGCCATGGATCCACTCACCGACTTCGAAGCTGCCGGCTTTTATCTCCGTGGTATCCTGTCCATCGTTGGTCTTTAATCGAAATCTCAAAAACTTATCCGAGCCTATGCGGCTGGAGCTGAACATCCATATATGGTCATTGTTTCCACCCCCGAACGCCTTCGAAACCATACGCGGGTCGTTGCCGGGTGTGTCCAGATTGTTTGCCTTGAACCAGCAGGCGATGGTCATGGCTCCCGAGGGAATATCGAGTCCGCCGAGTGACACACGCTCGCCGCCCTGGCCGTCAAAGAGCAGGCCGCTTCCGAATTTGCCTGCGACCCACTCGGGGTCCTGGATGAATACGCCGTCGTTGCCGTTACCGCTCGAATCGACGGTAATAGTACCCGTGCCGTCGTCGAATTTCCACCAGGCCAGGAGATCCGGGTCCTGAGCCTGTGTGCAGACGGCTACCGTGAGAAGTACTATTGAAGCTAATAAAACATGTGTTCGCTGCATGATAATCCTCCTTATAAATGGATACAATAATTGCGCTTGAGTTGCTCATCAAAATAAAAAAACAAGAGTCTCCGGCCTGGCTATGTTTTAACATCGCTTGCCGGAGATAATTCATTCGTGATTTTGAGTTTACCTCCTTCCTTCAGAAGCCTGATATTAGTCACCGACTAAAAAGTGAAACAGACTGTAAATATTTCGCTTGCTGCAAAGCTAAAAAAGCTCTCAGGTGCTGATATTTTCACTTATATCAGATTTACACCTTTTGGTCAAGGGAAATACCTCAATAATGAGCATCTTGTATCGGGATAGCCTGACATTCATTTTTAGCTTTATGAGATTATTGAGACGACAGATATATCAGATTCTTTTTTTCAATTGGTCTTCGGGCCTTTAACGACCGGTACATGCGCACGAAACTCCCCCTCATTGGGCCGTTTCGGTTCTGGTTTGATCATCGGCCAATTTTTTATAACTGTGGGAAGTGGGCGATTCATGGCGGGGCAGAAAAAATCCTTGGGAAAATTCTTATTTGGCATTACATTATAGCGAGATTAGGTTCTTAACGAAAAATCATGATTCAACAAACTGAAATTTCTGTAGGGGCGTTTTTGGATAATCCGACAAAAAAGCATATCCGGCTGACCAGAATCCAGAAGCTCATCGGCGACAGGATGTTAAGGTCCAAGCTGAGCAAGCCCTGTTTTTACGTTGCTTCGAAGGCGGATATTAACGAGCTAATGGCCATTAGGCCCAAACTTAGAAAGTCCCTGGGTGTCAAAATAACAACGAACGCTTTTTATATCCGTGCTCTTGGTCTGGCCGTTCAAAAATATCCTCTTGCGGCAGGTAAGGTTGAGGGTGATAAAATAAGGATTGCCGAACGCATAAATGTCGGCTTTGCGGTCAATGCCCCGCAGGGTCTTGTTGTGCCTGTGGTTAAGGATGCCGGGGAAAAGACCTTACCGGATATCGCCCGTGAAGAGGCATTGCTGACTTATAAAGCACGTGATAATCTATTGACGCTCGAGGACATAGAAGGCGAGACTGTAGCGTTGAGCAATCTCGGTGCTTACGGCATAGATAGCTTTCTTGGAATTGTTCCGCCGCCCGCCAGCACTATCTTGGCTGTCGGTAATGCGATTGCTACCCCGGTTTATCAGGGCGAAAATAATAAAATAGCAGTGCGGAAAATAGTCAGCCTGTCTCTGGCGGCCGACCATAGAGTTATGAACGAAGTTTATGCGGCCGAGTTTCTAAATTTCATTACGCAAGAGCTGCAAAATCCACAGCGCCTGGTTTAAAGAACAGTCGACCTGTTCAACCATTATTATTTGTATGTCACGCCGAAAGAAATATCAGGGGCCTATATCGAATCGTTCGATATAGGCCCCGAATTGCTCCAATTCAATCAAGAATGTAGATTGTTACTCGTTATTCGCAAGGTTGCTAATCTCATCGGCGGAAAGAATCCGGTTATAGATATTGAGCTCATCGACCGAACCGGCCCACAACGGGTCAACATTATAGACGCCCTTGCCGAGATGGGCGGCGGCTGTGCCGATGCCGGCGATTTCATTGCCTTCGGCCAGAGCTGTACTGCCAATCAGCTCGCCGTCAATATAGAAGGTGATGTCCGTGGAGTTAACAGTGCAGACAAAATGATGCTCAAGACCGTCGTCGTGCTCGATGGCCGCACTGACACCGGTTTCTTCACTCCATGGGTCGGCATCCATCGAGCTGGTTTGGATTGCGACACGGCTTACGTTATCACCTCTGGCTGGCGTGATAAACAGGTATTTATAACCATACCCGATATTGGCTCCCGTTCCTTCTTCACCGAAAGCGGCCAGCATATGGAATCCTGTGTTGCCGCCGGCCACCGACGTAAACCTGACCTCGATTGATAACTCAGAGAAGCTGTTCAACGCAATAATGTCACCGGGCATGTCCATCCAGTCACCATCGCCATCGAGTACGAGCGAACCATCGACAATGCTCGCATCTCCAATCAATGTGCCGTGGGCCTGCCCGACACTGTCATTTGCCGTTCCATCGTCGAATGTGTACTGGTGGACCAGACCCTCTATGACAGGAGTATCAGCCGGCTCGGGCCGATACAGCCGGATGTCATCTAAGAACACCGTACCTGAACCGCCTGCTTGAAGATTGCTCTTAATACCGAAACCAATGGCTATCGTATCGACATTGGCAAGGTCCACGCCCTTCTCTGCAAATGCCTGTAGTGGGATAGTCCACTGCGTCCAGGTATCTATCAAGGCTGCATCAGGATTGTCGTGATAGACGGCCGTGCCGTTGAGAGCGACATACATCGGCTCGGGATGGTTGCTCAGCATACCGACATCCTGGTCGGTCCACTGTTCACTGACATTGGTGTTGGGGAAGCTTACGTTGGTAAATTTGGCTTCACAAGCAAGCTCAGCGTTATGGCTGGTGACTGCCAAACCGGCATAGACGGGCATTTCCATGCTGACTTGTATCAAATCAAACCGCGTCCACGTATTACCGTCCGCCGAATAATACGACCTGATGAGCCCGCCTGCCGTGCGCTCTAATTTTACCCACTGAGGTGCGGTTATGCCTTCTGCGAATAACCTTTCAGTGACGGCCCCGGCGGTGTTACGGTACTGGAACCTGACGCCGTTTTCAGGAGTAATGAACACGCCAACGTAGGGCGAGTCCGCATCAAGCGTATCGCGAATCATCACACCGGCCTTGGCAAAGGGATCCGTATTATCCAGGCTCTCGACTTTTGCAATAATCGCACTTGCGCCGTTAACCTCTTTGAAGGCAAAGTGGAACTCATCGGATTCGGCCCAGATATCAACTCCGCTGCCGGTCAACGTGTAGGTTCCGGCCGGCTCCTCTACGAAGCCGCCGACATAAGGGGGATTGCCTCTAAACCAAAGCGACAGATCTATTACCCCATTTGCAGTCCAGTCCCTCGCCGAGCCGCTTAATGATCTGGCTGCCTCCGAGTACTTCATATTGTTGTCGTAGAAGAACGGCATCGACTGATTACCACCGTGAATGATGTCCTGCTCGGCGGCGGGAGGATCAGCGTAGCCAACAGTTGAACCGTTTGCCTCCATTTCCCATCCGTCCAACCATGTTTCATATATAATGTCCGGCGAATAGTCGTTGTAGTCCTCGAAATCGTCCACAACAACAAAGTTGACCGTCGTAAAGCTCCAGACGTCGCCTTTAATGATTCCGGCCTCGGGCGGAGCATTGACTTCATCGACACGCCAGTAATATTGCTGGCCGAATTCGAGCAGGTCGGGTGGAGCATAAGTAGAATCATCCTGGTTTTCGCGGACAAGCACACCGCGCGGATTGGTGGTGTCGGCATTCTTGACATCATCGAGAACTGTTCCGAAGTACACATTATGCTTGTCGGCTCTGTCTCCCCCGAGCCAGCTAAGAGCTGTATCTCTCGGTACGTCTGTTGCCTGATTGGCGGGTTCCGGCAGAGCTGCGGCAAGACTTAGAACTTCACCACCTGCCATAACTATTTGAATCTCATCTTCTGTCAAGGCCCCGCCATAGATTTGCACATCATCAAGTAAGCCTGTGTAAGTACGACCGCCGTCCGCCATTTGACCGAGATAAATATTAGTAAGCGGATAGGAAGGTGTTGTGTAGGCCGCTTGTTGCAGTAAATTACCGTCCAGATACAAGTTCACATTACCATCTGCATCGCCCCAGGTGCACACAACATGGTGCCATTGGCTGTCGTTCATCAAAATCGGGTTAGCAGGAGGATTCCCTGGGACACTTGCATCGCCCTTTTCGGGATCGGAATGGAGGTGAATGAGAGGACCATGTAGAACACGGAAGCAAAGCTCCCCGCCCTGCCAAACATCACCTACGGAAGTTTCGATGTGAATGTGCATTTCATTTTCCGGTCCCATACCACCACCTGTGGTATTGTCGCCGCCCCACCATATCGTATTAATACCTCCCGTTACCTCCGACATATTCATCCAGAATGCTACCGAACCGGTGTCCGAGCGCAGCCCCATATTGCCTGCGGGCAGGGTGACGGAAAGGCTCCCGTCGAATTGCAGGGCTCCGTCCAACCAGCCGGCTACCCAGCCCGGGGTCCCGTCTATGATACCATCGTTGCCTTTGCCGCTTGTATCAACGGCAACGGTGCCGGAAGCCTCATCGAGCTTATAATGCACTAAAAGCTGGGCCGAGGTGTTGCCTGCCGGGCTCAGTATCAGAACAAGGCAAGCCCAAAGAACCAATTTCTTACCCATAATAATCCTCCTTCATATAAATAAACAAACTACAGCAGTTCTGACTTTTTACAATATTTTATCCAAATCAGGCCGGGATGTTTCTTTGTGATTTGTCACTACCTCCTTCCATCCTGGGCCCAAAAGGGATGGTCAATTAGAGTGAAAATCCGACACTTTTGATATTTCGTTTACCAGAAAACCAAATATCCACAAAGCTATCACTTTTATACCAGATTACATGCCTTCACGTCAAGTAAAATAATTGGCTGTGTTCAGTTTCCTGCAGAGTTGTGCTGTTGAATTTTCTAAATTTCATTACGGCCGAGCTGCAAAACACGCAACGGCTGGTTTGACGGAAAATATAAGTTGTATTGCTCTGCAAAAAGAACGGGCACTATTCTACTATTACTGTTTCGTCGAGCTTTATGCCGAGCCGTTTATATCTTGCAGCGCGGCTTTTTTCATCACCGCTGTTAATTTCACGAGCGAGTTTTCCCACAGTGAGAGCATGTTCTCTTGGCACTACCAGCACGCCGTCGCCGTCGGCTATAACTAAGTCACCGGGATAAACAAGGACACCGGCGCAGCTAATGGGAAAGTTGTAGGATTCGGCAATGAGCCTTCCGGGCCGGACTCCGCGGGAGCTGTATCCGTTTTTGCAATAGACCGAGATTTTTTTGACCTTAACAATCTCGTCGGTGTCCCGTGCGCCACCGTTTGTTACGACACCTGCGACACCTTTTTCCGCCCAGCCGAGGCTGTTGTTGGAGCCGATAAAGCCGCATTCGGGTATCCCGCCGGCATCGATAACGACAATGTCTCCGGGTTTTGCCGCGCCCAGCCAGGCGTCGGGTGCTCTTCCATATTGCTGAGACTTGAATTTTTTAAATCCGTCAAGGTTAGCAAAAGAATTTTGCCCGACTCTTACATCGGTAGGTACATGGCGGACGGTAATTGCGAATCCGACTACCCTGTGAGAAAATTCTTCCACGTCCCGCCAGAGAGGCCGGATGTCCTTGTTCATTAAACCTATGTCCTGCAGTCCTATAAGGTCCATACCATCGAGCACATCGGTCAGCCGAAGGTTCTTGTACAAATCGAGGATTTCTTTTCGTGCCTGTTCGCTGTCGTCGAAGCTTTTATTGTTCAGCAGCCTTACTCCTTTGGGTGTTGTAAGTTTACGCTGATTGGATTTTCGCGCTTCGCTGACGCCGATGCCTGAAATTAAAATAAGCAGTATTATTGTGAATAGGCCGATACGTTTCGTGCATTTCGCTAAGTAATACATGGTGACCTCCTGATAATGGTTAATAAATTTTACTGTCTAATTTCGGTGATACAGGTTACACTAAGGCCGGTATGAAAAAATGCAAGTATTTTTTATTTAAGAAAGTCACAGTTAGGAGTGAGAAAAATGAGCAGGTCTTGTAGAGCTATCCTTGTTTTAGCAGTCATTTTGATGATTTTAACAGTAAAAGTCCCGTATGCAAAGGCTACTGGCCCGTATAAGGTAGGGCAGCTCTGGGCAGATGGTGCTCCGGGGGCCAAAGGCAGCGAAGACGGTGACAAGCCTACGCTTACGATTTACCTGCCGGCCAGGGAAAAGGCAACAGGCGCCGCTGTGGTTATTTGTCCCGGTGGAGGTTACGGGCATCTGGCTATGGACCATGAGGGTCATCAAATTGCTCAGTGGCTCAATTCATTCGGTGTGGCCGGTTGTATTGTTCAGTACCGCCATCGCAACAGCGGCGCCGGTTATGGTCATCCGGCCCCGCTGCAGGATGCGCAGAGAGCGGTAAGAACGGTTCGTGCCCGGGCCAAAGAGTGGAACGTTGACCCCACCCGGATAGGGATTCTCGGTTTTTCGGCGGGAGGCCATCTTGCATCGAGCGCCGGTACTCATTTCCAGAATCGCTACAGCGATGCAAAGGACTCGATCGATAAAATCAGTTGCAGGCCGGATTTTATGATACTTATTTATCCGGTTATCTCGTTTACCGAATGGTGCACTCACAAGGGCTCCAGGCGGAATTTATTGGGGGACAATCCCCGGAAGCAGCTTGTTGAAAATCTTTCAAACGAAAGGCAGGTTACAGCCCTGACGCCGCCCACTTTTTTGGTGCATGGCAACGATGATACCGGTGTGCCGCCGGAGAACAGCATCTTTTTTTATCTTGCCTTGCGGAAGGCCAAAGTCCCTGCTGAAATGCATATCTACGAAAATGGAAGACACGGCTTCGGACTTGGCAAACAATACGGCGCCGTTTCAAGCTGGCCGGTCCGCTGCGAAGACTGGATGCGGGGACGAGGACTACTGAATAAGAAAAATAGCGGCCCGCGAAATTAGTCTTAAGACGGTTGTGCTTAAACCTGCATCTAATTATCTCTAAGATATAAGCTACCATTGCAGACCGTTAAATCCTCACTGTGTAGTAGTTTGGCTTAATGTATAAAGTGGGATAATGTGTGATAGTGTGCGATAAAGAGCTTACCAGATTAGTTGAAAGCCAGTCGAAACCTAACCGAGTGCCAAACGAGTACTTTTGACGTCCGTTTGATGCGCGCTGCTCGGAACCAAGGCTGATTCATGCTGTTCTGGTTATGTAATCCCGTCCATCTTAGTGACCTCCAACGTCAAGAATGGCAAGATTAGCATAACAGAATCACCGAATTGGCCTTAGACGCCCGTGAGCGTAAAAAAAGCTTTCTCAATATTATGAGGTTTGACTATTTATTCTAAATTCGCCTATCTTTCTTAGCAGCATCATTAAACAACTGCTTCATATGCTGGAGACGACCCGAATCAATACCCTTCCAACTACATTGGTTTGCCGCCGTAGTCCAATCACGTCTTAGACATGCATTGTAGTAGCTGGGCCATCCAGTTTTCAGCTTGCCAGTGCCATTAGCCCAGGCATGTATTAACATAGCAAACTGAGCTTCAGCAGGAAAAGTGTCCCACTTGGGGAATATCCTCTTGAGATTTTTGTCAAATTGGTTGGCTTTTTGTGTGAAGATCCGATCAATCTCACCTGGTGCGAGCTTTAATCTTGTAAACTGTTCAAAGTAGCCTCCTCCTCTAAGTTTATGTTTTTGAAGAGCTTTAATACGGTCCCACTCCTGTTCAACTTCATTTCTTGAAGCTGGACGTTTGTCGGATCTTCGTATCCAGCGATACGAGTGTACCAGGGATTTGGGATCAATCAGATTTCCTATACCTGTAGTCACTAAGCCCTTAGGCTGTCGCTTGTCCAAATACATAAAACTGCAAATACCCTCATACTTTGCCAGGAATTGCCGAAGTTTTGGAAGAACACTTGTATGCATGGCTGTCTCCTTTTATAATAGGCCGGTTAACTATGTATATATGATTTCCATATAACATCCCAAACTACTTGTCCGTCAGAGGAATCCCGGCCGCTGTTGTAACCTCGTAAAATACAAACAAACTTTAATCTGTCAAAAAAATCTTGACGAACAAACAGGTAGTTCCTTACTCTGAAATCAGAGCATTTATCACCAACTCTCCTGGCAAATCTTCAATGGCTGTTCGTCATCGCACGGGCTGATTTAGTAACTTAAAGAAAATGTATTTACTTAAAACTCTTTACAATTTAATCAGGTATTTGATTGATCGGATGTTGTTTGTGTAAATTCCGATGGCTGTTCGTCCGCATCGCCTTCTTTTTGCTGCTGGTCTGGGGAGATTGATTTGATTTCGATGGGAGCCTTGTTTTGGTTTTCATCAGTCTCGGCAGGTTGTGGCTCGGCTGTCTGTATGTCCGGCTGTTGTTCTGCTTGTGGTTCAGGTTGCTCTGATGGCTCAGAAGCAGCCGGGGGCTGTTCCTGCATTTCACCGGTAGCGATGGGTTGTGACTCGACAGGCTGTGTGTCCGGCTGTTGTTCTGCTTCTTGTGAATCAGCATCCGGTGAAGAGGCAGATGTATCCGGGGGCTGGTCCTGCATTTCATTTACGGCAACAGGTTGTGATGGCAACTCAGAGGCAGCGGAAGTCTGTTCCTGCATTTCATCGACGATGGGAGGCTGTGATGTTTCTGTGGATGCCGGCGGATGGAATTGTGCGTGTATGAGTTCGGCCACTTTTTTGTAATCTTCTGCGCCGTGGCAATTTTGCTCGTACTCGAAAATTGTTTTGCCGTAACTTGGCGCTTCTGCGAGCTTGATATTTCTTCTGATATGTACCGGCAGGATTTGGGCTTCGGACCAGGGGTGGTTTGTCCCTTGTGCTTTTTCGAGAAATTGCTCGATGTCGTCCTTGACTTCGTTTGGAAGAGAGGCCCTTCCGTCGAACATACAGAGCAGGACCCATTTTACTGTCAAATTCGGGTTAATTCTTTTGTTCACAAGCTCGACGGTCTGAAGCAGCTTTCCGAATCCCCGCAGTGCCAGAAAATGCGGCTGTAGCGGGATTAGCACATCTTCCGAGGCGGCCAGCGCGTTCAGGGTAAGCAGCCCGAGCGAAGGGCCGCAGTCTATAAGACAATAATCGAATTTGTCCCGGCTTGACATCATGGCCTCTCTAAGGATGGTTTCTCTTCCGACTACACTAACCAGCTCGCTTTCGGCGCCAACGAGGTTGATATTAGCCGGCAGCAGCCAGAGATTCGGCCTCATTAGCATAATTTGCTGTTCGAATTCAGCCGATTGTGTCAGCACCTTGTAAGAGCCGGAATCAACGATTTGCGGTTCGAGGCCGAGGTGTATCGTCAGGTGCGCCTGAGGGTCAAGGTCAAGAACGACCACCCTGGAGCCTGCGGCGGCGAGAGCTGCTGCGATGTTGACCACTGTCGTGGTTTTACCCACTCCCCCTTTTTGATTTAATACTGCAATGGTTCTCATCGTTCGTTGTTCGTCTGCCGTTACTCGAATGAAAAGTTATTTAGATTACGAATTACTTATCATAATTTTTTAAGGATAGCATCGAGCACGCCGTTAACAAAGGCCGGCGATTTATCGGTACTGAACTTTTTGGCAAGCTCGATGGCCTCGTTTATTACAACTTTAGGCGGAATATCAGGACAGAATTTCAACTGATAAACCGCCAGTCTTAAAATACTTTTGTCAACAGGTGAGAGCCTCGAGAATTGCCACTTTATTGTCGAATCAATTATCGGCTTATCGCACTGTTGAAGATTTTCCCACGTTCCTTTAATCCATTCCGATGCGAGTTGTCGTACAAAATCGTCTTCATCTGCTTCTGTGAAGAACCTGTCGAAAAGCTCAAATGCATCAGGGCCCTGCACGTCGAGCTGATACAAAGCCTGCATCGTCAGTTCTCTGGCCCTTGTTCTTCTGTCCATATTAATAGTTCGTAGTGTATGAACTACGAGCCCATAACTACAAACCGCCTATATCTGTTCCATGACGTTGGCCATTTCCATAGCTGTTAATGCTGCATCCGCACCGGCGTTGCCCATTTTTGTCCCGGCCCTTTCGACTGCCTGCTCGAGAGTCTCGCAGGTCAGGACGCCAAAGATTGCGGGTGTGGGTGAATCGTAGTTGATTTGTCCGATACCGCGGACTACCTGCTGACAGACATAATCATAATGGGCGGTTTGGCCTCGTATTACCGCACCGAGACAGATTACTGCGACGTATTTACCACTGCCGGCGAGCTTTTTCGCGGCCTGCGTAATTTCACATGAGCCCGGCACCCAGACCACGGATATCTGTTTATCTGCAGCACCGTGCCGCTGGAGACAATCTATCGCTCCTGCAAGAAGTTTTGAGGTTATGAACTCGTTGAACCTGCTGATTACAATAGCGTAGTTGCCCTTGCCGGCTGCTACGTGGCCTTTTATTTCTTTAATCATAATTTCAAATCTCCAAATTATATCTGCAGTACGCCAGACGATTCACCCATAATTACAGCCCGCCTGGCAGCCATACATTATAAGACTCTTGCGGGCCGGTTTCCAGAAAAACAAGCCAAAGCCCGAACTGCTCCGGCTCGCTTTGCTTTATTCTAAAAGCCTAAGCTATTCGATTATAAGGCCTTATAAGGCAAATTCCCAGTAAAATTTTACTTCAGGCCAAAAGGCCTTAAGCCGATAAAAAACCGCTAATCCAGGGGTGTTTTGTGGGCGATAATCACGCTGTATGGACCCTTGGCTATATCTGGATAGACTTAGATAAGGTGCGATTATGCATTTTGACAGTATGGAATACGGCTCTTACGGTAAAGCCGAGCACAAGGCCCGGAAGGCTTTTGAGCTTTACGAAGACGGCAGAATGACTCAGGCCCTGGATGAGCTTCAGACGGCGATTGAGATAAATCCGTCCAACAGCTCGTGGCATTTCAACAAGGCACTGACGCTGGATTCTATGAACCGGTTTGCCGAAGCGATAGACGAATATGAAATAGCCCTTCAGTTGAATCCCGACGATTTGGAGATTCTGAATTCGTTGGCGGTCGATTATACCCGCACTTGCAGATATGATCAGGCCATTGAAACTTTCGAGCGTATCCAGGAAATTGACCCCGGTTTCGAGCCGGGCTATTGCAACCGGATAATAACATATACGGAAATGTCTCAGCATGATTTGGCCGAGCAGATGTTTTACCTGGCCCAGCAGATAAAACCCAATTGTGGATTGTGCTATTATAATATCGGCAACAGTCTTTTTGTGCGCGGCCAGTATAAAAAAGCCATTCGCTGCTGGCTGAGAACTGCTGAGCTTGAGCCGGGTCATCCACAAATAAACTACCGGATCGCACAGGGTTACTTCTCGGACGGTGATATTGAATGCTGCCGGAAGCATTTCCTGGCGGAGCTTCGTATAAACCCCGGCGATATCGATGTTATTTTCGATTTCGGATTGTTTCTGCTCGAGACCGGTGATATCGAATCGGCAAAGGAAAAGTTTAACAGGATCCTTGAGCTTGACCCGAATTTTGCGGCCGCCTTGTTTTATCTTGGTGAGATTGCCTTCAGCAGGCGTGATTTCAGACAGGCGGTGGCACTATTCAGTCGGGCGCTTCAAAAAGACAATACTCTTGCAGGGCCCTGCTACAGGCTGGCCCAGCATGCGTTAATGAAGGACCAGCAGTTAAAGACAAGAGCATATCTGGTTTCGGAGATGGAAACTTGTCCGGAGGATGCGGATACTTTGGTTTCTATCGGGTCGATGTTTTTGAGTATCGGCGAGGTTGATTATGCCACGCATTGTCTGCTGTGTGCTGTTGATATCGATTGTGCAAACGCCGATGCCTATTATTACCTTGGCAATGCCCGTGCCATGAAGAGTGAGTTTCGTGATGCTGCGGAATTTTTTATTCATGCTCTCGATATAAGGCCTGAGCATATTCCCACTTTAAGAGATTCGGCTCTTGTTTATCTGGAGATGGGCAAATTGGCCGACGCTGCCGGAAGCATTAATAAGGCACGTTCATTGGCGCCTGACGACCCGGAGCTGAAGGAGCTTGGCCGGCAAATATTTGCCGCCCGCATAAAAAAGCGGGTAGCGGATATTCTTAGTCGATTCGGTTTTCGGCCTGTCTCGAAAAAAGTCCTTCGTTAGGTTTTTCATGCTCATTATCATATCCATCCGGCCAGTAAAATTTCTGAATATATGCCATTAGGACGGATCCCATTGTCCCATAGTTGACTTTACTACCCTTATCTGGCATACTTTATAACAGTAAGTCGGTAGCTATAATGCATAAAGCCGCTTCGTGCCTTTGGGAAAGAGATCATCTTTTTACTGTCGGGCCGAAACACGCTGCTGTTTGGCCCTGCCGTTAAATCCGAGTGTGCTATGTACGTCGCCGGTAAACTCAAGTGCTACTTTGCATTAGCCGTCCTTGTCCTGATGGCTGTCCTTATTCTGGTAAGCACCCAATTCGCTCGCAAGAAGGTTATCTATGTGGACGATGACGCTGCGGGGGCTAACGATGGCACGAGCTGGTTCAATGCCTACGTTTACCTTCAGGATGCTCTGGCCGATGCGAGTAATTCTTGGATGCCCGTCGAAATTAGCGTGGCTCAGGGTCTATACACACCGGATCAAGGTGCGGGCCAGACGCCCGGCGACCGGGAAGCGGCGTTTCGACTTGCCAGCCTCATCAGCCTGAGAGGTGGATTCGCTGGGTTGAGGGGAGCAGACCCTAACGCCAGAGATGTGGATGCCTACGAGACAATTCTTAGCGGCGACTTAGCCGGCAATGATGGGCCTGCCAAGCTGAAAGAGTTCGTGGCGTGCTTCAGGGGTGATCATGTGCCCCTCAAGACTGGGGGCGAAGGATTCGATTTCGACAGTGACAACGATGTCGATAGTCTGGACCTAATCGCTTTCTCACAGGCCAACAATCGCAGTGATAATAGCTACCATGTAGTGACCGGGAGCGGCACAAAGGAAACAGCCGTCCTCGATGGTTTCACGATTTGCGGTGGTAATGCTAGCAACCCATCGCCTGGCAATCCTTCTGAGTCTGATGAAAGCCTCATGCATAGTGGGGGGATGTACAACTATCAGGGCAGCCCGACGGTAGTCAACTGTGTCTTTACGGACAACTCGGGAAGATCTGGCGGTGGGATGAGTAATGACCGGAGTAACCCGATGCTGGCTGATTGTACGTTCCGTGGTAACTGTGCTTGGGATGGTGGTGGTATCGTTAATTTGAATAAGAGCAGCCCCACGCTCATGAATTGCACATTCGAAGGGAACTCGGGGGGGTACGGCGCGGGCATTGGAAATCAAGAGGGCAGTAGTCCAATTCTGACCGACTGTAGCTTCATAGGAAACTCAGGACGCTCCGGTGGCGGGATGTGCAATGGTAACGACAGCAATCCTACCTTGGTTGATTGCGTTTTTAGCAACAACTGGGCCGGCTGGGGGGGCGGCGGAATGAGCAATAGAGGGAGCAATCCGACGCTGACAGACTGCAAGTTCCGTGGCAACTCAACGGAGAAGTTCGGCGGTGCAATGATCAATTCGGAGCAGAGTAGCCCTGCTCTGACAGGCTGTATGTTCAGCCAGAACACTTCTATTCATCACGGCGGAGGGATGTACAACTGGGATAGCGCGGCAATATTTAAGAACTGTACATTCAACAGTAATTTGGCTGGTGCGTTTGGCGGCGGGATAGCTAACGACGACAGCAGTCCCACGCTGACAAGGTGTGTATTTAGTAAGAACTCTACTCGTGGCGTTGGGGGCGCGGTGTGTAGCTGGGACAACGGCAACTCGATAATCAGCAACTGCATATTTACTGCGAACTTAGCGTCGCGTGGCGGTGCTATCTTCAGCGCCTCCCTCAGTGGCCCGGCCACGGACGTGCTGACATTGACGTTGACCAACTGCACGTTCAGCGGAAACCGGGCTCGCGACGGCGGCGCGGTTCTCAATGGCCACTGCAGCCGTGGGGAACTGGTCAACTGCATATTGTGGGGCAACACCGCTGACCGCTCAGGGCCACAGGTTTGTCTGGACAGGACCGGCTCCCTGACCGTAAAGTACAGCAACCTTCAAGGGGGCAGAGCAGGTATAGGTATCCGGCTTACCAGCCGTGTACCTGTTTGGGGGCAGGGCAACATAAATGTCGATCCGCTTTTCGCAATCCCTGGTTATTGGGCCGGCGTCAATGATCCGAACAGAGTGGTCAGGACAACTGACCCCAATGCTATATGGGTTGAGGGTGACTATCACCTCAAATCCCAGGCGGGTCGCTGGGACGCAAACGGTCGATGTTGGGTCAGAGATGATCTCACAAGCCAGTGCATCGATGCCGGTGACCTGGATACGTTTGTCGGTGACGAGCCGCAGCCCAACGGCGTCAGAATCAACATGGGCGCCTACGGCAGTACAGCCGAAGCCAGCAAGTCCCCATGAGCAATTTATATGAAGCTGTATAGATAGCCAGGGGCATCAAGAATATCTGGTGGATTCTCGAAGGACAGGCCTATCCTAGACTGTGGTGGGAGCTGGTTCCTGAAAACTGATTCCTCCCAATTCTTTCGGTATCGCAGATTTACTTCGTCGGACGGTTACCATTATCTATCATCATTCCTAAAAGCCGCTTGAATCGTTGTCATCTCTGTTTTTATCAAATATTTCGTCAAGTCCGTCATAATTCAGAGCTTAAGATAGGCCGCGGTTGGTGCAGATCATCGAGGAATATATTTATTAACGCACGCCGAACTGTGGATTCTATCACGACTGCAAAATTTTTTAATGATTATTTATGTTAACATAAAAAATAGGTTTGACTTTAACGACCAATTCAACTAAATTTAATAAAATAGGCATTTTAGATTAAAGTTATTGCTTCAATAAATTCTGATGGAATTCTTTCAAACCGATACCGAAGGGATTGTAGGTCTCGATGCATAGTGATTTGGTCAAAGCAGCAGATTTGATAGGTGTAGAATTGTCTGCACTGGAGGAGGCATCGAAAACCTCACAGCGATTGTTAAGTCAGTTCAGGCAAGTGCTGAAGAAGGAGTTTTCAAATAATCCTCCTGATGGACTTGAAAAAACTGATATTGTTTTCCTTGGTTCCATAGCAAGAGAAGAAGCTTCTTTTCAGTCGGACTGTGATTACTATGTTCTACAACATGGAGCTCCCCCAGAAACGACTCGGAGGCTAATCACATCTGCGGAAAAAATAAGAGAGACTTTCGGAAGTGGACAACCGGGAGGCCAAGGTGTTTTTGGTAATATTGTCGTAGCAGCGAACCTCTATGAGAGTATAGGGCTTGAACTCGACTCCAATGCTAATATGACGCGACGAGTTCTTCTCTTAAGCGAGTCAAAACCTGTTACTGAGGGAAAAGCTCATGCGGAAGTCATTGACCACATTTTGAGTAGATACTGTGCAGACTATCTTCCACCCATTCGTGCCAAAAGCAGTTCTGCAAAGGTTCCGAGGTACTTGTTGAACGACTTGGTACGGTATTGGAGGACTATGGCCGTAGATTTTGGGACTAAGCGGTGGCGTACTGGTGACTCACATTTGCGTCTTGCTAAACTAAGGATTACACGCAAGGTTTTGTTTGCTGGACCATTAGCGACGGTTCTTTTCGCTGAACAGGACATAGATACTAACGAAAAACTCCAAAGCTATCTTAAGAAATCGCTGGCAGCACCTCCATTGGCTCAGATAGCAAAGCATGTTGATTCAATGTCTCAGAAATCGCAAAAAGCAATGAAAATTTTACTACAAAACTATGACCAATTCATCGGTATTCTTTCAGGGGATAAAAGAGAAGTACTTAAAGGAATCAAGGGGGATAGTAAGAGTCAAGAAGAATTAAGAGAGCAATGTCGAAAAATTGGTGATAAGATTCAATCCAGCTTGGAACAGATCTTTTTTGAAGATCCATTGCTCAAAAAGAGTTTTCGAAAATACTCAGTTTTTTAATAAGGAGTAACCGATAATGACTCATCTAAAAGACTTCACCGCATCGATGGAAAAAGCCTCTAAGTCAGACCCTATGATGCGAAGATGGTTATATGGCACAAAAGAACTGGAACGTCAATTATCAGAAAGGCTGGTTCGTTTCTGTCAACATCTCAACATGATCCCCCAAGAAGCGCTGGCGAGCTATGCTGACGTTTTAGTGGAAGCTTTGGAAAATGCGAAGATGGAAGATTCGTTTTCTGCTTCTTCGGAAGATATCGTGGGGAGTTTAATCACACTTGCGGAAATCTTAGAAAAGTCTGGAGATACACAGATGAGAGAAAAAGGTCGGCGGATACGTGAAACAATAGGTAAGTAACGTTTAATTACCACACAAGAGAAATTAAGTTTCAGACTTAGGTTGCTTCAAGATGAAGTTCTTTGTATCTGGTAAAGTTGGCACAGAGGGGAATGTCAGAGCAGTAATGAAGGCACTCCAAGATGCGGGGCATGAAATCACTTTCGATTGGACGTCAATTGATCATCTCAGACCTTACGACAAAAACGCGGCAGCTTCTAGAGAGGCTGCGCTAAAAGAAAGTCGAGGTGTTAAGGATGCTGATGTTCTCATTATTCTAGCACACGACCGTGGGGTCGGAATGTTCGTTGAACTTGGGATAGCAATTGGCTATGGAATACCCGTACGTGTTGTGACTGATGTTGAAAGCCGTACAATGTTTTTCCATCATCCTCTAGTCAAGAAGGTGGAAATTCTTGAACAGATTCTAAAGGAGTTCTGCTAAAATCTTGTCAAGCGATGAGGTTCAGGCTGCATTTGGTAGATTCCCGATCGTTATTGTGAATTTGTCCAGATTGTTTTATTTGGCATATTTTTCATAATAACTTTAGCGACCAATTCGTACGTTTGTTTCAATAGTGTTTTTCGCAAAACAAGTTGCAAAATTTCCACAGATACGTTAGCTTATTGCCTTCGGCCGAGTGGCGGAATGGCAGACGCTGGGGACTTAAAATCCCCTGCCCGTAATGGGCGTGTGGGTTCGAATCCCACCTCGGCTATTATCGTATCTCGCCGTGCTTGTTGCGTATATCGAACAAGATATGGAATACGAGAGTAAACTAATCTGTTGATTTGCAGTCAACTGATGATGTATTGGAGGTAGATGACGTTGAATAAAAACCATAAACTTACAAATGTGGGAAAACCAAATCTTTATCGCGAGACGTTTCCGTATACCGAATTTCCCAAAGCAATCTTCGATAAGCAGAAAGTTGCCTGCGAAATACCCGAGGATATATGGATAACGGATACGACCTTCCGTGACGGCCAGCAGGCCCGGCCGCCTTATAAGCCCGAGCAAATACTCAGGATTTACGATTTACTGCACGAGATAGACGGCGGGACAGGACTGATTCGCCAGTGCGAGTTCTTCCTGTATTCGAAGCGCGACCAGGAGGCGATAAAGCTGTGCAAAGAGCGCCGATACAAGTTTCCTGAGATAACAGGATGGATAAGGGCTGTGGCCGATGATTTTAAGCTGGTCTCGAAGATGGGGCTGGGCGAAACCGGTATTCTGACCTCGGCGAGCGATTATCATATATTCCTGAAGCTGCGAAAGACACGGGTTCAGGCAATGGACGCGTATCTGGATATTGTCAAAACGGCTTTAGACAGAAATGTTATACCGCGATGCCATTTCGAGGATATAACGCGGGCTGATTATAAAGGTTTTGTTCTGCCTTTTGCCGCGGAATTGATGAAACTTTCCGAAGAATATGACAAGCCGGTCAAGATTCGGCTTTGTGATACGCTCGGATTCGGCCTGCCGTGGGCCCAGGCTTCCCTGCCGCGGGGCGTTCCGAAACTTGTCCGGGGCCTTCGTAATATTGGAGTCCCGTCCGAATGGCTCGAATGGCATGGCCATAACGATTTCCACAAGGTTCAGGTGAACGCTGCCGCGGCGTGGCTTTACGGCTGCTCTGCCGCCAACACCGCGATATTCGGCTGCGGTGAGCGAACGGGTAATCCGCCGCTTGAGGCGATGATTGTTGAGCACGCCCAGTTGAAAGGGATGACAAAGGGCGTAAACTATGCGGCCATAACCGAGCTGGCTGAGTACGCCGGAAAGGAATTAGGTTTTGAGATTCCACAGAACTATCCGTTGGTTGGAAGGGATTTCAATGTTACCCGGGCGGGTATCCATGCGGACGGCCTGTTAAAAAACGAGGAAATATACAACTGCTTCGATACCCAAAAGTTACTTAATCGTCCTGTGGGTGTGGCGATAACAGATAAGACCGGTGCGGCCGGAATCAAGCACTGGGTCGAGGCCAGGTATGAAATTGAAATACCAAAGCATGACCCGCGAATAACCCAAATCAAAGACAGGATTGATGCCGAATATGCGGCCGATAGGGTCTCGATGATATCGGACGAGGAAATGTTCGCCTGGACGAAGGAAGCTTTTAGTGGTAATTTGCCGTCGTTAAGGCTGTAGGGGCAACCCCGTGTGGTTGCCCAAATCTCTGCGTCCCGAAAGGGCAGACACATTGGTCTGCCCCTACAAATTATGACGGATAAAAAAATAAAGGCGGTATTATTCGACCTCGGAGAAACCCTGCTGGACTTTGGTAAACTAAATCCACGCAGTATTTTTCATCAGGGCGCAAAATTGTCTTATGATTTTCTCAAGAGCCACGGCCAGCCGGTCGGCAATTTCCGGTATTACTGCCTGTGGAATATGGCAGCACTTTATTTTCGCCGCATTATTTCCGCTATAACCAGAAATGATTTTAATTCCCTGGCTCTGTTAAGATGGGTTGGAATGAAAAAAGGTATCCGGCTTGACGGGCAGCAATGGCGGCATTTTGCGTGGCTTTGGTACGAACCTTTGAGTAAAATCGCCACGGTCGAGCCGGACATAAAAGAGACCTTAACCAGACTGAAAAATTCCGGCCTTAAGCTCGGTATCCTTTCAAATACCTTTGTCAGCAGCGATTCCCTGGAAAAGCATATACAGCAGGCGGGCATATTGGATTTCTTTGAGAAGAGGTTGTATTCCTACGAGTTTGATTTTCGAAAGCCCGACACCCGGATTTTCAGGATCGCCGCAGAGAGGATTGGCCAGACGCCGGATAATATATTGTTCGTGGGTGACCGGATTAATACGGACATCAAACCTGCTATAAAAGTCGGTATGAAGGCCGCGATGAAAACCGCTTATACGAATAAAGGAAAGAAAATCCCTGAGGGCGCCTGGAAAATAAATCACATTTCAGAACTCCCGCACCTGATAGAAAAAATCAACGCCGAAAGCAGCATCGAACTGACCCGTCATTTGTGCGCACGCGGGAATCTATAAAAGAGGCCGGGCAAAACAAACCCGGCCTTCACGATAAACAAAAAATCTACTCAACACATTTACTTCGGCAGATTTGCCGGTGCCACGTCCTTTACGCTCAAATCGCCGTAGATTATGCGGTAAGTTTCCGAACCTTCCGGGCGGTACCAGCAAACCGGAGATTCCGAATCACCAAGTTTGACATTCTTGCCCACGTAGTGCCAATCGTTTTCGGCCTTGAGGAGGTTAAAGAACATAAATCCAGGACCCAACTTCATTGCCAATTCCAACTTTTCCTCTTCCTGAAGTTTAGCGAATTTCTCACGATTCTTAAGTACGTCATCCTGATATACCTGGGTGCTAAGATCTCTGGGGAAGACACCATCCAGTATAACCTCTGCCCAAATACGAAGGCTTTCGATCAGGTCCTGTTCGGTCGAACTCGCAATGCCAAGCTCGGCACTTGGAAGTTCAGAATAACCTTCAGGAATTTCCATACTGAATAGTGATTCTTCCAATTCAACATCGAACTGGAAATCCGTACAAACAAATTCCATCTGACGCCATCTTTGCTCCATTCGTATCGGCAGAGCGGTTTGTAGGTCCGCCCAGATCGTCAATTCTCCATTAGGGCCGATAGCCCGAAAACCTTTTGCTTTCTGGCCATCTATTTCCTTCTCGCCAAGTGGCTCGACCGAAACGTCAGGATCGTTCTGTATTTCTGTAACCATGTTTCTCAATTCTTCCAGGACGTTTTCCGGTTTCTCCGGCACATCTTTCAAATCCATGAATACGGCCTTCTTCTGGTTTGGAATCAGTGTGAGCATCCGGAAAGTATCATAATCGATTACTATCACCTGTACAGTCTTCCCATCTGGTGATAACACTTCGCCTCTGACCCGTTGCGTACCCATGTTCATGACCCTGGTGACGGGAACATTTTCTCCCTCAACATTGAATACCACCGTACGGGCGGTTAGGATGGGCCGGACAACATCGGCCCACACGACACTTTCAGTTGTTCCACCAAGAAAATGTATGCCAGCGAGTACTGACACAATTATCACTGCCGCCGCGGCTATTTTTCCTGTTCTGCTTTTCATAATTGTTCTTCCTGTTTCAAATATCCGAACAGAACGTGAAGACTGCTGCTCGGTTATTTGCGATTTGTAAATTTGGATTTCTTTTTGGTGATTGTCTTTCCATTTATCAAAATCGAACTTTGGTTTCTCTCGGCTTACGGCCTGTGTGATAAGTTCGTCAAATTTATTATTATTATCAGCTTTCACAATTGGTTCTCCGGAAAACCATTACGCTTTAAGTATTTTGCCATTTTCCGCTTTGCTCTTGTTAGCCGGCCGTTTATAGATGCCCCCGAAATCCCTAACACAGAGCTAATCTCTTCATAAGACAGGCCGTTGTAGTACCGTAAAACTATCAATTCTTTAGAAGAGACGGGCAGCTGCTCAATGGCTCGGCGAATCAGTCTTCTGCTTTCGTCATGGTTGTTGTTCCGGGCTGCTTGTGAAAGATCTTTGGTACTGATTTGCCTGACTTTGGTTGCAACCATATCTTTGGCAACGTTCCTGCAAATCGCGGCCAGCCACGGGGCAAATCTCGTTTTGTTCTTCAGCTTTCTCAGGCTTACAAGAGCCCGGGCGAAACTCTCCTGTGCGGCGTCCTCAGCAAGCTGATGGTCGGCCAGAACGGAGTACCCGATTGCCACCATAGCGGGGTAATACCGCCGGCACAATTTACCAAAGCTCTCGATATCACCGCCGATAGCAGTTTCAACTAATTTTGTCTCTGTCTTGTCCGGCACGTTCTAAAAGGTTAACCTCCGAATCTTATATTACTGATTCAGCATTCATTATATTGTCTGATTTTACACCCAAAATAAGCGCAAAAAATATACGCTTTTTCTATATTACATATTCTCAGACGGTAACTGAATGAAAATCCTCAGGATGGTCTTCTGTTTCCTGTATTCCGTCTCTGCCCCTGTCTTCCCGAGCTTGCCGAGGGATCTGTTCAAATAATTGTCATCTCTGAACGTAGCGAAGAATCTCAATCCCAATAATTCACCCCTTAGGGGTCAATCATCAATTTATCCCCAAGGGATAATCGTTGGAATAGGGCTCGCCCCACCATTATTCTTGCCGACAAACAGACTCATTTGTGCTAATCTAAAACATACGAATGCCGTCCTGAATAAGCCGAAGCCCTGCCTGCCCTCCGTAGCTTTAGCGAAGGGGCAAGCAGAGCCGAATGGGTAGTCGAATAAGCACAAAACAGGCAGGTATCCATCTTTGTAGCATGAAAAAGCCCACCCCCGCCGGCCATAAACTTTGGTCTGGATAGATAGCGGAAAGACCAGCAATGTTTTAATTCACTCCCTTATATTTTTAGGTGATATCATATATCATCCGGGGTTTTTACGTCTCCTCCTGTCTTTCTGCTTCCGAATCTTTGCTATCCTTTTTGCTTCGGGGCTTTCCTTTCCCAGCAGTTTGTTCTCAAGCAATTCACACATTCGTTTTCTGGCATAATATCGATTCAGTCCCTGGCTCCGGCTCTTTTGAACTTTTACCGCCAGCCCACTCGGAATATGTTTTAGATGAACGCAGGTAGAGCTTTTATTTACTTTCTGACCTCCTGCACCACTGCTTCGGACGAATTTTTCCTCGATATCTTTTTCGAATAAATTACACTTCTGCATACGTTGTTCGAGTTCTGCTTTTTTTCGTTCTGTAACTCCAAAGTCGATCATATAACCTCTGCCCTCGATTATATCGTAACCACCTCACCACTCTCCTTTGTCTATCATAATTATAATACACTTGGCCGCAGCAACGCAAGCTATTGGCAAGTATGATACCCCTCAACACGAGTTCGTCGTTTAAACAGGCTGTGGGGGAGGCCATATCAGAAGAAATAATCGATAAAACGGCCGTTGAGGCGTTTTAAATTGAAAGATGAGAGGGATGTGAGATTCCACAAATAGACTTAACTGCCTTATCTTAGACTAACCAGTCCTCCCAGGGAACTCCAAGAAAGTCAAAGTGCTTCTGATTATGGGTTACAACAGTAGCATTATGTTCATAAGCCTGAGCGGCAATTAAAGCATCGCCATCCAATCCCTCCCCTGTTGGTTGTCCCCTCTTTCTGCATTCAGCCCACAATTCAGCTCCTTTGTTCCAAGTCTCAATGCTGAATTCATGCCAACTATGGAAGCTGATAAGTTTATTGAAGAAACGTAACTCCCTCGTCATCCCCTTTTTATATAGACCACGTTTTACTTCATAAAGGACTACAGGACAAATCAATATCTCTGCATTTTTTTTCAGAACATCCTGCAATTTGTGGGTTACTTTTTGGTCTTTGCTTAAAACGTAGGAAAATGTGTCAGCATCTATTAAAAAGGTGTTCATACTTCAATCTATTAACTAATCTCAAAACGGTTTTTCTGTAGGTCTTCTCGGAATTCTTTCCAAAATTTCTCACCATACTCATCAGGTTCTTCAAGCCATTTTTCGAGAAGATGGATTGCTTTCAGATTATTATCTTTTACTTCTATTTCGGATAATACAACATGGACGTGATGCAAATATTCCATTGCTCTGTCTGCGTTTTGGGGTGTACCACCAGATGACATGAGAACATAATAAGATTGTGCTACACCACCCTCATAATCTTTGGAACGCTGATAAACCGCATTCCAAAACTCATTAAATATCTTCTCATCTTGAACAGGTTTCCCAGTATTCCAGTGAATCTCTCGGGGAATTTTATCTCGATATGTAGTCTCGGTGGTCAAGAAATCTCCTCTCCAAAAAGTTTTTTGAATTGTGTTAAAAATAAGTCGTAGATTGTATCATATCTGTCCGTAATATTTTTTATACGGCCAGTGTCCCCCTCAAGATTAACCTCATAGTTAAAATCTACGGTTATGGTATTAGAATCTGGCTTATGAGAAATTGTCATCGTAGTTTTTGAGTCAGAAGCATTGGGTGTTGTTCGGAGTATCCACCTTTTTATACTCTCGTTCGTAGGGTGAACATTAAAAACGGCCTCAAGTTCAAGGTTATCTACTTGAAAAGATTTGCATAAGTTTTCACGATTTTTTGCGACTTGTATCTCAATACTGCTTAATCTTTCCTGCGCAATCTCCGCATTATAACTGAGATTTGTTCCGCACTTCGTTACTGGTGTATATGGAAGTTTTTCTAAATAGGTATCTAAATATTCCGGCAACTTGCTTTGTTTGGGATTTGCACAATTCTTTTCTGTTATCTGAAACCTACTGAGGTCAGCAAAAAAAGAGATTCCATCATAGGAAATTGATGCCAGTACTGGCAGTTGTTGTTGCTTTGGTTGCTCTTGTCCCAAATCTAAACCGCATTCAGTTACCAAAAAATGATGCGTTAAAATGCTTGGGTTGAAATTACCAAGTACAACTATATTTATTTGGATGTTTGTCATTTTTGCGGTTTTCCTCTAAAACTTAGCTATGTGTAATGTTATTATTATATATCGTCAATAGGAATCTACACATTAGGTATTATACAGGATTTTGTTTGAAATCTCAATAAAAGTTAAGGAATAATTGAAAAACACATATGTGCTTGTTCCTGTCTTTCATAAAAATTCCACCCTTCCATCACCGCACCCAAGCCGAACAAAAAATTTACAACATCCTACATTTGCGGAGGAGCCAGCCGGAAAATGTCAAGCCCAGACTCAAACCCGGGTAGCCCTTTTAGCGTCACTGGCAGAAAACAAAAAAGTTTCTTATAAACTTTTTCTCCGGGGCCTGGCGCTCCGGTGTTGGCCCCTTAATTTAGCTGTTAGTGTAAATATATTTGGGATGCAGGATCCATCATCATTCCTTGCATAACCTCTATCTCTGTCATCCTCTGCTCCATTTGCCGCATCCTGTTTTTGGTAAGCGCTGTTATCGACAACCCTTTACCTCCATCGCTTTGCGAACTGCCTCTTTCTCTCCGCGCACATTCGCCAATTCGGAAGCCTCAATTCCATCTCCTTGCCCAAAACCCCACCAGAACGCTTGTGTCTGGCTCGTTTTGACTCTTTGCTCCTGAGCAATTACCAACTGGTTCTCTCTCCTTGCCAGAGAATCCAACTCTGCCGCCAAGCGTGAGCAGTCAAAACTTTCATACCTGAGTCCGGAAGTGTATGAGCCAGTAATTTGCGAGGGTGGCGTCGGCATGTTCAAGCATCCTGCAAGGAAGATTGAAGCACATAGCAATAAGCGTAATAATTGTTTTCTCATTTTTTCATTCCAAATTTAAACTACTTTCTCCGATTTTGAACGATATGTTGAAAACGTAATTATTATATTCATCTGAGGCGTAGGTTTGGTTTCCGCACAGACCCGCCTTTGGCTGCTAAAAAGATTATATAAAGAATTGGGGAGTCCAAGCAAGTAAAATCAAGTCTGTATTTTGACTATCACCAGCCGGCATCTTCTCGGGGCTAATCAATCTTCATCCTGAGCTTGTGCCCAAGGTACGGAGTCGAAGGGCTAATTCCTTAATTCGCTTATCTTCTCCTCCCCAACCCACGCTAGATGTTATTAACAGGTAGTGAATTTACCATTACCGTTTTTTTCAATCCCGGGAAAAATCCCCCTTAATGTGCTGACTCCGGTTCAGTACTATTTTTATTTAATGCGTCCTTCCATCTAATTCGTGAATAACATTTCTACCTTCGTTCGATACTATTTATATTTACTTCGTCCCTAACGGGATTTCGTAATACTGTATGTTTCTCATGCTGGCCTTCGGTAGAAATGCTATTCAAACTGCCTTTTCTACGTGCCTATAAGGCACCTCATGCTGGCTTGCCTTTAGCTTGTCCAGAGTTTGTCCCCGGTGAGTGCTTTCTTTCTTTGGAGTTTACCCCCGAGAGTCGCCACTCCCTTGCCCTACAACAGGGGGCCGGGGATTAGTGCTCTCTTGATTTCCTGTTGGGGGATAAACTC
>CAZZAX010000041.1:0-39588 GCA_964653075.1 uncultured Pirellulales bacterium
CAATTTTTGCCAGTCTGACAAAAGTCAAAAACAAACCCAATCAAACCCAATTCAAAGCCAATACAAACCCAATTTGCCAAAAAGCCAAAATGAACACAAGAAATGCTATAACAATGGATTACAACACTTTTCCCCGCTTACCGGGCAAAAAAACAAACCCAATCAAACCCAAACAAAGCCAATTTCGCAGTCCTGTCCTGACGCTGCGGCCAGCATTTTTTGCTCATCAGATATCCAAAGTTGATTCGCCTTTAGGCAGGTCAAAACAGACCATAACGTTTCGTCCATCTTTGTGCCATGTGTGGCTTTGCAATTGCAGAATTTTCTTCACCCGCCGCAATCGAACAGGATTATTGTTGGCAATCAGCTTGGGAAGGGTCGGCAATTTGCTCTTTATTCGCACGGTAAACCGCGTTGTGGCAAAGGGGGCGTTAAAAGTAATACGGCCGCCCTGCTTTTCAATTTTAGTGAGCTCTTTAGCGGCCCAATATCGGGCAATCTCGCTATTCTTCATCCAGAGTAGATTGTCGTATTTAGAGTGGATTCGGCGGACCACTTCTTTGAAGATATTAAAGCCTATTTCTTCGCCATTGAAGTATAGACCGGGCCAGTGGCAGACGAGAATTGCCGGCTCGCCTTTATCGATGACCTGCGGCAGGCGGCCGCCTTTTAGGTCTTCGGTAATGAATCTATCGACCGAGCCGGGATTCAGTCCGTCCCAGCCGCCGAACCAGTCGCCCGTGCAGCCGATGATAGATACGACGCATTTCGGATTATCGCCGTCGAGACCGGATGCATACTGGACAAGAGGGGCGACACTGCGTTCGTTGGTAAAGAGGTCGCGGAAATAGTGCGGAATCTCGGCGTTAAACACGTCACGACACGACTGGAGCGTTGCCTTGGCAAGGTTGTTTCGGTTCTGGCTGCCGAAACCGCCGGGTGTAGTGATTCCTTCGCACGGCAGGCCGACGTTTTTGAGGATGCGCAGTGCATAGGCCATATAATCTGTCAATTCATCGGCCGATTTGTCCTGGCTCCAGCCGGCGTTTTCTATGTAGTAGCCGGTCTGTTCGGGATATGGTCTGCCGGTCTTGATGTTAATGACCCATGTGTGGCTTATCATCTCCGGATGGATGTCCCAGTCCGGCAGCATTAATTCGCGGACAAGCTTAAGGCTGTCGTCCAGTTCCTTTTGCGACCATCCGGGAAGGCAGCGGTCCAGCCAGCCAACGCAGGCCGGGTACGGGACGATGCTGTATTTGCCCTTGACTTTGTGCTCACGGCACCACTGGCCGAACTTGCGCACGAACGAGTCGGGTATCTCTCGCGGCAGGCTTTTCCAGTCCTGCTTGTACCGGTCGGGCCAGGCCGTCGCGAAGTGAGGTATGCCGAAGTGCGCCATGTTCACCAGGCAGGTCGAATCGTCGATAATGAAACTGAGCGGTACGCGGTTCTGGGGGTTTAGCACAGTAACTGCGGCGGCCTGAGTCGGCCGCTGTCCCTTATCCTGGCCTACTGCCTGTCTGCTGCGGATAACAGAAGCGGCGCCTGCGGTTGCAAGTGCTGTTATCTTCATAAAGTCACGTCGATTTATTTGATTTTGCCAGTCCATATCATGTCCTCCCTTAAAAATTGACTACTAACGCCAGAAAAATCCGAAGCACGAAATTCGAAACAATATCGAATGTTCAAAATGTAAAATTTCAAAACGAAAAACACATCAGCGGATGACGGGCTATTATGAATATTTCTACTTCGGACTTCAATATTCTAATTCGAGTTTATAATACCGTAGTTTTTTCCTGATGGCGAGGTATTTTTTGCAATTCCTAAAATATGATTTTAGAAACGGTACACTATCTTGAAGAACGCTGCGCGAACTTCGTCGCCGTCAACTTCATAATCATTAAGCAGGAAGTAGAGGTCGGTATCATCCTTCATCGGCCAGGAGAAGAGCATAGTCAGGTTATGCCGGTCCTCTGAAGTTTGTTCTGCGGTGAACTTTATTCTTCCGTTCCAGGGAAAGGTATATTGTGTAACCGAGCGCCACAGCCAGATATCCTCATTTCCATTTTCTTCTTGTATGCGGTAGTTGCCCTCGAATGTTGATACCATGCGTTCGGTAATTTTAAAAGGTTTTTCCAGTGAATATTCTTTATAAGGTTCCTCTTCATAGACACCTTTTGCAACGCTGGCGGTGATAGAATCCCATACATCCACCTCCTCATTATATTCGAGTCTGATTCTGTCGTACCGATTCTGATAGGGAGCATGATAACGATCGCTGTGTATGTACCAGATTTCGATTTCATTTCGAAAACCAGCCCCAACTGCCTCTAAGAAATCGCGCAGTGTAGTATCATGGTCATTGTTTTCATAGATTTGGACTTCTGAAACTGCACCAATCGATTTTAAAATACCCTGGTCATAATATTCTCTATACCGCAGGTAGGAACCGGGACCGCGGATGTCCCTCCTGGGGATATAGCCCAGGTCAGGGCGAAAACCCCGACTAATGTCACGGTAGTCCAGGCGCCAGTAGACAGGTCTGGTTCCTCCACTGATAGCGGTTAACAAGCCGTAAGCATCATGGTCATAAATACCATCTGTTTCGATTCCTTCGGAATCTCTCAATCCCAAAAACTGGGCGGTAAACGAAGTTGTGCTGTCAAAAAACAGACGCGCATCAATTCCGCCTGTTATGTTCATACCATCCGAGCGGTTGGAGTTGGCCCAGATTCCGCCGACGTGGGAGTTTTCCCCTATGTTATGGATGTACCTTCCTACATGGTAATTACCGGTGAACTCATTATCCTCCCGCTCTATTTCGCCCTGAACGTCCAGGATACCGAGTGCCCAATTTCGGCCCTGCCCAGTCATTTTCGCTCCAGCCTCAATATCCATGAAACGCCGGCTGTAATAGATATTCAGGGGCGAGCCGAACAGCTCGTTGCCTTCACGGAAGAAAGGACGTTTCTCTCTGAGAAATCGCTCGGTGTCCCTTAGTTCAATAGTGTCGGGGTCGGCATCGACCTGACCGAAGTCCGGGTTTACGGTGAATGCACTGGTTAACTCCGAATTTAATCTCAATGACATGTCCAGACCTGTGGATAATTTGTTACTGAATCTTTTGAGGTCTGATGTAGTGCTAAAATAGGTTTCGTAAGAAGGTTTCTGCTTGAGCTTGACTTTCGCAAGGTCCAGATTTGTCAGATGGCCGAATTCATTCGGATAGCGGGCCCGGCTGTTTCGATAGCACCAATAACTTCTTTCCGATTTGGCTTTTTCCCGACGGTAGAAATTAAGTCCCCAGGTGGCAGCATCTTTTTGTTCAAAGAGCATATTGCGAATCGGGATAGACATTTCCGCAAACCAGCGGTCTTTCCCGACTGTACAGGCGGCCGTCCATTCGCAGCCCCAGGTGTCATCCTCATAATAATCGAAAAGCCCCATTCGTGCGTCGAAGCGTGTCCCCAGAGTATTGACGGCAAAGACGTAGCAACAGCGGTGGTCATGAAATGTGTCAAGCCGAACGGTCACAGAGTCTTCCTCGTGGAGGGACTGGTCGTATTTTCGTTCGACACCTACTATGCTGTTGGGGTCCGGTTCAATACACTCAAAGGCGATGTAGATGTTCTCGTCGTCGTAAAGCACTCGTACAAATGTCTGTTCTTTGGCCAATTGTTCGATTCTGTAGTCGGTGAAATCCGTTGCCACATTCGCCTGCGACCAGCAGGCCTCATCGAGTTTCCCATCAATTACCGGAGGGGTGTCCGTGCGTACGGCTACCATAGAACGCGCCGGACCTCTATCCTGTGCTGTGCCTGTGTTTGTTAGCAGTGCTATTGCCGGCAGGGTTATAAGCAGTACCATAGTGTATTTCATAACGTTGTTTTTATTTCTTGGGCCCCACCGTATTCTGAACGGGTATTTCCCAGTTGACCTTAAGTAGTATAACAAAGTGTAGGAAAACTAATGTTACTCTATTTACATTTATTATACAACCTTTTGAGGCGGGATTTTCGTTTTACCCGGGCAGAGCTGATAACAAAGTACGTTGTTATTTGCCGATGCAGTAGAGATTTTCAGCAGTACGGATGAAGAGGCGGCCATCGGCGACAGCTATAGAAGACTGAATTCTTGGCTCGTCTATCTTTGTCTGGAAGATAATTTTGAACTCATTGCCGCCTGCTGCGAGGACTACGACTTCACCTGTCTCATTTATGCAGTAAAGTTTTCCGTCTGCGCCGGTGAGTGAGGCGCGCCAGGGGCCTCGCCCGCCGATTGTGCCCTGCCAGATTTGGCGGCCGGTGTTGGGCTCAAGGCAGGTTACCACTTTTCCATGCCTGATGCCGTTAAGTACATACAGGCGTTTCTGATAATAAAGAGGAGTGCTGGCATCGGGAGAGGGACCATTGTAATTCCAGATGATGCGGGCCTGAGACGGATTGTTTAGGTTGGGGGGTTGAAGAGCAAAGACACCGCCGTGCTTGTGTCGAGCGCCGAAAATCAGGTCGTCGCCGGTAACAAGAGAAGGAATGACACGGGAATCCCGGACTTTATTCGTATGATATTCAAAACGCCATAATTCTTTTCCCGTATCGGGGTTGTGTGCGGTTACAAAGTCGGCGCCGGTATTGAGGATTTCCGTTTGTCCATTACGAATAAAGGGAGTTGGCGTGCTGTATGTTTCCATTCCCTCGTCAAATGCGTTGGTTTTACGCTGCTGTTCGAAGATAGTTTTGCCGGTTTGCGGATTGAGCGCCATCATGAACGAATCGAGTGGTGTATCACTCCACGGTTCGCGGTAAGGCTTGTTACGACGAACCACGAGAACAAAGAGTTTATTTTGATAAAGCAGCGGGCTGGAACTATATCCGAACTGCAATGCCAAGTTGCCGTATTCTTCTTCGATGTTGCGCGACCATAGTTTGTTCCCTTCGTAGTCGAAGCCGGCCAGGTGGCCGCTGCCGTAAAGGAAAAAGACATATTTGCCGTCGGTGACTGGGGAAGGCGAGGCCATATTATTACGTGGAAATCGGCGGGTATCCGAGCCGATAGGTTTTTCCCATAATTTTATGCCGTTGCGGGCATCAAAGCACATAGCGACAAAATTGGCTTCTCCTCTGACAGTTGAACTGACGAAAATCCGGGAGTTGCAGATGACAGGAGTTGCACCGCTGGGGCCGGGAAGCGGGCTGACCCAAATGATGCCTTCGGTTTGACTGAAGGAATCAGGGAGGTTTTTTTCGTTAGTGGAACCATTAAAAAACGGCCCGCGCCATTGAGGCCAATCCGCAGCCAAAACCGGCATAGATATCACCAAGATTGTAACGGTTGTCCAAAATAGAATTTTGTTGTTTACCATCTAATGCTTCCTATTTTTTATTTTGCTCTTTCACGACCAATTGCAGCCGAAATGTGTCAGTTTTATGTTATCGCCCCATACCGCGGTCCAAGACCCGGCGCCAGCTTTCTTCCGTGCTCCAGCAATGAGGTGCGCTGCTCTTTTGTGAGGGGTTTATATTTCCGGGCAAACTGTACGTTCTGTATTGACTGCTCGACCGTATATGGACCAACAACCGCAACACTAACGCCTTCGAGGTCGAGGGCGTAAGCCATTGCGTTTGGCAAATAAGCGGGCCCGGTAACACAGCCTATGTAGCCGCTTCTGTGATTGCGGAAGCCGCCCTTAATGCCGGCATAGACCTTCATAGCGACGCAGCCGACGTTGCGTTTTCTTGCCTCGGGCAAAACCTTACCTTCGAAATCATAGATGTTTCTGTCAGCGTAGTTCATAACACACATAATCACATCAATCTGGCCGGTCTTGATCATACGGACGAAATTGGGCGGCCTGTTGTGCCCTGATATTCCAATGAAACGTATCTTGCCCGCTTCCTTCTGCTTAAGCAGATATTCGAGGACACCGTCATTAGCAAGGACGCGGTCGATATTTTTGCCGCCGATACTGTGGATATGGACGAGGTCGAGGTAATCAGTTTTAAGCAGGCGCATCGATTCGCCCAGGGAACGCTCCGCCCTTTGTGCATTATCGGTCGAGACCTTAGTAACCAGGAACAGCTTATCGCGCCGCTTCGGGACCAGGTGACCGAGTATTTCCTCGGCGTTGCCGTAAATCTTCGCAGTATCGATGTAGGTTACACCACGGTCGATAGCTTCACCAAATATCTTAATACCCTCCTGGACATCAACGGGGCCTTCGCCCACCGGTGCCGTTCCGAGTCCGAGTATAGAGACTTTCTGTTTTGTCCGGCCAAGAACACGTGTTGGTAATTCGCTGGGTGTTTGGGCTGATAATGGTTGGCTAACGGCGGCAAGAGTAAGCCCGGCGCCGGCACAGCCGATTTTTTTCAGGAATTCGCGGCGGTGCATTGCACCGTCCTGCCGTAAGGCCCGGCCGTCATTGAAAACAACGTTTGGTTTGTGGATGATATCATTTTTCATAACTGTTTCTCCTTATCAATATCAGTCCGATACTCATCACATGGTGTAAAGGTATCTACTGTTTTTCCACAACAGCTTGTTTCTGGGCACCATTTTTAAGAACGAACGAATTCTTTGCAGCGGAAAGATGGTTTGCAACAAAATGAATGCCTCTGGTAGCCGGCCCATTGAGTTCAAGAAAGCTGTCTGTTCCCGGTAATGCTCTACAAGCGTAGATAAAGGCATCCCGGACGTTTGCCATTCGGACGACCGGCTCACCCGCTTGCGGATTTGCGGTTTTGATTCCATTTAGCTCGATATTTTTACAGTTTGTGATGGTAAAAGCAGGCCCTTTTGTAGTGTTGACCTGCACGTTATGCAATTCAAGAGCCACGGTGCTGTCGCAAACTAATCCGACCTTAGTTGAGGCCACGATATCGTTGAGTCGCAGTCCCTGTATCGGCATTTCCGGCAGGCCGTAGATTTTAGCCATGCACGGTGAGTTTTTAATGGTGAAGTTGCTTATGGCGATGTCGCGAAAAATCGGTGTCCTTTGTGAAAAAAGCTCGGGGTCCGTCTTTGTGTAAAAGCTCGTGATGTAGATTGGCTCTCTGACGTTTTCAACTATAAAGTTTGAGTAGCGAATGTTTTCGACAACGCCGCCGCGGCCGCGTGTGCTTTTAATACGGACAGCACGGTCGGTTCCGACGCAGACGATGTTACTGGCGGTGACGTTGCGGACGCCTCCCGACATTTCGCTGCCGATAACGATGGCTCCGTGCCCTTTGTACATTACACAGTTCGTAATGGTGACATTCTCCGTAGGTTTCGCCTTTAATCTGCCCTCTTCGTCCTTGCCGGATTTTAACGTGATACAGTCATCTCCGGTGTCGATAAAGCAGTTTGATATACGGACATTGAGACAGGATTCGGGATTTACACCATCGGTGTTCGGGCCGGATTCGGGATTGATAATTGAAATGCCGTCCACGACGAGGTTTTCGCAGCCAACCGGATGGACTGTCCATGAGGGGGAGTCAACTATGGTGACGTCCCGGATAAGGACATTTTGACAGCGATAAAGATTGATGACTCTTGGCCTGCCGTAAGTAAGAATCTTTTTTCGTGTGTCTTTAATGTTTTTATCTTTTCGAAGGGCCTCCCACCACGGCCGGCCCTGGCCGTTCAGGGTGCCTCTTCCGGTGACGGCTATGTTTTCGAGGTCGATGCCGGTAATAAGGCTCGAACGTCTTGTGTCGTCTGAGAGGATACTCCAGTTTGGCTTAAACGGCGGGAAATCCTCGAAATCGGTGCTCGCCAGCAGTTTTGCTCCCTCGCTGATGTTCAGTGTTACGTTGCTTTTTAGAAAGATTGCGCCCGACAGATATTTTCCGGCGGGCAGATATACCGTTCCGCCTCCTGCGGCGGCGCAGGCGTCCACGGCCTTTTGTATGGGCCCGGTACAAAGGCTTTTCCCATCTCCTTTTGCTCCGTAATCGACCACGTTGAAGACAGTTAAGGTCCTGGCCGCCTTTGCAACAGAGATAGTCGGAACAAAAACAAACCCGGTAAAAAGAAGCAACGAAACCAGTATTGTAGCTTTTCTCATGATAGTTTTGTCCTTATAAAGCCAATTTCTTATTTTGCTTCAATCAACAAGATCCAGTCATTTTTGTCCACGGCCTTGAAAGTCTGAGGGGATTGTTCAATCTTACCGGCGTTGAGCCAGCCGCCTGTGCGGGGGTGGTACCAGCGAGCGGTTGCAGTTTTGTTGAGTGAGTCGGTTTTTACAGTGACGGAACCGCCTTCAGGCAGGTAAACGACAGCTATGTCACCTTCATTTGATTTTGCCGCAGCGATGAATTTCGAGGCGTCTTTTGCTCCGGGCTGGTCGATGATAATTTCCTGAGCAGGAACCAGCCTCCACCATTCGATTGTTTTAAAGAACTGGCAGAGGTATTTCATGCTCAATGCACCGGGAAGGTCTTTTGCGACGAACCATGGCGAGCCGAGACCTGTGCGGATGTGGTCAGCCGGGGCCTGTACCTTTGTGTGCCAGCCCCAGATTCCCTGTCCGCCGTAGGTTACGCCTGCTGTCGGAGAGACAAGCAGACTCCAGTAAGCGGCACGACGGACGGAATGGTCGTTGTGGACTTTTCGATAGGTGTAGCCGTTGTGTGCTTCGTAGTTTGGTTCGATATTAATTACGGGCAGGTCAGGTTTGTTGTTCCATTCAGTTGCGGGCGGGCCCTGGTTCAGCCAGCGGAAGGTTTTTTCGTCGTCACCGTGTCCGCTCTGGTAACCTATGAAACTGAACCACGGCTCGCCGCGGAATTCCTTGCCGATCCAGCTCCTTCCCCTGACGTGCATTGTGGCCAGACGATGCTGGTCTTTGTTGAAAACCGCACGGCCGACATTCTTCCAGGTTTGAGCATTTTCACCGCTATAATTGCCGTCACCGCCGAGGAACCAGATTACCTGATGAGCACCGTATCTTGCTATCATGTATTCGGCCAGGACAATTTTCTGGTCTTCAGGTAAATAGTAGCCGGGATTTTCATCGCCACGGATTGCCCAGAGCAGGACCGGTACTGCGACAAGCCCCGCGTCGTTAATTGCGTCGATATATTTGTCCAATCGGTGGAAATACGCGGGATTGACGGCGACTTTTTCCTTACCTGTAAAAGTGGAATTTCCCTCGGCATCTGTTTTGGTCATACGCCATTGGGTCATTACGAACTGGATAGCTGTAAATTCCTTCCACAGACGATCATTGAGGAAAATATTCCAGTCATTCAGGTCCGAAAGTGCAGGACCACACCAGACTGTATCGGCCAGCCAGAAAAAAGGAGTGCCGTCAGAGTGCTCGAAGTATCGCCGATTTTCGGAAAGGCGCAATTCTCCATGCCTGAAAAGAGGAAGAACGCCCGTGTATTGTTCACATTGAAACGAGCCATTCAGGTTGTGAAGCCCGTTATTATTTATGTCCGAGCAGGCAGTTCTGTAAGTCCAGTTGCCCAGCTCGTCCGGCGAAAATCGGATACGCCATAGTCGGCCTCCATCCCAGAAGGCAAGGAACATTCTTTTGTTTCCACTGGGCGCGGTAAATTCAACACGTACTTTAATATCCTGCACAGGATTGTCGTAATCCCTTGCACTAATCATTGTGTTCTCAAAGCGAGTCCATTGCTCTACAATAATGTTTGCAGCCGGTGCGGAGGTGCTATAAGTGAGTGTCAGGACAAGTCCGAGAACGAGAGCAGGCAGAAAGGAATTGATGTGTTTCATTATCTTCTCCTTAAAAAAGCTGTTATTGCCGAGCTTTTAATTATCCTGCAAATTAAATGTTTTCTATTCCACAGGCAGGATTTATTCGGTCTATTCTGTTGATTCTTTCACAGCGTAGAGTTTCTTCATTGTAGCAATATATAGCACACCATTGGCGGCGACGGGCGAGCCGTGTATGGGGCTGTCCAGCTTAATCGAGCTGATAATCTTCTTGTTCCTGTCGGCGGCGAACACCCGGAAATTACCGCGGCGGGTACCGATATATATTTTTCCATCGGCCACAAGTGTCGAGGCCCATATTTCATTTCCGGTGTCGTGTGTCCAGTAAGGATTTCCTGTTTTTGCATCTACGCAGTGGATGTATCCCTCGCAATCTGCGACAAAAACCAGTCCGTCGTGGACTGAGGGCGTTGAGCAGCAGTGGCCTTTGTTAAGCTCGTATGACCAAAGCTCACGGGAGTTTGTGGCATCGTCGTCTGCGGTTGCGTCGATACACTTGAGCCAGGATTGATTCTTGCCCCACCAGATATCGCCTCCATGTGTTATATAGAGACGGTCATCGTGGAAGACGGGCATACTCTTGACATTGCTTGGGCTTACGTTGCGATTTCTCATATATTGGTGTACGTTTTCTTTCGGTGATTCAGGGTCGCAATCGTACTTCCAGATGTTTTTTATTTTCTGTACCTGCTGTATCCTGGTAGTGGGGTTTAATGCGTCGAAGGTGTAGCAGATACCATCGCCGCCGCAGAAGAACACCAGCGAGCGGCCATTTACCTTACCAAGAGCGGGAGACGACCAGGTGCTATGGAATATCCGCGGACCGATGTGCTCGTTGTCCTGAGCTACGAGACGGCCTGTCGTTTTATCAAGGATAATCAGACTCGGGGCATCGGGTGCGGGAATGAATTTGTGTCTATCGTTGATGCCATTGCTGGTGTTGACGTATAAGTACCGGCCGTGTAAGAGTATCGAACTATGGGCGGCATCGTGCTGATGGACTCCTGACTCGTTTCGTATATCGTAGAGCCAGATGATGTCGGCATCTGTTTTTGACAGTTCAAGAGGCTCGGCTTTCCGCGGTGTCATATGGCGGGCTTCGTCTCTGTATGGTCCGTCATTGCCATTGGCCAGTCCGTTGAGATCAAGGCACATTACCTCGCCGCGATTGCTGACGATATAAACTTTGTCCCCTTCGACAGTGGCCGGCGAGCATATGCCGGAGCGGGGCCAGTCCCGATAGAGATTTGGTTTTAGTTTTGGAACGATAAGCTGCCAGCAGAGGCTGCCGTCTTTTTCATCCAGGCATAATAACACGCCGCGGTCTCCCTTGTGCCGGGGGTCGCGCGGGATATCGTTGTTCGTGCCAATCAGCACCCTGCCATTGGCTACTACGGGTGTTGAGTAGGTTTGTGTGCCAAGGTCTGCTATCCACTTTATGTTTTTACCGGTCTCAGGGTCAAAAGTATCAGGCAAGTGAGTTTCGTCAGAGACCATGTTCCGGGAATACCTTTGGCCCCACTGCGGCTGGTCATCCGCATTGACAGCGGAGATGACTATCAGGCCAAAGATTAAGGTGGGGATTAACAAATTAGACAGCATTTTTTCTTTTAACATAGCGTATTACCATCATATTGTTTTAGTATAATTATGGGCAGGAGATACGAAATCACCGACCGTAATAATCATAACTTAAGCGAGGCTGTAATGGAAGTATAAAATAGGCCGGTTTTAGGGGATTAGTTGATGACTTTTACTGTTGAGAAAAGTGTACATTTGTTCAATAAATAAGTGTATAATTCTTTTGTTGGCGAGTTTTATGTATGGTTTTAGTTAATAGGCCAAAAAAAATAGAATGACGTGAATGTGCCTGAATTAATTTCTGACTTAGAACCTTTTAAGCAATGAATAAGGGATCACATAATGAAGAAAAAAATTATCATAAGTATTGTTGTTGCATACTTAATCAGCAGCTTGTTGAGCCCCCTTGACGCATTAAGCTTACTTATTAATGGAACTGAATCAGCCTTAGTTTGTTGCATTCTATTGTTCATTCTCAGTAGACGGAAGTTCGTAAAATCATCATCTAATTCAATACATATATTAGTTTGTGTTCTTGTCTGCATAATTTCGATCTTAATAGTTCAATGGGGTCCCTTGTTTCGATTTGAAAGAGGGATAACCAAATATATTAACTGGTCTCTAAATTTATCCTCTGTGCGTTCGTCGAAAAGTTTTCAGGTAGGTAATTTGTGGATCAATCATTTATCACATAGTGGAGGCATTTTGTCAAAGAAAACTGAATGGGTAATTTGTTCTTTAGATCCTCCTAAGACCTCCAGCTACGATGGTTCAACAAAGGTGCTTACATTTTCAGATAGTAATTCTGTTGAGATCAAAAGCAAAAATAGTGAAACTGTTTGGATAGATAAACAGCATGAAGTTACATTTTTAGGGCCGTTTCTTGATAAAGAAGATGTGTCACTTCTTAATGACCTCCGTTATGCTACAGAATTGAAGATATCTTCACCCGAAGAACTTCTGACAATTGTTCATAAACTCAAAGCCGAAAATACGGCTTCAGTGAATCCACCTTAAGTTTCACTTAGATGCTTGTTGTAAAAAATGTGATCGGCTCATTTTTCGGCGTTCTGATGCTTTCATATTTTAGCTACCATCTGACAGGCAGCCAGACGGTCATCTTCGGCTCGTCGCGATTGTTCCATGCGTAGTACGGTATCATAGTGAAGTCTATTCGACGGGGCTGAATATCTCGCACCTGGCGATAGCCGCCGATATCTTCTTCTATGGTTTTATCAAGGACCAAAGCTTTTGTCTTTAGGATTGTTACGCCGCCGAGCAGGTTGGGCTTATACTGAGTTTTCCATTTGGCATTGGCTGGAAGGCAGATGTCTTCGAACCGAATCCCCACCGGCACATCAACGGACTCAAGGCAATAAACGAGCGGGCCTCGCATGACTGCGACCTGGTTCCGGGTCTGCTCTATGAGCGGGTCTGCCGTAATCATTCTGACCGGCATAGGCAGGTCCAGCTCAATAACGTCACCGGCAGCCCACTTTCGTGTAATGGTTGTGTATGATGACGGCGTGCACTTAGCTTTTACAGCCCTGCTGTTAACAGTAACCTTAGCTTTCTTGGCCCAGGCGGGAATCCTCAGGAGAATGGAAAACGCATCAACGGACTCAATATTATCTACAGTTATGCGCACCCTGCCGTCCCAAGGGTAGTCGGTTTTCTGAGTTAGCTTTATTTTACGTCCATCGGCAAGTTCGCCGTCAAAAACATTCCCTCCATAGTGATGAATCCATAGACCTTTATCATTGGTGCTGTAAAGATAATTATGCCAGGAGGCAACAGTTCGCAGGAGATTCGTAGGACAGCAGATCATCCTCTTTCCGGGTTCCAGGCGTTTATGCGTATCGTTGCTGCGCAGTATGTGCTCAGGGCCATGCCAGCGAAGCGGATTGGTATATGACCAGTTGTCGCCGTCAACCTCGATACCGGAAATAATGGAATTGAAAAGAGTTCGTTCCATTATATCGGCGAAGCGCGCCTGGCCGGTAATTGCGAGCATACGCCAGTTCCACATCAGGTTTCCGATTTGCCCGCAGGTCTCGTTGTAGGCCGAATCATTCGGCAAATCATAAGGGCCGCCGACACCTTCGTGGATGGAATCGCCGACGATAGCTGAAAGCCGGCCGGGTTGAAAGCTCCGGACGGGGTGGGCTTTGTGCATAGGGCTTACACCGCCGGTGATATACATCTTTTTATTTACGAGGTCCGACCAGAGTCTTTCAAGTGCGTCGAGCAGCGATTTGTCACCGGTTTCCATAAAGGCATCGGCCGCGCCTGCATACAGGTAGGTAAAGAAAACGGCGTGGCCGACCACTTCGGTTTCTTTGCGGAGCGGCCGCCAGTTCTGGTTGAGGTCGCTGCCGTTTGTTAGAACGCCCCAGGCATTTCGTCTTCCGTTTCCGTAACGGCTTCCCCGCCAGTCGATGAAGAAATTGGCCATGTCCAGGTATTTTTTTACGCCCGTCGTACGATACAGTTCGACGCCGGCCATAATGATTGATGGGTTGATTGGGAATTCGGCCAGCTTTGTCTCACGTCCCTTAAATGTATCGTAAATATAATCAGCAGCTTTGCGAGCAACGTTAAGCAGTGTCGTTTTGCCGGTAATCCGGTGGTGAATGCAGGCGGCTGTGATAAGGTGACCCATTGTGTACAGCTCGTGATGATGGGGATCCCGGAACCTTGGCCAGTTACGGGCAATAGTCTGAGAGGCGACGTAACCATCCGGCCTTTGTGCCTTAGCAATTACACTGATAATCTCATCAATCTTTTTGACGAGTTCCTCGCTGCCGGTAAGAGAGTAAATGTAACAGGCACTCTCAAGCCACTTGTAAATCCAGGCGTCCTGCCAGTGGGTGCCTTCGAATTTTCCGGTTTCAATGCCGGCTGCAATTCTCAAATTCTGAATGGCGTGTCCTTTTTCCGGGTCCGATGCCAACTCCCACAGCCGGGGAAGAGTGACATCGCATGTCTTTACAAACTGTTCCGCCCAGAAACCATCTGTCCAGCGGACATCCTTCAAGTCAACACTCTTAAGTTTTGCATGCGGGCTGTTCTGGTTCTTGATGATACCGTAGTCGCGATTTATTGTCCGGGCATGCAAAAGTGTGGCGCTTAATAAAACTGCGATTAATACAATCGTAAATATTATTTTTGACCTGTACATTTTCCGGCTCCATTACCATTTCCAGACGTTTTTTATTCTGGACACAAGCTTTCTTCGTTTTTTTCGAAATTCTGGTCTCTGATAGTATTCGCCTAATATTATAAATTATTATAAGCACTATTTCACCTATTTAACTTTGTCGTTCATAAAACAAGCGGGGCCTATACCGAATCGAATCGGCATAGGCCCCGGATTAAAATCTACTGTACAGTTTAACTTTACAGCCAAATCCCGGTTTAAGGCGCTGGTGGGTACAGACGAATATCATCAAAGTACATCATACCTGCACCGCCGGCTACAGGATTGGTTCTGTTGCCGAAGCCAAGAGTAATCGTATTAACATTAGTAAGGTTCACACCCTGGTCCGCAAACCTTTGTAGGTCGATAGTCCATTCGGTCCAGGCAGCTTCCTGTGCTGCATTGGGATTACCATTGGTAACAGCAGCGGTGCCGTTGAGGACAACATACATCGGTTCGGCGGTGTTGGCCGCATCGCCGATGTACCAGATTACCAGAGTGCTGATACCATTCTCGGTCCAGTCACGCTGTTCAGTCAAGACATAAGTCGCCTCGGATTTACCAACGGCGTTATCGTAGGCAAACGGCATCGACTGCCTGCCGCCGTGAACAATACTTTGTTCGGCAAATGGAGGAGTAGCATGACCGACGATAGAACCGTTTATTGCGGGATTATCGAAACCGTCTATCCAGGCATTAAATATCCTGTTGCTCCCGGGCTCATCGGGATTAATGTCATTGTAGCTCTCCATATCGTCCACTATAAGGAAGTTGGCTGTCGTAAAGCTCCACAGGCTGCCTGTCCAGGGACTGTCGGGATGTGTTTCATTGACCTCATCGATTCTCCAGTAGTACGTAGTAAACCACTCGAGTTGACCGGGATCATAACTTTCAGAGTCAAGTTGCCTGGTGCCTTTGTACTCAGGTGAGCTGGTATCAGCATTTTTGACGGCATCTGCGTCGGTGCCGAAGTATAACTGATGTGAAGCAGCATTAACACCCGGCGACCAGTTAAGAATCGCTGTTTGCTTTATGTCCGAAGCACCATCAGCAGGAGACGAAGCAAAGGCTTTCTCGGCCAGAAATGGTGTTGAGCCGACATAATAGGCACTAATCACCTCCATGGTGCCACCGGGGCGTTGCCAGGAAACCATGATACTGTCACCAATCGTATTGTGCTTCATCAAGGCCTCGATGTAATATCTATTGCCGGCCTCAAGGACCTGTGGCTGCGACTCCGCCTCACCTTCTGTACTGGCAATCATGACCGCATTGGCCGGGTCCTCATCGGTGCTCAAGCGTATTTCACCTTGGTCCTCGGCTTCAATAAGGAATGTGTAGTCGCCCGTTTCCGTGGCGAACAGCCAGCCGCGAAGCCGGCTGCCGTATTGTTCCGCCCAGTTTGTAGGACCCTGGAAGTACGATACATATTCCGAGCCGTCAGGATTATCGGGATACCGATCATTGCTCGTCAAGTCGGATACAGCAGAACCACTCATATTAAACCACCACTCGCGGATAATCTTGCCCGGGCCCGGCTCAACTGTCTTAAAGCTCCAGACGTCGCCTTCTCGTTCTGCTCCGAACATCTCGACCTCATTGACGCGGAAGTAATAGGTGGTATCCGCATTAAGCAATCCAGGATTATAAGTTGCCTCTTCCAGGATTCCTTTATCGGTATCGCCGGTACCTTCGGTCACTTCAGTCTCATCGGTGCCAAAGAAGACATGGTGCTTCAGTGGTAAGTCGGAATGACCTTCGCCCCAGCTTAGCTGGGCGTCTATCATCACATCGGTGGCGCCGTCGGACGGACCCGGTCCCCAGGCGGACAACGACATTGATACGAAATTCCAGACATCACCCGTGATAACAGTACCGTCGGCTTCTTCCCCGTCGATCCGCCAGTAATATTTCGTTCCCGGATCAATGGATTCCGGATACCAGTAAACCGTAAAAGCCTGCTCGCTAACTTTAATCAGATCGTCCGGGTTTGTACCGAAATACACGTGCTGGGCTACTGACGTATCCCCGGACGTCCACATAAGGATTGGATCGACCACACCTTGGGCGCCGTCAGCAGGGTCGGGCTCTCTGGCCTTCTGGAAAAACCGGGTAAGAGCTTCACTTTCTATATCCACGAAGCATATCTTGCAGTTTTCAGCGCCGGTGCCTGGCTGGATGGTTAGACGGCCATCGCTTACCTCTACCGTCACGTTGAATTCGTCATAGTCAAAGGCGGGTTCGGGAGGATACGGATCAGGATCAATTAGCAGCACACCTTCGACATCATAGTTATTGGTCTGGTTCCCGTAGGATGGGTCGCCGCAAACCAGAAACAGATTGTAAGTGCCGTTGGGCAAGGCTATCTCCCATATACTATCAGTGCCGTATTGAGGGTGGTTCAATGTATCGTAACGCTGGTCGGGTGCATTGGAGCTGTTGCGGTCACGCGCATGGCCCTTCATGTCTTCGTCCCACCCGTAGCTCCAGCCGTTACCGCGGTCGTCGAAGACTTCGCCATTATCGGGTAGATACCCATCCGGTATTGGCGCTCCGCCTGACTGGAAGTTAATCTTTATCTCGCTTGCGCCGGCGACCCCCGCGGTCAGGCCAAAGCCCAACACCAGAACAAAAGAAAATAAATAATCCAATTTTTTAGACATCATAGTCCTCCTTAAAAATGGGTATAGGTTGTTAATTGAGTGGTAAAACCTCACTGCAACTGCAAGCACAAAGTTTCAATTACAACTCTGTCGCACATAATAATTCCTCGTCTATTCGGAAAATTATATGAATTGCACCCGCCGAATATCCTCAAAGCCCCAGATGCCCGTCTGCGCAGGCACAATATTCCCTAATATTATCTATACCAAATTTCCCACCTTCCCGTCAAGGAAAATTTCAATTGGTCATTGCGTGACAGTTATTTTTTATCTTTGAAACACCGATATAACGTAAAAAAGCTTATTTCAGGATATACAGGGAGTGAATGATATATTTCGTGGGGTATTAATGAGAATAAAAAACCAGTTTGTTTCCGTATAATAAAATCCTGTTGAATCAGGTAGAATTATTTCCATTTGCATTTGCGATTTGTCAGGCGGTGGTCGCCGTGGCAATCGGTACAATATTTTTCATCGTTGTTGTCTGCAAAGAGAGGCTTGTGCTGTTCGGTGTCGATTTTTTCCTTATTATGGCAATCAATACAGAATGGATTAATCTTTTCCCGCGGAAACATTATATCCGGTGCTGTGCCATTTCCGCCTGACGCCCAGGATTCATCAGCAATATGTTCGTCGGACTCGCCGTGACAATTTGCGCAGCCCATGCCCTGACGTGCATGAGTGACGGCAATTTCTTCCTGCGTGTAATTGATGTGGCAGACAAAGCAGCGGCTATTGTCGGCCATCGATTCGGATGATGAGTTTTCGTCCGGCCCGTCATCAAGTAACAATAGAGGCTCATCGTCAAGCAGCAGTGGCGGCTCATTCTCCAATGCAGCTTCCGTAACTGCTGCAGGTTCTATGCCGGTTGCCGGTGCAGGATTTGTTTGTTTTTTCTGTGTTGACTTTACGTTTTGACAACCTGATGCGGCAACAACTACTGCTGCAAAAATGAGCATCGAGAAATAATTTTTCATACTTTCTGTCCTTGTATTAATTTAGACGTCAAGACAGGCACTTTTGCTTTGACACATAACGAACGGTTAATTGGACGAAGGCCACCGTTTAGACATACTGCCAGTTCCTGAGCCATTGATAATTGCTTGGCAGTGTTGCCAGGGCCTGTTTGTTTGCGTTGTCCAGTTCAGCCTTTTCCTTTATATCGAGCTGGCGGCGTTCCATAACCGCCCTTGCGACGTTATCGACGTAATGGATGCTGTTCAATCCAGGAATTGGTATTACAGTGTTAGTATTCAGTATATATCGAATGGCCAGGCGTGCGTTTTGATCTCTCTTTTTCCGGTCACCTCTGATGAAAAGTGAGCCGGCGGCAAAAGGCTTGATGCCGAAGGCGCCGACGTCCTGTTTCTTGAGGGCTTCGAAGACACTGTCTTTTGGGGCTCTCTTGCTCATCGTGGTGAAAGGAAAGAGGACCACTTCGAGATTAGGGAAGTACTCTATCATAAACTTGATCCATTTGCGGTCGTGAGTTGAAAAGCCGATAAAGCGGGCCTTGCCTTGTTTTTTGGCTTTTTCCAGGGCGCCGACAAACTCACAGGCCGTGTTGAATGTGTGTCTTCCGCCCGGTTCGTAACAGGTGATACGCCACAAATCGGTGTATTCCAGTTTTGATTCTTTCAGCAATCCATCCAGCACTTCCATCAGCTTTTTGGTGGTGCGGTATTCTTTCTCGCGCACCTCGTGCCCACAATGGGATAACGCCATGTACATCTTTTCGCGGCGACCTTTGAGTGCCTTGGCATCTCTGATGACCTCGCCCCTACTGCACGAGTCAACGTAGTTTATGCCTGCGTCGATGCAGCGGCTGATGATTTCATTGCGTTCGGCCTGGTTGCTTCTGGAGTGCCCACCGAGGCAGACGGCCGAGACCATAAGATTGGTCTTGCCCAGCCGGCGATATTCCATATTCTGATTGTAGTTGAGAATTTTCGATGTACTGACTGTAGCGGCTTTTGCATTTTGTCCGCCGGCTCCGAGTCCAGCAGCTATTCCTGCTGCGGCCATTGCACTGTCACGCATAAATCGGCGTCGAGTAACTTTAATATTGTCCATCATTTATCTCCTTTCACCATCTTAGAGATTATCATTTTGATTTGGGTAACGGCTTATCGCTCTGCAATTTAAACAAAGCGTTTATTTCGTCTTCGGAAAGAACACGGTCATAAATACGGACATCGTCGATGAGACCTTTGAATCCATCGCCTATGCTGACATCGAGTTCGTTACCGGTGTCAATAGGCCAAAGGTCCAAAAGTCCGATGTCATGGATTTCGGCAGGCTCCCCGTCCTTATAGAGTTTAACATCATCATGGAGATTTGGCAGTTCGACTTCTTCCACTACTGCTGCTACATGATGCCACTCGTCGTCGTCGGTCTCTTCGTTGATATAGAGATATCCCCCATTGGGTCTTATGCCAATACGGCCTCTAATAAAACAGAATGTAAACATCTTACCGAAATCATCCGTGCCCCAGGATATGATTTCGCCTCTTGTTTCTGTCGTCCTGCACCATGCTGCTACGGTTCGAGGTCGCGTGCCTGTAACGCCTTTGTATTTGGTTATCTGTACATAACCATCGCCCCGGCCGAACTTCAGAGCTTTTGATATCCGGCCTGAGGTAGAATCTTTTTCGAAAGATATACCTTCCTTTAAAGTGCCCTTGCGGTTGTATTTCGAAGAGTCTGCGGCGGTTTTGCCTGATGTTTCATCGAACTTCCACCAGCCGGCAAGATTCGGGTCGGTATCAAGGGTTGTTGGCTTGTCCCCGGCCTGGGTAAAAGTAGTCCACGCCAGGCATAATACTAAAGCTAAACTAAAAATTGAAAAATATGGCCTTCTACTCATTATACCTCTCCTAAATTTCATATTTCCCATTTTGAACCTGTTCAGTTTCACTGTTGAGCTTCAAACAAGCTAATATACCAAATCTGACTTAAAAATCAATATGCTTTGGCTTTTTTTGAAATTTTTTATGCAGGTGAATTTATGAGTAAAAAATAGAAAAATGTTCGACGTTGTTGAAGGAGTTGAAAAACAAGAAAGGATTTGTTATACTACAAAATCTGCTGTCTGTGAATTTAACGATTACTGAGTAAATTTTAAAGGAGATGAAGATGAACAAGACTAAACATTCCATTAATCTTTTTTTGCTGGTTTCGATGTTATTGACCTTTCTTTTAGCCGGAATGGCTGAAGCCAAATCCAGAGTAGTTCTCAGAGGGCGCAGGGGCCCGGGTAAGGGCAAGCACATTGTTTTTGTCATTGGCGACGAAGAATACCGTTCAGAGGACTTGATGCCCCAGCTTGCCAGGATATTGGCCGTTCGGCAGGGCTTTAAATGCACCCTGCTTTTTGCCGTAAATAAAGAGACCGGCGAAATAGACCCGATGACACTTGATAACATTCCCGGACTCAAAGTTCTCGAAAAGGCCGACCTTATGGTTATGTTCCTGCGTTTTCGTGAGCTTCCTGATGAGCAGATGAAATACATTATTGACTATACTAACTCAGGTAAGCCCATTATAGGTTTGAGGACATCTACACACGCGTTCAATTACCGGAAGAATACGAAAAGTCGCTATGCTAAGTACAGTTTTCGAAGCAAGGAATTGGACGGCGGATATGGGCGGCAGGTTTTCGGCGAGACATGGATTAACCACTATGGACATCACCAAGTGGAAAGCACCCGCGGGCTTATCGCTGAAGGTATGGAAAACCATCCGATAGTAAAAGGGATTGATGATATCTGGGGGGAATCCGATGTTTACGGTTTAACTACTCTGGCGGGTGACTGCAAGCCGTTGATTATGGGGCAGGTCCTTTCAGGTATGGACCCGAAGGATAAACCTAATCCGAAAAAGAAACTCGTGCCGGTGGCCTGGACCAAGACTTATACGGGCGAAAAAGGAAAGACGGCTCGTATATTTACCACTACAATGGGACATGGAGGCGACCTTAAAAGTGAAGGTTTTCGTCGCCTGCTTGTGAACGCCTGCTTCTGGGCGATGGGAATGGAAGATAAGATTCCGGCCAGGAGTAATGTAGATTTAGTAGGCGAGTATAATCCCAACAAGATTGGAATGGGCAGGCATAAAAGAGGCATAAAGCCGTCGGACCATGAGCTTAAATAAGCCCTGGTTTCTCGTTCAGGCTAAACTCCTTATTTTATTTGAAAAGGACATGAAAATGAAATGTAGTGAGGCCGAGAAATGGTTGTTTGTATTGACCAAAAATGCAGCAATAATTTGCCTTGTGGGATCAGTTTTAATCGCCGGTTGTGCCTCAATGCTTTCTGCAGATAAAACGCAGCGGCAAGAACCGGGGACAAATAAGCTGGTTATTCACGCCGACAAAGGCAAGGACAATATTAACAGGAATATTTACGGCCACTTCTCAGAGCATCTGGGCAGGTGTATCTACGATGGCTTCTGGGTCGGTGAGGATTCGCAAATTCCTAACACGCGCGGTATTCGTAATGACGTGGTTGAGGCCTTAAGACGGATTAAGATACCGGTGCTGCGCTGGCCGGGCGGTTGCTTTGCCGATGAGTATCACTGGAAAGACGGGATAGGCCCACGCCAAGAACGTCCCGGTATGATCAATACCCACTGGGGCATGGTAAAAGAGACCAACGCCTTCGGCACCCATGAGTTTCTGGATTTATGCGAACAGCTCGGATGTGAAGCGTACGTTGCAGGTAACGTTGGCTCCGGTACTGCCGAGGAGATGCAGGACTGGGTCGAGTATATGACGTCCGATGGTGATAGTGAAATGGCCAACCTTCGCCGGATGAATGGGCGTGACAAGCCCTGGCGGGTAAAGTACTTCGGTGTAGGTAATGAGAACTGGGGTTGTGGCGGAAATATGTCACCTGAATATTATGCCGATCTCTATAATCGCTTCCAAACCTATGTGCGCAGCTATTCCGGAAACCGTATCGTCAAGATTGCATGCGGGCCGGGCAGCGAGAACTATCCGTGGATGACAACCGTTCTGGAACGTTCTCATCGAAGAATGAATGCTATTAGCCTTCATCACTATGTCCGGGGAACCGGCAACTGGACCCGAAAAGGCAGTGCGACGAAGTTTGACGAGTCGGAATGGTTTGCACTGATGAAGAACACGCTGACTATCTACCCTTTACTGGAAGGTAATATCGAGATAATGAATCGGTTCGATCCGCGTGGGCGTATCGGCTTGTTCGTAGATGAGTGGGGTACGTGGTGGGACACCGAGCCCGGCACGAATCCAAGCTTCCTGTACCAGCAAAACACCCTCAGAGACGCAGTCTCAGCGGCTATATTCCTCAACGCTTTCAATAATTACTGCGACCGTGTGAAGATGGCGAATATCGCTCAGACTGTTAATGTTTTGCAGGCGATGATTCTGACTAAAGAGGAAAAGATGGTTCTGACGCCAACCTATCACGTTTTTGAGATGTACAAGGTCCATCAGGATGCTACGATGCTGCCTGTTGAACTAAACTGTAGTGATTATCAGTTCGGGGATGAAAAAATTCCGTCGCTCAATGTTTCAGCATCTAAAGATAAGTCGGGTAAGATTCATATAACGCTTTGCAATCTTAATCCCAACGAATCGGCGGAGCTTGTTTGCAAGCTTCAGGGTACCAGGCCTTCAAGCGTATCCGGCCGGGCATTAACGGCTGGTACTATAAATGCACATAATACTTTTGATAATCCCCAGGCAGTCCAGCCCGATGCCTTCGATAAATTTGACTTTGAAGGTAATATTTTGACTGTAACGTTGCCGGCAAAGTCGGTTGTGCTTTTGGGGATTGAATAATCCGTAACGCGGCCAAAATTTTGTAAATATTGATGGGACAGGATATGAATCGACGCAATTTCTTAAAAGCCGCAGGTATTGGGATAGCATCGCTGGCAATGCCGGGCTGTGCCGGTGGCTTACAGTTGGGTAGCAGGGCTGAGAGTGCAAAGAAGCCGAATATCGTTTTTATTATGGCCGATGATATGGGCTATGGTGACCTCGGCTGCTACAATAAGAAATCGAAGATTCCGACGCCCAATATGGATCGTCTGGCAGTGGAAGGTATGCGTTTTACCGATGCCCACTCTCCATCTGCCGTCTGCACTCCGACCCGCTACGGTGTGCTGACTGGACGATACTGCTGGCGAAGCCGCCTGAAAAAGGGTGTTCTCGGCGGTTATTCACCGGCCTTAATCGATACTGAGCGGATGACCGTAGCTTCGATGTTAAAACAATATGGTTATGCCACCGCCTGTATCGGCAAGTGGCATCTTGGTTTGGGCAGCAACAAAAAGACAGATTACGATAAGCCGCTCGTTCCCGGTCCCAATGCACTCGGCTTCGATTATTTTTACGGGATACCCGCTTCACTGGATATGACACCTTATTGCTATATCGAGAATGAGCTTCCGGTTAAAAAGCCCACATTGACAATTGAAGCCGGAAAGGCCGGCGAAGATGGATGGTGGCGGGCCGGAGCAATCGCTCCGGGATTCAAGCATGTGGAGGTTCTGCCCAGGCTGACCGAAAAAGCGGTGAAGTACATCGATGACCATACTAAAACATCCCCGGACAGGCCGTTCTTTATGTATTTTCCCCTGCCGGCGCCGCACTGTCCCATCGCTCCGGCGGATTTTGTCAAAGGACGAAGCAAGGCGGGCGGCTATGGTGACTTTGTCGTAGAAGTTGACTGGACAATCGGGCAGGTTGTCAAGGCCCTGCAGCGCAACGGACTTACCGGCAATACATTGATTATCGTTACCAGCGACAATGGCTCGCCGGGCCGGACAAAAATCAGGCGGAACCCATATTCGATAATAGAAATTTACGGTCACTATCCCAATGGTGATTTGCGCGGTATCAAGGCCGACGCCTGGGACGGCGGCCATCGCGAACCATTCATAGCACGTTGGCCGGGCAAGATTCCTGCGGGCACTACTAACGATGAAATTATCTGTCTGACGGATTTAATGGCCACCTGTGCGGCTATTGTCGGCGCAAATCTGCCTGATAATGCAGGCGAAGACAGTTTCAATATACTGCCCGCCCTCTCAGGACAAAAGCTCAGAAAGCCCATACGCGAGGCTATTGTGCATCATTCCCTTTCAGGAATGTTTTCCATCCGGCAGGGAAAGTGGAAGCTCATACTCGGCCTCGGCTCAGGCGGCTTCACCAAGCCGCAAAAAATAGAGCCAAAGCCGGGTGGGCCGGCCGGGCAGCTTTACAATCTCCAGGATGATATGGCCGAAAGCAATAACTTATGGAGCAAACATCCCCAAATCGTCGAGCGGCTGACGAGGCTGCTGGAAAAGTATAAGGAGCAGGGCCACACTCGCCCGCTTTAGAAAGCCGCTTTTACGGTGATAAAAATCTCAATTAACAGGAGGAATTATATGAGCCTGCAAAGTTATACACGTCGTTCTTTTCTAAGGTCTATGGGAGTTGGTGCGGCATCGCTGGCTCTGCCGGAATTGGCTGTTGGCAGGGCAAAATCAGCTCAACGAAAAAAAGAAAGTCCCAATCTGCTGATTATCCACACAGACCAGCTTAGCTGCTGGGCCGTCAGTATATATGCAAAGCAGCGGACTGAGACGGCGAATTATGGTAAAGTTCTCGTAAAGACGCCTAACATCGATTCTCTTGCACAAGAAGGTGCAATTTTCTATAACTTCTTTACTAACAGCGCTGTTTGCACGCCTTCCCGCGGCTGTCTTGTTACCGGGCGCTATCCGCACTCTCACGGTGCTTATAGAAACAATATTGAGATGAACCGCGATGAGGTAACTATCGCGCATATTCTGCAACGTGTCGGCTATGAAACCGGCTATGCGGGGAAGTGGCATCTTGACGGGCCGCCAAAACCGGGCTGGGTCAGGCCGGAGCGTTCTATGGGATTTGCGGACTGCCGTTTTATGTTCAACCGGGGTCACTGGAAAAAGATAGTTGAACGGCCACAGGGAAATCCGGAAGTGTCGCCATATAAGGTGATTGGTGACGAAAAGACGTTTACTACTGACTGGCTTGCAGATAAGACGATTGAATTTATTAAAAGACCAAGAACAAAACCTTTCTTCTATATGGTGAGTATCCCCGATCCTCACGGCCCGTTCACTGTTCGTGAGCCGTATATGACTATGTACAGGCCGGAGGATATGACCGTTCCGAACAACTTTAAGCAGTCTCCGGCGGGTAAGGGCAAGAAGAAAACGGCCGGGCAAATGCAAAAAAGCAAAGCGCAATATTGCGGCCTTGTTAAGTGCATCGACGACAATGTTGGTCGTATCCTCCAAGTGCTTAAAGATGAACGTATTCTGGATGATACAATCATAGTCTTTACAACCGACCACGGGGAATATATGGGCGAACATGGCCTCTATGGAAAGAATCAATGGTATAGAACCGCGTACCAAATCCCGTTTATCGTTCGCTGGCCGAAGAGGATAAGGGCCGGAACGGTGATTAATAATTTCGTTACCAACGTTGATGTGCAGCAAACTCTTCTTGGTCTAATGGGATTTAAATCCTGCGGGCGCGAACAGGGACGTGATGCCTCCGGCCTGTTACGAGGCGAGAAAATCAAATGGACCGATGAGGCGATGATTCATCATTCATCACTCGAATCGGCGGGGATTTTTACACCTGAATACGAGCTTATACTAAAAGCCAAAGGTAACCACATGTTCTTCGACCGTATCAACGATCCGGAGCAAATTAAGAATCTCTACAATAATCCTGATTACAGAAAGGTCTTTAACGACTTAGCAACGCGCATTATCCGGTATAATATAGATATTAACGCTCCGGCTGTATCATGGCTGAACAAAATTAAAATCGGATAAAAAGCGTTAACTTATTTACTTTCGAATTCCTGCATAAGTTCAGCGTTGTCCACCCACATCACGAAAAAGGGATTAGTACCCCCCTGTCGTTTTTTGACATAGATAAGAAAAGGCTTGTTGAAGTATAAGCGTCTTGGCTCTGGAGGCCGTGAAAAAGGTGCGGCTACGCCTACAGCCTCAGATTTCAAGATAACGCCGGTTCTGCCCAGTGAAAAGTCTATCATCTGCTTAGCTTCCAAGATAATATAACCCGGCAATTGTGTGTTTCCAAGAGGCCTGTCCTTTAGTTCTGTAAACTGATGTGTTAGTTTGTAAAGAATATCAGGGACTATTACAATATCGCCAGGCCCAAATGTAGGAACTCGGAGCTTGCGCAAGACCTCGTAATCCGGGTCTTCTTTGAATTCTGATATTTTCTGCTCGACTGTGGCCACAGTCGAGCCAAGAGTATTGCGCCGAGAAACAAGGGCAAGAACAACCTGATAAGGGCTCGTATATTTACACAAATCTATCGCGAATTCAGTAGTTTCCTTATTATTGCCACTTTTGTAGTATAGAATATCAACCTGTTCATAAACCTGTTCTGAGTTAGAGTCTCCCATTCCTTCTGCGATGTTACGAAATGATGTAACTTTAGTGTGTGTACCTTCTGTGTCTTCAAAGATAAATGCGCTATTCTTGGTATAGAACGGATATTTGAATTCCAAATCAATGTTTAAGTATGAATAGGTTACTATTGTATAAGGCAACCGGTATGACTTATCGAAAGTGGGTACGGGTGTGGAGGGGAAACGTTTTTTCATTTCGTTTTGAATTTGTTGTATTATACCTTTACCTACAAAGCCTGCTGTTGCATAGAATGATTCTTTCTCGATATCTACTTCAGAGGCCTTGGCCTGATTGAGACGTGTGGCTAATTCTTCTGCCCCAGGGACTTTAACAGGCTCACTGATTATGTCATTTTTAAGCTTGTCCCAGGCTATCTGAAATGTAGAGCACCATATGACGTTTTTATGTTCCGGCATGGGGCAATCAAGTGTTGCGAGAACCGATGTCTTTCTCAGATTAACAGAATCTAAGACCTCTGGTTCTTTCGTGACTGTTGCCCTGTAAAGAGTTGATTCATTTACCAGGAATGAATCCAATTTACCATTTGACTCAGTCGCTCCAGGTAAAGGATAGCCCCCTCGTCGAATATCACCGCCTGTCCAGAATGTATAAATGTTATCATTGTCGATGCCGCAACATGGGCTTTCTTCAAAGCTTACATGTCCATCCAGGAACAGGACGTTTTGCCCTTCTTCCTCGTGTGCAATAGTGTTTCCAATCTTAACTGCTTCTCTTCCACCATCAGGATTGTATGAATACAGCAGAGCGGCATCTTTACCTTTTGCTGCTTGAGAATTAATCCAGGGATTCCGGTCTGCCGCAACTGCCATTCCCGGTTCACTCGATGTAGTCAGAGCATAAAGACCGTATGGCATATGGTAAGAATAGCTGCAATGTTTCGATGGCATGGGACCGAAGTCCCAGAGATCTATAAGTTCTTTGTCGCCTGCTCCGTATTCGGATGGCTTAAATTCCGTAGCTCCGGAATCACCCGGGCAAATGAAAGACCTGGGTGGTACCTCGGTATACTTGACCAGAAAATAAAAGCTGGATGTGATAGTGGCCTGTCCGCCACTACCGTCGGGTGCCAAACCGTAAGCAGAAAATCGATTGTTGGCCATCCAATTAGGTATCATCATACTCCATTGGCTGTTTCTTCCTCCGGCACGCGGCAGCGCACCATCGTAGTCATTGGCATAGATAATTATCGCCTTACCAACCAAGGATAGATTCCTGCGGCATGTAATACGGGAAGCATCGTTTCGGGTTTGTTGGAAAGCAGGCGGTACTACGGCCAGAAGAAATAGGCAAACTAAAACTAAAATTATAACCTCTACGAATGTCAGATTTTTTGAATTGTCATGTCCAGACATCTTTGTTCTCCCATCAAAGAATCTCTTTTACTAATACAGAATAATATCATCATTCTGTATCTTTTAAACAAAAAAGCCTGACAATTGTTAAAGATAAATTTAAAAGACTTTTTTTACTGAGTATTTACCGGCCCGCCCATTGCGTTAAGAGGCTCTTCGATAGTCAGTTTATCTCCCAAAGTTTCAGCTAAGTTCGGTAAATCATATACTTTTAATGCTCCGTGCACGGTGTTTACAAACTGATTAACAGACCGGCCAGATTCGATTACATCAGACCAGCAGGCAAGGCCGCGTATAAGCTTAACCGAGCCGAATAAATCCTGTTCAAGGGCCGCCGCGTGCAGGGCCGGAACGCAAACGTGACCGACTGCTATCAAGTCCACCGGGCCATTCTTCTGCTCCTTAAGAAATCGCGCGCAGGTCAATATGTCTTCGGCACGCATTCCAACATAAGACCGGCCTAAAAGATATGCGGTATAAACATTTTTCCAGTTATAACCTGTCGCATCTGAAAGTTTACTCTTTGAGGTCTGGTCTGTTTCACCCACGCCGCGTAAATCTACTGTCAAAACAATCCGTCCGGCTTTAACCAGCTTTTCGATAGGTCCGTTCGGACCGGCATCTACGTTTTTACCTTTTTTATGTATATACAACACCACGCCCTTGGATTGTGTTTGTTTTGGTGAAAACATAAGGGCCGGAAGATATATGCCATCTTCGGATTTGAGAATAATTTTTCTAATACGGTAGCCATTTCGTTCGATAGCATCCAGCTCCTCGGCTTTTAGCTCAGGCAGCTCTTTTAGCCTTCGGATGCCGCTGATTGTGCGTACCTGATTAAGCAGTTTACTTTGAGGTGTTTTTGTCCGGAGTCTCTGTCGCTGTTTGGCCAGCTTCTTTTCATAGTCCCTGTTCAAATCATAAGTTGACCGTGCCCCTTGCAGCTCCATGACCTGGCCGGTCGGTGTGCATTGTATTTCTTCATCGCTGAGCAGTTTAATCTCAGGCTCGGTTATCGGCTCATCTTTTTTCAGCAGCCATCGTGCCATCCATCTTACGACGCCCTGCCGCTGCAGCTTGTTGTAATTGTGGGAGGCATCGTTCTCCAAAAGGTCTATGCGTTCTGCAAAGCCCATGCGTGTGTAGAGACGCTTGGCACAGCGGAAAGAGTCCCAGACCCCCTGGATATCGAAGAAGTCTTTGGTTGCAGCACAAATGATGGTCGGTTTCGGCGCCCGCATCATAATGTAATCTGCGTGGTCCATTCCGAAAGCAAGCTGCCCGAAAATGTTCTGTTCCGCATCCTGCGGTCCGATGGTCGATAAAAGGCGCTCGAAACTCGTAATGTAACAGCTCGGCGCCGCAGCGACGATGCGTTTGTCCAGTGACATAAGGTACGAGGTCTGAGTCCCCCCGCCGCTGTTGCCCGTGCAGCCGATACGCCTGGAGTCAATTTCCGGGCGCGATTGCAGATAGTCTATGCCCCTCATGCCGTCCCAGATTTCAAACCAGGCGGTATTCCGACCAAGGAGAATACTACCCACCCCGACCATCGTGTGGGCCCTTGTCCCCCACAACCGAGGTAGCTCTGAGAGCATTTGGCTGCGTTCACCCTGGTCGATAGGGTCAAAGACCATTGCCGCCATACCATTGAGGGCCAGCAATGCTCCCATAGTCTGGTAGGATTCGGAGGCCTTTCCATTCCGGCTGTGGCCGCATGGTACCAGCACACCGGGGTAAGGTGCTTTGTGCTTTTTGAAATCAGGCAAAAACAATGTTGCGCTGACATAGTGCTTCGGCTGGCTTTCGAAGATAATTTTTTCCACTTTATAGCCGTTTCGATGGACTTCACCCGTGATGCGCGGTTTCAGGGGTGTTCGCCGGGGAAAGGGCCCGATGGCTTCGATGAATTTGCTGCGAAGTCGCTTCTGGTACTCGGCTATCTGCTCCGGCGTCTTGCGCTGCTCATAGTCTGCTTTCCATTTGTCGAACTTCTTTTGGGCCTGGCTCAGCAGGTAATGCTTCATCATATCGGCCGGCTTGACACCATTGACAGTTTCTGGCAGGACCCGAAGATTTTCTTCAGCAAATATTAAATTATTAACAAGTAAAGACAGACACACTACAACGATGTACATTTTTTGTCGTTTCATATTTCGCCTCCTGTTATCTGATATTTTTCTTATCACATTTATCCGTCGGGACAATTGAGATTTAATTCACCGTTATTTCACCGGCAATTGGTACAACGATATGCTCAGTGCCGGTGCTTTAAGTTTATTCGATACATTATCAATGGTCTTTTCAACAATCCGGACACGAGGTTCCTGGCCCGGTTCATTATATGCCATAGGGTCTTCGTTAGCGATCAGCCAAAGGCGTCCTTGTCCTGTAAGATGGGCGCCTTCCAGGTCAAACGGCAGCTCGTGTTCCTGTTCTTTTGGATTGACGATGGCGACGGTCAGTGCCTTGCGGTCGCTTGTCCATGCGGCTGCAACATCGAGCGGATATGCCTCGCCTGTGACAGTGACCGGTATAGTTCCGAAATGGTTGCGGTAGAGTTTCAATACCAGGCCCGTCGTCTCGAATACCGCTTCGGTTTTGGTCGTCTTAATGCAGCCGATGACATTTACCGTCTGGGCATAATTGGCAAGGAAGATTATGTCCGAATGACGAAAATATTCGTGCAGGCCTCTGGCGATGCCCAGACCGTCTTTATGAAAATACCTTGTTCCCAGCTCGCCGAACTGATGCGGGCCGTACCAGTAGTTCCATTCGGTCATGGCTATTCGGATGTCTTTTCCTTGGAGGGAATCCAGCTTTTGACGAAGCTGTTTATGGAATTCGACTTTTCGTTTAATGTTATTGGCGATTTGAGAGGTATGTTCAATCAAACCCGGTCTTTCCTGGCAATAAAAGTGTTCGGCCATAAGGTCAATATGATTCGAGCAGCTCTTAAGCAAACCTTCACTCCATGAGCCGGCGTTTCCGGAGGCAATCGGGACGATGTCCGGGTCCACCTTTCGCATTATATCAACGACCCAGTTATGTTTTTGGACATAATGTTCCAGCCTCATATGACCAAGCTGCCAGTTGCCGAACATTTCATTACCGATGCACCAGTAGCGAAGATTAAAGGGTTCGGGATCGCCGTTTTTGGCCCGTAAAGCTCCCATGTATGTATTAACTGAACCGTTGGCATATTCCAGTTGAGCGGCCGCGGAATAGGCGTCCCCGAAACCTGTGTTGACGGTCACCAGCGGTTCGGTGTTGAGCAGGCGGCAGAAGCGAATAAATTCATGGAAGCCGAAGTCGTTGTGCTCAACGCCGGTCCATGCGGGATTTTTGCGGGGAGGCCGGCGATCACGTGCGCCGATCCCGTCGCGCCAGTCGTAGCCGCTCACGAAGTTGCCGCCGGGCCAGCGGTACATCGGCGCGTTCAGCTCTCTGAGCAGTTCCATCGTATCGGCGCGCATACCCTCGATGTTGTCCGCTGGCATCAGTGAGACCGTGCCCACGAAGCATGGTCCCATTGCTATATCGGCGACTTCAATTTGCAGCCTTCCTTTTGAAGTATCTGCGCCTGCTGTAAACTTAAACGGAAACCTGCCGTAGCCTTTGGCAACAATAAGAATTTGTATGGACTCACTTTCCTGGAGTTCACTGCCCCAGTGAAGTGATACGCTTACGTTTGTACTTTCTTCTTGCGGTTTTAGGTAGATATAACCGGCGTATTGTTTATCTTTTACAAGTCCGAGGTCAAGCTGTTGGATGCCGTTTCCGGGTTTAATGAGCGGTGTGTGCTCGCCGACAAATGAATCTTCCTTGACCATAGTGACCGAATCGGGTGAGCCGACGATTTGCCAGGGTGAGGCGCCTACTACCGCGAACGGATTGTCCCGTGGGATATTGCGTCTTCTGCGATATGGATTGTAATTCGGGGTAATCGGGAAATAGAACTTGCGGTCTTCGAGCATTTCCGCCCAGATACCGCCATAGATACACCGGCCAAGGTGCTCTATAAATTGCCCGTAAATGTACTTCGAGATTGGCTCGGCGCTTCTTTCGGCATCTATCTTAACAACCGGCTCCATCGTTTTAGTGGAAAGCAGCTCAAGGCGCACATCGTCAAACCATGCTTTACCTTTGGCCAGGCCCCATCCGCCGAACAAGCAGTTAATCTGAACAGCGGCGTTGTCGCTCGTATCGAATTCAAGCTCCACCTTTTTCCAGTCCTTGGTTCCGGTAACCGCAGGTGTTTGTAAGGGCTGGATGTTGTGCAGATTCAGAAGAGCCCCTTTACTTGAACCGGCAACCAGGTTTTCCGTTTTAATCCAGGCGGACAACCTGTATTTTGAGTGCGGCTTGACGGTTACGGTAGTCAGCCAGCCGGCATCTGCACCCTTTTCAGAAGAAATCATGATGCTCCTGTTACCGGTTCGGCCGTTTGAGGCGTATTCGAATTCGGCTTTTCCGCCGTATGTTTGAGGTTTCCATGCGACAGGTTGATTATCGATTGCCTTTTCGAAAGAAGCATTTCGAATCATCCCTTCGGGTGTTAAGGGCTGCGCCGCTGACTCGTTGCTTGCCAGCCAGACCGCCATCTCACCGGCACCTCGGTGCGCCCACGCATAATAGGGAATCGCTGTAAAATCCTGTTCTTTCTTTAACAAGGTTTTACCGTCATCGGAGTAATTCAAAGCCAAGGCCTTAGCGCGAACTACGGAAACGCCTTTTAACATATCTTTACGATATTCACTTGTTAGCCTCGCCTCATCCGGCAGAACAATATTAAGGACATGACCATTGTTATCCGGCCACTCGGCACAATATACAATGGGACCACGCTCCAGCGCCATCTTTCCTTTATTTTCTGCCACATTCTTATGTGATAGTACACGCCGTACTGGCATCGGCAGGTTTAATTCAATTACATCGCCCTTCTTCCACTTACGGTTAAGACGGGCGAAACCTTTGTCCGTATTTAAGGCGGTTGTTTGGCCGTTAACTTTCAGAGATACTTTTTCGTCATTGCTGTTTGCGTATCGATACAAATCACTTGGTACAGGCTTGTTCTGCGCCCAGCCGGGAATGCGAATGTGAACTGTAAAACTTGCCGATGTTTCAGGATTAATTGTTATCTTAACGGCTCCGTCCCATGGGTATCGGGTCTGCTGTTTTATCTGCACTGTGTTGTCTTTCATCTTGACAGTGCCGTTACCTCCGGCGAACAGGTTGACATACAGATTGTCTCCTTCCTGTGCGTATATATATCCGGGAACCGAAGACACAAAGCGGGTCATGTTTCCCGGACAGCAGGCGCAGCCGAACCATGGACTACGTTTATGCTGACCCCGCGAGGCAAGGGGATTGGGATAGAAAAAGCTGTTTCCTTCCAGTGACACACCTGAAATCAAACCGTTGTATAAAGTCCGCTCCAGTACATCGATATACTTTGCATCTCCGTGGAACAGAAACATCCGGTGGTTCCACATAACGTTTCCGATAGCCGCACAGGTTTCACAGTAGGCGGTTTCGTTTGGTAAATCGTAATTCTTACCGAATGCTTCACCGGAGCCTCGCGCCCCGATTCCGCCGGTGAGATACAGTTTCTTTGTGACGACGTTCTCCCATATCCGGTCGATTGCTTCAAGGTAGCTGTTGTCTGCGGTTAGAGCCGCCACGTCCGCCATACCGCAATACATATAAGATGCTCGGACGGCGTGTCCCACTGCTTCGTTTTGCTCAGTAACTTTCTTATGCGACTGGTCGTATTGGCCTCCGTCAGGGCCGCGGGTATCAAGGAAAAACTTTGCCAGCTTCAGATACTTTTCGTTGCCGGTTGCCCGGTAGAGTCTGGCCAGACCCATCTCAATTATCTGATGACCCGGTGCGGTTTCATTCCTGCCCGGGCCGAAGACCGTGTCCAGAAAGTCGGCATTTTTAATCGCTACATTCAGCAAGGTACGTTTACCGGTTGCCTGATAATGTGCAACCGCCGCCTCATAGAGATGGCCCATGTTATACAATTCGTGACTGCCGCTGAGATTTGACCAGCGTTTGTCGCCGTACCAATTGATTAAGTTCTTCGCCTTGTTTGTCCTGCAGGTGAAAAGGTAGCCGTCGTCCTCCTGTGCTGCGGCAATCTTAACTATCAATACATCGAGATATCTGTCGAGCTTTCGGTCCGGATGAACATCTAAAGAGTATGAAGCGCCTTCGAGAATTTTATAAGGGTCCGTATCATCGAAGGGATAGTTGGCCCGGTGCTCGCCTTTCATCAGCCCGCCTGCTATCGCAAAATTGTCAATCCGGCCGGTCTCTTCACACTTTCCGAAAGCATAAGGAATCGAGACCTTTCGGTTTGTCTCAATGCGGGGCGCCCAGAATTCGTCCGTAAGCTCGACATCGGTAAAAGGTACCGGCCCGATAGGATAATCCTTTGGAACATTACTCTCGTCGGCGGCGATGCATACCTGAAGAGCAATTGCCAGACAAATCCCAAGTATTAATATAGTTATCTTTTTTACCCTCATGAAATGCTCCTTTCGATTTTACAGTTTGTTTTGCTCGGCTGTAAAGCTATTATAGAATTTCAATTCTATTCGTGCCGATAGACATCCCAGCCCATATAGTTTTCAAGGGCTTCTGCAATTGCATCGGCTTTTTCTATTCGGCTGACTGCAACGTGATGTTCGAAGCCCATCCTGCATATGTATTGTAAAAGCCTTTGAAGGTTTGCAATCTTCATTACGCCGTATCCGCCGAATGTATCGAGTTTGTCGTTTGTAAATTCGCCTTCGCCGACATAAACGCTTATAATCCCGGCGGTATCATCGGTAGCGGTTCTGCAGAAGGTTGCCTTGCCCGGTGCTATTCTGCCGACGACGGTTCCGTAAGTGTTCTCTTTTCCGACGGCGCCGGCAATTATCTCCTGGTAGTCCATTTTAGAGCTTTTGAAGAATGACTTTGGCAGATTGCTGCAATGGAACAAAACGGTTTTGTCAGGATCGGAGCCGTAGTTATTGTTCCAGTCAAGAAGGGCACTGGGCGTGCCTCCGGCCAATTGAAGAATGTACATCCCCAGCAAACCCGTAATATCAACCTCGCATGCGCTCGGGACCAGCGACTCGCTCATTATGCTCATCAGTGTACATGGTACTATTCCAAAAAATTCCTCAAGGGATGTCCAGCACTGAATAGCCGTGCCGTCAAGCTCGGTCTCTCTAATCCATTTATCCACAACATAACCGAATTTGGCCATCTTCAGGAGCTTGTCGTCGGGTATTGATTTGGTTGGGATATATTTTTTAATAACATTCAATTTCCTCTTAACCGCCCTGTCGTTATCACTAAGTCGGGCGACTCTTCCGAGGATTTCGGACAAATCTATCGTCTCTACCGAAATACCCGATAGTTCGAGGATTTTTTCACTGAAGCGGACGGTATTAAAGGCGCCGGTTCGTGCCCCGATAGCGCCGAACCTGGCGTTCTTCAAGCCTTTGATAATCCTGCAAACCGAGGCAAAATCACTCAAATCTTTTTTGAATTCAGCCGATGCGGCCTTAACTGTGTGCGAGCTCGTCAGAGTAAATGGAATACCGGCTTGCCTGAGATTATTACAAACACTCATCTTGCCGCAGAAAGAATCCCGTCTGTTGGCTATGCTCATTTTGTCCTGAATATCCGGTTCGGCTTGGATTAGAATCGGGACATTAAGCCCTGAGCGTTTGATGGTCTCGGCCACTCCTTTTTCGTCACCGAAGTTCGGCAGCGTTACAATTATACCGTCAATCTTGCCGGCCTTTTCTGAAAAAAGTGCGGCACATTTTTTTGCATCCTCAAAGGTCTCGACTGCTCCGTATTTCGTCTGCTGCATTGATAAAGCAACCGGGTTGAATCCGTTTTTCTTAAGCACATCGAGTATATCTTTTCGTCCCTGTTTTGCTAACGCATCCGGGAAGAATCCTCTGTTTCCAACGATTACTCCGAGCGTTGTTTTTTTCATTGTAATTTCTCCTAAAACAGTCAAGATACAAAACTAATGTTGGCCGTAATATGCATTCTTACCGTGTTTCCGAAGGTAGTGTTTGTCAAGAAGGGCTTTGCTAATGGGCTTCTGTTGAGGATTTATAGTTATAGTGCCCAGAGCTATCATTGCCGTCTGCTCCAGCACAACCATAGATTCGACGGAAGCTGCGGCTGACTTGCCCCAGGTGAATGGGGCGTGGTTGGCGACAAGCACCGCAGGCATTTTCATCGGGTCCATACCTGCAAATCGCCTGACTATACACTTGCCTGTGTTTAGCTCATAATCACTTTGTATTTCATTTTCCGTCATTACCTCGGTAACAGGTACCGCCCCGTAAAAATAATCTGCTCCGGTTGTACCGAAACAGGGAATTTCTCTGCATGCCTGTGCCCACATAGTTGCCCCTGCGGGATGGGCATGGCATATGCCGCCGATTGATTCGAAATTTCTGTATAGTTCAAGATGGGTCGGTGTGTCCGATGATGGGTTAAGGCCCCCTTCGACAATATTTCCGTCCAAATCAACTAATACTATTTTCTCAGGTGAAAGCTCATCGTACATAACCCCGCTTGGTTTTATGGCTATCACGCCTTTCGAGCGGTCTATTTCGCTGGCATTGCCCCAGCTATAAATGACAAGCTTTTGCTTTTGCAGCTCAAGGTTCGCATCGCAAACAGCCTTTCTTAAATCATCGTGCACAGCAAATCCTCTCAGAAATCACACGCTGTCTTTGATGTCCAACAGCTCTTTCATAACATTTGCCAGCTTGCCGGAGTAATCCGTTGTACCGAAGGCATCGTGTAACTGCTTATAAATGGCATATAATTTCGTATAGGTCTTGTGATTTTCCGGTGCAGGTTTATAAGTGGTATCTTTAATCCCGCACATGGCGGCCTGGGCGTCAGGGACATTATCGAAGCCGCCGGCTTTTTTACCGGCCACCACGGCCCCTGCAATACATGAGCCTAGCGCACAGCTCTGGGCGGAACGGGAAATGTTCATCTGCCTTCCGGTCACATCGGCATAAATCTGCATGAGCAGAGGATTCTTTTCGGTAATCCCGCCGCAGTTTATTACCTCTGAAACTTTAACGCCGTATTCCTCGAACCTGTTGATAATTGTAAGGGCCCCGAATGCGGTCGCTTCTATCAGCGCCCTGTAAATCTCTTCCGGCCTCGTGTGCAATGTTTGTCCGACCAATAGCCCGGTCAATCTCTGGTCAACGAGTATTGTCCTGTTGCCGTTGTTCCAGTCCAGTGCCAAAAGGCCGGACTGGCCCGGCTTGAGTTTTGCCGCCCTTTCGGTAAGGGCTTCGTGAGAGCCGGCCTCTTTACCGCCGGCCTGTATGTAATTAACGAACCAGTTAAAAATGTCACCTACCGCAGATTGACCCGCTTCGAGACCGAAGTAACCCGGCAGAATGGAGCCGTCAACTATACCGCATATTCCCGGTATGTCCGCCAGTTGTGGCACGGCCATCTTGGCCGTGTTTTCACTGGCTGAAGGCCCCTGCCACACAAGCATATCACAGGTGCTGGTGCCGATTATTTTAATAAGTTTACCGGGAGCAATACCGGAACCGACTGCACCTAAATGGGCATCGAACGCCCCTACCGCTACGGGTACACCGGCGGGCAAACCGAGCCTATTTGCCCATTGTTCCGTAAGCGTTCCCGCCTGCGTTTCTACAGTATAGGTTTCTTCATATAGCCTCTCGCGAAGTTCTCCGAGCTTGGGGTCGAGTTTTGAAAGGAAGTCTTTTGCAGGCAGCCCGCCCCACTGGTCGTTGAACATTGCTTTATGGCCGGCGGCACAGCGGCTTCGTTTAATCATACCCGGCTTTGCAGTGTCCGCCAAAACCGCGGGGATATAATCGCAGCATTCTACCCAGCTATATGCCGCGTCGAAAACCGCAGGGTCGGTTCGCAGGCAGTGAAGCACCTTGCTGAAAAACCATTCGGATGAATATGTCCCGCCGCACTTGGCGAGGTATTCGGGATGTTCTTTTTGGGCTGATTCGGTAATCTCCGCCGCCTCGGCGTGGGCGGTGTGGTCTTTCCATAGCCAGGCAAAGGCGTTCGGATTGTCCTTGAACGAATCTGACATGCTCAAAGGCGTGCCGTTTTCATCCACGGGGATTGGCGTCGAGCCGGTCGTGTCAATACCGATGCCTATAACCTTGTTGGTGTCGAAATCCTTGTCGGCTTTCCTGGCCTGGGCAATTGCCTCTTTAATAGTAACCTCAGTGCCCTCTAAGTAGTCGGCCGGGTTTTGCCTTGCCAGATTATGGTCGGCCGAATCAAGAATAATCCCCGCCTCGCCCGTTTCATATTCATATACTGCCGTGCCTAATTCATTGCCGTTGGCCACGTCAACCAAAAGTGACCTCACAGAGTTTGTCCCGTAATCAAGTCCGATTGTATATGCCATAATTTGCCCTCTAAAAAGATAAACACTTCCCTTTACTGATAGTAAGTGCTTTTGCCTGATTTGTCAAGCGTTCAATCCGGATTTGAAAATTCGAAATGTTGTAAAGTGATTCAAAGGTTTATTTGTAATAAATAGCCCATCGCAAACGTCTGACCCGGCTTTATGAGCAACGTGCGCCTCCCGAGCGCATTGGCCACTACGTCCGACGTTGGCTTTCGCTGGGCCGTCAACGGCCTGGGTGCCTACGGTAAATCTATATGTAGTTTTATTCCTGATGCTTACGGCGCAATCGGTTGAGTCCAAGCGTAGAGGACAACAGGCCAGTCGCCGCGAGTATGAGTGCGCCGGGCGCTGGGACCACCGCTTGGTCCGAAACGACCCAAGCACCCCAATATGCTGATGTTTCCCAGTCTCTGACCTGCCAATCGGAGGGTAGTAGATCCCAATCGTATAAGATGCCGTCCATAGTCCTAATAACGATTCCTCCGTGCTGGTCGGCACCATAGGGGAAACCGTGATATTCGCTATACCCGGATCTCCCCACCCAAGCAATTCCACTGACACCATCATATGTCGGCTCGAATAGACCCTCAACCGAGGTTCCGGAATATTCCTCCCACAACTCGGCCCACTCCTCAGGTGTGGCCATGTGCCAACCACCTGCAATATTCCCGTACGTACCCAGGGTAGCTATTTTGGTGATCTGGGCATCGTAGGTCAGGCTAGTAAAGTCAGTTAGGTTATAATACCAATAGTTGCCCATCACTGTGTCCAATGTCACCTTCTCGCCAGGTATATACTCTTGCACCATCAGGGCGGCACCGGCAGGACCCGGGGATAAGACTACTGCCGCTACAGTTAAAAATAGTAATCTTTTCATTTTGCTTCCTCCTAAAGAATTTCAGTTGTAACTTCTTCATGACCACTCTTGCGGTGACCTCCAACGGATAAAAATATGCTCAAGATGGGCTTCTTCCAATGCTTTATGCCTAAATTACTGTAGAAAGAATGGAAATGTCAAGCCAAAAATCGCAAAACCTTAGTAGCGTGTGCGACTATATTTTCTGGCGGCTATGCGGTCTGTTTTTGTTGAGTTTTCCA
>CAZZAX010000042.1:0-39237 GCA_964653075.1 uncultured Pirellulales bacterium
TTCGTCCCCAGTTTAAAAAGGCCAATATATGAAAATTGAATCGTTAAAAAGTCAGTTAAATAATCAAAAAATCAGGTTATTCAATGAAAAAATTGCGAAATGTTCCGTCACTTTTCGCAAAAACAAACCCAATTTTAAAAACATTAAAATTGGCGTAAACTCTTTTGAAACAAGTAAATACGAAATTTTAACCGCTTGGCGGGGCGAAAAAACAAACCCAATCAAACCCAATTCAAACCCAATACAAACCCAATTCCCAAAAGGCCAAAAATGAGCGTAAATATCTATTATACAAAGGCATATAACAATGAAACCGCCTTTAGGCTCCGGATAAAACAAACCCAAACAAACCCAATTTTGAAAATTTTTGACGGGCTTGACAATAATTTTAGCACCTGCTATAATAAATGTTCTAAGGTCTTTTTTGTGTGGTTAAGATAATTTCAAAGAGGAAAAAAATGATGAAAAGTATTTCTTTTTTCGTTTTTAAGGTGGTTGTAGCTGTCATTTTGTTAGTTTTTGTTTTTCTGCCCTGCGGCTGCAGGTCTTATGAACAAATGGGTGAAACGGCCGCTGAAGGACGCAGAAGGCACCTGCGAAATCGTCGCATTAATAAACAGCAGCTAATGGCGGATTTAGATAAATTTATGCTTGTCGATAAACCCAGCAGGCTTACCGACAAAAGGATACCATAATTCGCGCGTATCACATATTACGAGCGAGAAGAACAAAGGGATTTGATTCGTGGAATTGCAGTGGCTCATTGATTATTTCCGGCGGGTGGCCAATAATAATGAATGGTGGATTGTTGGCATTGAGTTAATAAGTATTGGCCTGGTGGTTTACTGGATTGTTGATTTCCTCGAAGGCACTCGAGGAGAGAGATTATTCCGAGGTGTGATATTCATTCTTGTTATCGGGATGCTTATCTTGAATCTGGTTGTTGAACAGTTTGACTTCCCTCGGATTCGATACCTTTTCAAGGGCTTTTTGATAGGCGTTTTGATTATTACCGTTGCCGCCTTTCAGCCGGAAATTCGAAGAGTCCTGATGCGCCTTGGTCAGCCTCGTTTCTGGTCAGGTTCGCTGCACCAGCTTTCAAGAACCGTCGAAGAAATAGTTGCCGGCATAACCGAGCTTTCCGCTGCAAGAATCGGAGCCATTATTGTTATAGAAAAGCAGGTCGCGTTAGGCGAATTTATCGATACCGGCGTTCGCATTGATGCCAAATTAACTGCTGACCTGCTCAGAACAATTTTCCACCCCGGCACGGCCCTTCACGATATGGCCGTCATTATTCGAGGCGACAGAGTAGTTGCAGCCAGTGTACAGTTACCTTTGGCGGAGGCCGACAGTATCGGCGGGGTTGAGCTGGGTTCGCGGCACCGGGCGGCTATAGGCATAACGACAGGATCGGATGCCATCTGTTTGGTGGTGAGCGAGGAAACAGGCATCATTTCAATTGCTAAAGAGGGAAGAATTACGCGGAATATAGACGAATCTGAGCTGAGAAAGCATCTTACAAGAGTGATTTCTTGAACATAACCGTACTGAATATGTGATACCTGCTGCCTCGTATTTCAACGAAAATCGCAAAGGCGGGCGTAATACAATGATAAGAAAAATCAAATTCGGCAAGATAGCAATCGTAATATTTTTAACAATCCTGATCTGGGTCTGGACGGACCTTGACCTGGATGAGGAATTACCTGTTCCCAGGGCCATGATAACGGTGGCCTACAGCGCGGAACTGCTGGTCAGTTTCAACGGCCAACCAGAGGCCCTGATTAATAATATCAAGCTTAAAGGTCCGGCAAAAAAAATCACCGACGTAAGGCGAGAACTGGACAACGGCTCTCTGGAGCTTGATTTCACTTTGAGTCCTGAGCTGGAAAAGATGACTGCTACCGGCTCGCATACTCTGAACGTTCTGGATTTTCTCAAAAAGAGCGTCAAAAAAATAAAAGAACTCGACGGCCTTACAGTCGAAGACTGTAAACCGGATATTATCAATGTTAATATTGTTGAGCTTGAAAAAAGACCGTTGGATATCGAATGTTTTGGTGAAAACGGAGTTCCGGTGAAGGTTGAGAGTATTGTTCCGGATAAAGTTGAAATGTACGTGCCCAAAGACAGCAGGTTGAAAGCGCAGGTCTTGTTGACAAGCCGGGATATCACGCAGGCGAGAGCCTCTCTTGCTGTAAAAACTCCATATGTCGAATTGGCGCCGGGCCGGACAAGGCCGGCTTCCACCTCTGTGAAAATCAAAATGTCCCCCGAAGCAGACTCTTTAACAGAATATCAAATATTAGGTGCCTCGTTTGGAACGACATTAGGCTTGAATCTCTTAGGTGAATACGATGTGGAAGTAACCAATTACAATGATTTGGTGTCTTTTTCAATATTTGCTACTGCGGCGGCCAAAGAGGCTTATGAAAATCAACCATACCAGATAATTTTGTATATTCTTGACAAGGATAGAAAAAAGGGGCCAGATCAGGAGCAATACAGGGATGTGGTTCACAATTTTCCCGAGGAATACGTCCGAAATGATGAAATCAGGCTAACAAAACCACCTCAGCAAGCAAAATTTAAGTTGATACCTCTAAGTCCTGCTAAATCTCCTCCGGCCGGGGGGAATTGAAAAAGGCTGTCAAGGCCTCGATGGTCATCCACAATGACAGAGCAAAAATTCCGCCGCCGATTATGGCGAGAAGCCAGTTACCCTTGTTGATAAAACTCATTTCGTTTTTGACCATAGCCCAGTTTGTAATCACCAGCATAATCAGGCACGGCACCCCGGTTACAAGGAATTTCAGTCCGCCCCTGCGTTTTAGATAAAGAGTAACCAACAGCAGAGCCAAGGCTGCCAGGAGCTGATTTGCGCTTCCAAATAACGGCCAAAGCACCATTGCGCCTTTGCCGTCTGCGCCCGTGGCGAATGCCAGTCCGGCTGCTGTAAGTACGGCAAAACTGGTTGCCACCCATCTGTTGGCCAAAAAAGGAATTCGAAGGTCGGTTGCCAGCTCACTTATCACATAGCGCTGGATTCGTGTCGAGGTATCGAGGGTTGTTCCGGCGAACGAAGCGATGAATACACCCATAAGCGTAATTCCAACCGCCTCAGGGATGCCGATTTTACCCATCATATTAGCCGCACCGATAACTACCGGCGCTATTTTGTCGGATATACCCTTGGCTCCTATCCAGGCGCTGTATTGATGCTGCCATGCGGCCTGGCCCGTCAAAATTGTGCCGTTTTCGAGCTTTAGAGCGATTCCGATGCCGGCCGCGACGCAGACAAGAACCAGGATCGCCAGGAAACTTTCCAACAGCATGGAGCCGTACCCAACAAACTGACAGTCGGTTTCTTTGGAGACCTGTTTTGAACTTGTGCCGGATGCCACGAGTGAATGGAATCCGCTAATTGCACCGCAGGCGATTATCACGAATATAAAAGGCCAAATCGGCGGAGTACCGGCCGGAAGCGCCCTGTTGACCGGAGGCGCTACAAGGGGCAGGTTACCCGATAAGGAGGCCACTACAGCCCCGCCGACCAACAAACCCATAGCAATAAAAAGCTGCCAGGCGTTAATATAATCTCTTGGCTGCAGGAGTGTTGTAACCGGCAGCGTCGAAGCCACCCAGGCGTAAATCAGCAGGATTATTACCCATAGCCCTGTGGGGGGTATCCCAAAAACCGTCCCTAACTCGACCGGCAGTAAACTGCCTATGGCAATACACAGGTACATTCCGATAACCGCTATTGTCGTTGCAATGGTGACATTTGCAGTCTTTTTATATATGGCAAAACCCAGCGCGACGGCTATCGGAATCTGAAGCCAGACCGGAACGACCGCACTGGGAAACCTGGTAAAGACCGCTGCAATCACAACGCCGAATATTGCGATAACAATCAGCAGACTCAAAAATACAACTGCGAAGAATATGAATCGCACACGCATATTGATATACCTGGCGGCGACTTCTGATAAGCTTTTGCCCTCGTTTCGCAGCGAGACAATCAACGCTCCAAAATCGTGCACGGCTCCCATAAAGATGGAGCCGAAGAACACCCAGAGAATTGCCGGCAGCCAGCCCCAGATAATTCCTATTGCCGGCCCGACAATAGGCCCCGTGCCGGCGATTGAAGTGTAATGATGTCCGAAGATTATACCCTTGCGGGCCGGGACATAATCGATACCGTCCCGCAGTTCCACGCTCGGCACAGGTGCGTTTTTATCGAGTTTGAATATCTTTTTAGCCAGAAACCGCCCGTAAGTATGATAAGCCACGAGATACCCGCCCCCACAAATCAGCATCAACACAAGCGTATCCATTCCAATATCTCCTTAGTAAAATCCTCATCTGTCAGTTATATTTAATAGAAAGAAGCCCATAGGCTAATAACCGGATTCAATCAGTTTTACGATTTCGTTCTTTGCACGTTCCAACTGAACATCTCTGCCTGCGGCAAAACGCACGTCAGAAGGCACTGCGATATCAGGCTCAACACCAACACCCTCTAAACGCTTTCCATCAATAAATATCATACGAACACAGTAGTAAAGAATGGAGTCCTTAGAGATGCGTTTATTTCTTCCAGCAGTTACATAACCGGCGGTTCGTTCCCCCACCAAAATACCTCTTCCTGTTTTTTTGAAATAATATGCCAGCAATTCCTTGCCGCTGCGAGAGCCGCCGTTAATCAGGACGACCACCGGCTTACTAAACGCGGCATGGGACTTAAATGTTCGGCTGCGACCTATTGATTCTTCGGTTATAGTTTCCAAGCCATTTTTTAAGAACGGTTGTATGTAATCAACCGGTGGGCCACCTCCAAAGCCGTCTCGAATATCAATGATGATTCCCTCCGACATTATTGCTGCATTAATTCCGTATTCTAACACCTGCCGCATTGGCCGTCCATTGAGCCACCAAAGGCGGACGTAAGCAAATCGATGATCTTTGTGCGCGATGAACCTTGGTCTATCGTGCGAATCTTTTTCAAACAGCTCTCTTTCTTTTCTGTCAACGGGGATGACTTTTAACAAATGGCGAGTTGCTTCAGATGGCCTGCGTTGAATAATAATATTAACTTCCCGGCCAGCTTTATTTTCGAAAGAACGGACAGGATGAAACGGCCGGCCGTTTACTTCGACCAGCCAGTCCCCTGACAATATACCGGCTTTTTCTGCCGGGGATGAATTAAGAACAGCGATGACGTAATGACGACCCGTTATGTTTTTGGTCACCATACCAATTCCGCTCCTGTGGGGATCTCGCTGTGACGAGCGAAGATCCGATAGATACTGCTCCAAGTCAGAAGTTTCCAGAGTGCTCGCGTGTGCCAAAGACGCACTGATCAATGCTGCCTGCAAAGTATAATAGTCAGGATCCCACCTGGTGAAATAGCGCGTATGAGAGGTTTTAAGTTCGCCTAACATTTGGTTGATTATCGCGGCAAACGATTCATGGTCTTTAGCGGCTAAAGCCTTTGGTCTATAGCGTTTTCGAGCATCTTCCCAATCCACACCATTGAAATTAGGGTCCCAGAATTCATTGTTGATGATCTCCCAGATCTTATCGAAGCACTCAGCCGGATTAAATTTTTCTTCCTCTGACTTTTTCGCATCTGCTTGTGAATTGATTCGGGCGACAGTTGAAGACGCAATGCTGCAATCAGCAATGTTCGCTCCCACAATGCTCTTCGCGCCGTGTGAAGCCCAGAAAATCAATGACAAGCCCAAAATTTTAAACATCATCGCCATTAATCTCTCTTTCCCATCCATTAACTGCTTAATGCAATGTTCTACTCTCTGTGTTTTCGTGCCAGCAGTCTTATAGGCACTTCTTCTACCGGCAGCATGGTTCGCAGCCGGTTTACAATGAATCTGCGATAGTTTTCTTCAAACAATTCGGGCCTGTTTACGAACATAAGCAGTGTAATCGGATTTATCGCAATTTGCGTGGCGTAATAAATCTTCGGCCAACCCTTTTTTTTGCCTTTGGACGTGCCGATTTTCTCCTGTTTAATAATTTCAAACGCTTTATTTAATTTGACGGTGGGTATCCATGTTGTTGTCTGTTTGAAGATTTCCGTCGTCAAATCCAGAACGCTCTGTATGTTTTTCGCTTCGGTTGCTGTTGTAAAAGCTATAGGAGCATATTTTAGGCCCGGCAGAACCTTCGTTAAATATTCCTGGTAATCTTCGGTAGCGGCCGAGTCTTTGGCCAGGTCCCATTTATTTATGATTATTATACAGCTTTTGTTCTCTTCGGCTATAAGTTTGGCTAATTTCTTATCGACCTGAGAGACGGGAACGGTGGCGTCTATAATAAACAGCACAATGTCAGCGCGCCGAATCGACCTTTCTGCGCGAACGTAGCTGTAGAATTCGATACTGTCGGCCATTTTGCTTTTCTTTCTTACTCCTGCCGTGTCGATAACGATTATGGTTTTGCCGTCTTTTTCAAATCGCACATCGACAGCGTCTCTGGTAGTGCCGGGTGTCTCGCTGACAATTACCCGCTCGGAACCCGCCATAGCATTTACAATAGTGCTCTTGCCGGCGTTTCGTTTGCCGACTATGGCTACTTTCATATCGGGTATTGCCGGCCGGCCCGGCTCTAAAGTTGCGATTTTATCAAAGATTTTGTCGAGCAGGACCGCTTTGTTGAGATTGTTCTTTACTGAAACACATAGAAATTCGCCGAAGCCGAGTTTGGAAAATTCTCCCGCAGCGGGAAACATCCTTGCTGTGTCGGCCTTGTTGGCAACGCCGATGACGTCGAGATTGTTTTTGCGCAGAAGCTGTGCTATTTTTTTGTCCAGGGGTACCAGCCCGTCGCGAATATCGACCATGAACAGCACAAGCTGCGCCGATTCAATCGCCTGGAAGATTTGCTGTTCGATATGTTCGCTCAACTGGTCGCTATCGACTATCCCGTATCCGCCGGTATCGATAAGCTCAAAATAACGCTCTTCTCTGCCAATAAAGGTGCTTACGCGGTCCCTTGTGACGCCGGCCGTAGGCTCGACTATGCTTATCATCGCACCTGCAAGAGCGTTTAACAGACTGCTTTTACCGACATTCGGCCGGCCAATTATCGCTACTTTCGGTAGTGCCATTTTTTACCAACTGTTTTTATTGACTATTTTTTATCTATTATTTACTATTTTCAGTATCTAACAGTCAATGTTCAAATTTTATGGTACGGGGCTTTTTTCCGGGTGAGGTGATTCTTATGGACAATAATCGACGGGACTTTTTGAAAATGGTTGCCGCCGGGGCTGCAGTATCGGCATTGCCGGCATATGCACAGCGACCGAAGAAGAGAACCAACAAATCTGTTGTGCAGAAGGCTCTTCCTCGCTGGCGAGGCTTTAATCTGCTGGATATGTTCACGATGAGAAGCAAAGGCGATTTCCGGGAGGATGATTTCCGCTGGATGGGCGACTGGGGTTTTGATTTCGTTCGCTTTCCTATGTGCTACCGGCTGTGGATAGAAGACGGAGACGACTATAAAATTCACGAGCCGATGCTGGATAAACTTGACCGTGCTGTAGAGCTTGCCGGAAAATATGGTCTGCACGTCAGTCTTAATTTTCATCGCGGGCCCGGCTATTCGGTAAACAGGGAATTCACCGAACCATTCAACCTTTGGAAGGACAAGGAGCCGCTCGAAGCATTCTGTTTCCACTGGCAGATGCTTGCCAAACGCTATCGTGGTGTTTCCAAAGATAAGCTCAGTTTCGATTTAATCAATGAGCCGCCTTCTATCGGGCGGCTTATGAGCCGCAGCGACCATGAGCGTGTGGTCCGTACGGCAGTGGCGGCCATCCGTGAAATAAATCCTAATCGTATTGTCGTAGCCGATGGTATGAGCTGGGGCAATGAACCGGCACCGGAACTGGCCGACCTCGGTATCGCTCAAAGTACCCGTGCCTATCAGCCGATGTTTATCAGCCACTATAAAGCCTCCTGGGTGAACGGTGACAGATTTCCTGAACCTGCCTGGCCCGGACATGGCTGGGACCGCAAGCGTTTGGAGCAGCATTACCAGAAGTGGGCAGACCTTGCTCGAAAAGGTGTTGGCGTACACTGCGGTGAAGGTGGTGCTTATAACAAGACGCCGCATAAGGTTGTTTTGGCCTGGCTGCGTGATGTCCTGGAGATACTTACCGGCCAGGGTATCGGCTTAGCTGTCTGGAACTTCCGCGGGTCGTTCGGCATACTCGATTCGGGCCGAAAAGATGTGGAATATGAAGATTTCCACGGCCATAAGCTCGACCGCAAATTACTCGAACTGCTGCAGGAATTCGAATAAGCGAATGTTGAGACAATCAGAAGGCTGCTGGCTGAGGTGGATTGCTGATCCACAATAGGTTGCGCTCAAAATCGAGCACAATCACCGTTTCTTTAAAGAAGCCCATTCCCAGCGTAAACTCGTCCTGTCCAAAAGGATTATCATCGGCAATGACGTGAATCCGGGCGTCATTTATCGAGATATTTCCTATGGTAAGCTGCTCTACTGTAATTTTATTGCTCGGTAACCAGCCGGAAAGAGGTGTTCTCAGTTGATCTTTTTCCTGGTGGTGTACTTGTAAGTCTGAAGAGAGCTTTGCCCATATATTTTCCGTCAGAATCAACCCCGGGCCGGCGCCAGTATCAAGCTTTAAGCGCCGTTGATGGCCGACAAGTGGGATATCAATTATCAATCCGGCGTTTTGCTTTTCATCGTGCTCTATTGTCGTCGGGTACTGATGCCATTGATTAATGTCTTGTGGATTAAATGAGTTGTTTGCAGCGAATTCCACCTCTCGCGTGACATTGTCGAAAAGTATATAGCTGAATTCCTTCATCAGGCCGAGGCCGAGATTGATTTTCTTTTCCTGCCAGGTCGTATGGCCGAGCACACGCCTTTCATAATGTGCCAGCCAGTATTCACAGGCAGGGTGGACTATCGTAAGGGTCCCTATCTTTAGCTGTTTGAGATGACAAAGCCCGCCGATATTTTTGCCAAGTTCGTATATAGGATAAATCTCCAAGCCGGCATCCACCACAAGAGAATCAGTAACTGCAAGATATTTAGTGGCTCCGCTGTCTATTACAACGGGGTAGATTTTTCCATCATTCACTTCTGCTAATATCTGAACATTTGGTGAGTTCTCAAGCATTTTCACACGGCAGCGGCCTTTATGACGTATCTCGGTTTTATCCCATTTTACATTCACGCGATTAGTCTCTAGGCTGATTATCTCAAAAATGACGTGGTTCGGGTCCATCAGACGAACACCCTGCGAAGATTCCAAATCATACACATGAACATATACTGTTTTGTCTGTCCATTTCATAGCCAGTATGAACGCCCAGCATAGAGCAGTAAATGTTGCCAGTGAGATTATTGCTACAGTCTTTTTCCGCATCCCACAGTCCCGAAGACATAAAAAAAGTGCCGTAGATCATTATAATAGACGTCTGAGTTGTTGTTTTGTTACAAAAAAATGCAGTAAAACAGGCTTTTTGAATACAAAAAGCTATGATTGCTCGTTTTCGTATTGAAAAACGTCTTCTATCGAAATCCCGAAAGTTTGAGCTATCTTAAAGGCAAGAGGCAGAGAAGGTGCATATTTGCCGGCTTCAATGGCGATGATTGTCTGGCGGGTTACACCTGCTTTGTCGGCCAACTGCTGCTGTGTCATATGGTCGTTCTCGAAGCGAAGCCTGCGAAGATTGTTGCTGAGTCTGTTACTGCCCATCCTCTTCCTCCAGTAAACATTGAATTAAAATCGCCACCGAATGAACGAACTGGGCGGCAAATAAAGTACTAAGAAATATCAAAGGCAGATAATAGACCTTTACAACATTTTGCCCGCCAAGAACGAAAAATGGAATGAAACAGACACAGGCTAAAAAGACTGTTAAGCCCATAACCGCACATGAAAACGCGCGCCTGTTAATCATCTTCTCACGTTCGTCGAAACCCGCCTCGAAACTTTTTTTGCGGTAAAGCATATAAAATACAGGGGTGGTTATACAGGCAACTATGAAACATGTAAGCAGATATTCGATGCCTTTTGCATTTACGCGTGCGAGAAAAAAAAGACACGGGATAGAAATTATGAAACAAACTGTGATCATCACAAGATTGAACCATGCAGCTTTTTGCAGTTTGCTCATCACATTGATCCTTTCAATAAATTAGCTTCTAAATCTTTTTTGGATTGAACTTTTCACTATTTTTATCTCCCCGGCCGTACTGAATCAGGGAAGCCAGGCCTTGAGTAAAAGTAAAAATGACAAGACCCCCCAAAAGTGTCAGGGGCATGACGTTAACTGAGATAGAGCCATGTGGACCAACGATGCACCAGGCAATCACGCATGCAGCAACAAAATATAACCAAAGCACGACATACGCGGCCATAACCGCTCTTTTGTGGATCAACTGGTCACGCTCATCGAAAGTAACCTTCTCTTTTCCCTTGCGGAGCTTATCGCAAATAAAAGGAAATAACCAAAATAAGCCGCCCCAGATGACAATGCCTGTGAACATAAGCACAGGCGCGAAGGATATTCCCCTGTCATAAGCAATAAACACGGCGACTCCGCCCGGGATGAGGAAACAAGCTAATCCCAAAAAAAACCAAATCCATGATTCACCCTGTGATTGATTCATGGTTTATCTCCTTTAACCCCCCAGCTATATTGAGCGAGAATCGCTGCAGAGTAAATAATCATAGCAATAAGGAATACAACAAAATCGATAATTGGCAGAAGAATTACCGGGATTGAGCCTGCATCTCCGACGACGAAGCCTGGAATAAGACTGGAAGCAAACAGCAGGAACCACAGCGAGACAAACGATACCAATACGGCATTTTTCTTAACGTAACTATCTCGCTCATCGTTATCCACTTCGGAAGGTTTTCGTTTCCAGTAAACGAAAACAGCGCCGCCCGCTGAGACGGCCAGAATAAGCCACATCCAAACTTTGACTAACTTTACTCCTGCTGTCCTGTTTCCTGGTGTAAACATACTATTAAATATTATTACTCCGAATGCGATAAGCGCTATAGAGATGCTTAGTGTGAACAGCGCCCTTCTTTGTGTCTTGTTCATTATTTTTCCCCTTCATTTCATTTTTATCTTCTTTATAATTGGAATGTAAAGTAAACTATACATTTTGTCAAGTGTGTTTTACATTATTTTTTGAAAAATTTTTTTCTAACGGCCTGACGAAAAGCGGGATATCTCTATAAATCTATTACTTGCAGGGTGTTAAGTTAATTTAATGTAAAAGTATCTAATGAAAATTACGATACAATTTATTAGGCTAACTTTTGCATAACTGAGTGAATGGGCAATCGGCTGATTTGAATTTTTGAAAGTGACAGGCGAATAATCTCCTGCTCTAAATCCGGTGTTTTTCCGATATATACTTAATGGTGTTTATTAATTTCCAGACTAAAGAATGCCTGTTTTGTGCAGAGACCATACGGGCCCGCGCAATCAAGTGCCGGTTCTGTGGAGAATTTCTGAACGGCGATAAGGCCAGGGCCCTGGAAAAAGAACGGACCTCTAATACGGAATTATCCGGGGACGAGGAAACCCAGGATGTGGACGATAACGTCCTGTTTGCGGCCAGGCCTTCTCTATGGGGAATAGCCTCGACTATAGTAAAGGGTATGTGTCTTATTATCCTGGCCGGCCTTCTTATAAAATTTCCTATTGAGAACCTGGTTGACAACTTGCTGAACTTAAAACTTACAGAAAATCAGATTTCAGTCGCCGGTATGTACCGGGAAATTACTGGTATTGCGCTTGGTCTTGTTGTTGTGCTTATTCTTATTATCAAAATGGTCAGGTTGAAAATGATATATTACGAAGTTTCCTTTGACAGGATTGAATGGGGCCGGGGCATCCTCGACAGGCATGTCGATAATATAGATATGTTCAGGGTTATAGATCTGAAGATGCGCAGGAATGTGTTGGATTGTATTGTTGGAATAGGTTCAGTTGGGCTGATAACGACCGATAAGTCGGATCCGGAATTTGAGTTCGAAAAGGTGCACAGGCCACGCGAGCTTTATGATATTATCAAAAAAGCCAGCCTTGAGGCCGATCGACATGCCGGTGTAGTGCATCTGGAATAATTTTAAGTGTTCTCATCATCCGGGACATACTCAATCAAATCACCAGGCGTGCAATTCAAAGCTTTACATAGGCTGTTCAAAGTGGAAAAGCGAATTGCGCGTGCCTTGTTGGTTTTTAGAATGGACAGGTTGTTTACTGCAAGCCCTGTCGCCTCTGCCAAATCTTTCAGCTTCATCCGCTTATCCAGGAGTACATAATCCAGTCGAATGTTAATCATCTGCAAACCTCCTTTTAGACAAGCGTTTTTGATTCTTCAAGGACGTTCAAAATCCGGCGGAATATTTGTCCCAGTCCGACTACGATTAATATTTTTGCCGCCAACGGCACAATTAAAGGTTGGGCGAAGAGAAAACGTCCTATGCTGAAGCTAAGCAGTTCACGATGCAAAAGGTAATATATCGAAGTATCCTGCACTATCAGAAGTGCTGCATATACGTACAAAATCTTATCTCCGAATCGCAGAATGTAACCAGGATTATATTCGCTTTCGAGTATGTATCTTATAAGCTGTGCCACTAAAAACGCAATCAATCCGAGCATAACAAACTCGAAAATGTACGATGAAGTCGAATAAATGAAATTGTCCAAGGTATGTGGCCAGCCTATTTCACCTGCTGCATCGTTCACAGCCAGAGTCACCAGCACGAACAGTAAAAACCAAATAGTGCCGCCGCAGATAAGTACCCACCCGAAAATCCGTGCTGCTGAGCAATAAAACCTAAGCAACCGCCTGTTTTTTTCAATGAATTCGTTTATTTTTTATCTCCTTTCTTATTTATCAATAGCTTGTATATTTCGTGTAATTATACACGATAATCGATAATTTGTCAACGAAAATAAGAATTTTTTTCAATTTTTTTATGGTACGTTAATTTATGCGAAGAGGATGGAAATGTCAGACTTTGAGGACTTTGCGCTCAAGCTCAAGCAATTTCTTTTTGAGATTTATTCCGCCGGGTGCTGAGAAGCCACCCATCTTGCCATCGCTGCGTATTATGCGGTGGCAGGGTATAATTAATGGCAGAGGATTTTTGGCGAGTATGTTGCCGACGGCCCGGGAGGCGTTGGGTTTGCCTGCTTTTTTCGCTAATTTGCCGTAAGTTATTGTTTGGCCGATTTCTATTTCCCTGCAGGTTTTCAGAACCGATATGCCGAACGAGCTGAATCCGTCGAGGATAAGAGGAATATCCCGGCTGAATTGAACGTAATCACCCTCAAAGTAGGCGGTTATCTGCTGCTGAAGAATCTTACAAAAAGTTTTATCAAATTTAGGATCGAGAAGATTTTTTAAGAGAAGTGATTTGATTTTTTCAGGATTCGGCCCGGGCAGTTGGGTTCGGCAGAGGCCGTATTCGGTGCCCGCAAGGCCAAAATAGCCCCATTTGGTTTGAAAAATTGCATATTTTGTCACTTTTTGCATATTTTACCTGAAATGTGTGTCTAAAATATTATCTAATAAGCCAAATTCATTGACGCAAGACTAAAATTCTGTTAAATATATTAGTTTTTATAAAAAATGCGGATAGCATCCAGAATTTGCTTTCGACTTTTTTTAATTTTTGGATTTGATTTATGTCTCTCGAAGAACTAAGAAAGAAAATTGACGAAATTGATGATCAGCTTGTCAAGCTGCTCAACGAGCGTGCGCGCGTTGTCGTAAAGATAGGAACGCTAAAGACCAAAACCGACAAGCCGGTTTATTCGCCGGACCGCGAAAAAGATGTATTTGACAGGATTGCCAAGGCCAATAAAGGCCCGTTGCCGGACAGATGCCTGATAGCTATTTGGCGTGAGCTGATGAGCGGGTCTTTTGTTTTGGAAAGACCTTTGCGAATCGGCTATCTCGGCCCGGCCGGGAGCTTCAGCCATACCGCCTCATTGCTCAAGTTCGGCCAGAGTGTCGATTATGAACCATTAGCGGATATCACAAGTATCTTCGATGAAGTGAGCAAAGGTCATTGCGACCTGGGTCTTGCGCCGGTGGAGAATACTAAGGGTGGCGGCGTAATAGAGACGCTTGACGCCCTGATAGATTCGAACGTGAAGATATGTGCCGAGGTTCAGATGGCAATTCATCACAGCCTTTTGGGCAATTGCTCGCTGGAAGAAATCGAGAAGATTTATTCCAAGCCCGAAGTATTCGCTCAGTGCCGAAACTGGTTAAGTGCCACATTTAAAGAGGCTCAAACTGTGTCTGTGGCGTCCACCGCCAAGGCAGCACAAATGGCGGCCAATGAGCCGAAAACCGCTGCGATTGGCTCCAATGTTGCTGCGGAGCTGTATGGGCTGAGAATCATCTGTGAGAATATCGAGGATATTGCCAACAATATAACCAGATTTTTGGTAATCAGCCGGGAAGATGCAAAGCCTACCGACGAAGATAAGACTGCTATTTTATTCAGCACCGCTCACAAGGCCGGAGCTTTGTCTGACGTGCTCGATGTTTTCAAGAGATACAGTATCAATATGACAAATATTGAGTCAAGGCCAAGCAAAAAGAGAGAATGGGAATACTATTTCTTCGTGGACTTTTTAGGACACAGAGTGGACAAAAACATTCAGGATGGACTGGCGGAAGCTCGTAAGCATTGCTTGCAGCTTTCGATATTGGGCAGCTTTCCCAAAGCAACGGAGCTGCTGTAATTGAGTTCACGGTTCATTGTTGAACTAAAAACTAAAACCGGAGTTTTGCAAAATTGAGGTTAGGCATATATTATTTAAGAAAATCAGGTTTTCGATTTTCTTGAATAATCAGCTGACTGTCTGTTACACAACAACATACTGTTTGAAAAGAAAAAATTAAAAGAACAATTTTTTCTTTTCAAAGTATACCTAACCTCGATTTTGCAGAGCCCTTATTTACAGATGATATAGGAGAGTTTTTATGAGAAAGCCGTTTGTGGCAGGTAACTGGAAAATGAATACAGACAGCTCCAGTTGTGTAGAGTTGGCTGAGGGTATTGCTTCGGGCGTGACCGAGATAGCGGGCACAAAAGCGACTGTGGCGGTTTTTCCGCCCTTTGTTTATTTGCAGTCTGTGACTAAAGCTCTGGGTACGTCAAGCATCGGTGTAGGCGCGCAGAATGTTTATTTTGAACCTGACGGTGCTTTTACCGGCGAGATAAGTACGTCGATGCTGAAGGATATTGGCTGTACCTATTGCCTCTGCGGCCATTCGGAACGCCGGCATGTCATCGGTGAGACTGATGAGCTGATAAATAAGAAACTTGCTGCTGCAATTACAGGCGGGCTGTTGCCGATATTGTGTGTTGGTGAGCTGCTTGCCGAGCGGGAAGCTTCGAAGACTAACGATGTTGTAACCCGGCAGTTGGAAAACGGTCTGGCAAGCCTAAGTGCCGAAAAAGTCTCTGCGATGACCATAGCTTATGAGCCGGTCTGGGCCATAGGAACGGGCCTGACGGCTACACCGCAGCAGGCGCAGGAAGTGCACGATTTTATTCGAAAGCTTCTGGCCGATATGTACAGTGACGAGCTGGCCGGGGAAATTCGCATTCAATACGGCGGTTCTGTAAAGCCAGACAATACGGTAGAGTTGATGGCTCAGCCGGATATAGACGGCCTGCTGGTCGGCGGTGCAAGTTTGAAGGCGGACAGTTTTCTTGCGATTATTCAGGGGGCAATTTAACCGACGATTTACTATTGACTATCGAAAGTGGAAGAAACGATTCTGCAACAGTAGTAAATAGAAAATAATAAATAGTCTGTTGAAAGGATTACGAATATGACAGTTTTTCCATTGTTAGCAGTTGGTTTTATTATGAAGGTGGTTGCCGCTTTGTTCATTGTTTGCTGCGTGGCCCTGATTTTAATCATTTTGATTCAGAAGGGCAGAGGAGGTGGTTTGAGCGGGGCATTCGGCGGCGCTATGGCCAGTGGGATTTTGGGCTCAAAAACCGGCGACTTTCTGACTTGGGTGACAATAGTGTTAGTGGGTGTTTTTCTGACCCTTGCGGTGGTGATGGCCAAATTTTACAGACCGGATGTCAGTGAATTCGGAGAAGACGCACCGGCCAGGCAAGAGCTGCCGGCAAGCCCGGAGCAGCCGTCGGCGTCTGCCGGTATGGGGCAGACCGCAAGTGATGTTAATGATGCGGCGGATGTAAATTCCCCCGGTGGCTGATGAGAGAAATTGTTCGAAAAGCGGATATAAAATGGCTGTTGATACAGCGAAATTCGTCTTGAAAGCTTAGTGTTATGATAAAGAGTATGACCGGTTATGGCGAGGGTCAGGGTGAGGTTAACGGTGTGAGTTACCTCGTTGAAATCAAGACCGTCAACCACCGCTACTTCAAGGCGATTATAAGGTTGCCGGAACCGGTGACGTTCGTCGAAGAAGATATTGAAAAGCTTCTGCGAAATAATATGTCACGCGGGACCGTAAATTATGTCCTTCGGCTCAAGAATTCGTCGGTAAATGCGCTCTTTGATATAGATGAGACGGCCCTTAAGGCCATTGTGGAAAAATTGAACAGAGCCGGCTCGTCGGCCGGTGTTAAGGGAGCGATTGATATTAGCAACTTGTTGTCTCTGCCAGGAATCATTCAGCCGGCATTGCCGGACAAAAAAGCGTCCGAGCAAATCAGGGAAAAAGTTCTGGAAGTCAGCCGGGAAGCTATAAATAAGGTCAAACAAATGCGCGCCGCTGAAGGCGATTTCCTGGAAGCTGATTTGAAAAAACACTGCAGTGCGATAGAAAAAGACCTTGGTCAGATACGTGCCCGGGGTGATATCGTTTTGCAGGAGTACGCTGCAAAGCTAAAGCAACGGGTCGATTCGCTGCTTGCCGAGGTAAAGCTGAAACTGGATGAAGAAACGCTTGCCAGAGAAGTAGCGATTTTTGCTGAAAGGTCGGATATATCCGAGGAGGTGGCCCGGCTGGATTCACATCTGCAGCAATTTGTTCAGGCCTGCCAGGCAAATGAGCTGGCCGGACGCAGGTTGGACTTCATAAGCCAGGAGATGCTTAGGGAAGCCAACACCATTGCCAGCAAGGCTTCCGATACCAAAATTATCCGCTGTGTGGTGGATATAAAATGCCGGATAGACCGGATCAAGGAACAGGTTCAGAATGTAGAGTAGAAAGCATACGGAACGTGAACAACATCAGGAGGTTATACTGGAGTTGGAATGAGCGACACAGAGAAGAAAAAAGGCAAAGTTGTGATAGTGAGCGGTCCGTCCGGTGTCGGCAAGAGCACTATCTGCAAAGAGGTTGTTAAGCGGCTCGATAATATTTATCTGAGTGTCTCGGTTACGACCCGACCGAAGAGCAAAGCCGAAGTTGACGGCCAGGACTATTGGTTTATATCAGAACAGGAGTTTCAGGAGCGAATCGATAAGGGCCTGCTGCTGGAACATGCTGAGGTTTTCGGCCATCTGTACGGAACGCCGAGGGATAAACTTGAAGAAGCTGTTAAAGAAGGCAAAAATGTTATTCTTGAAATCGACGTTCAGGGTGCCCAGCAGGCTCAGGTGATTTTCCCGGATGCGGTAATGATTTTTATTTTACCGCCGACCGAAAAGGACCTTGTAGAACGTATGGACAACAGGGGCAGGGAAGCTACTGAAGCCGCTGAGAAAAGACTGAATGGTGCAAGTAGTGAAATCGCCGCTGCCTGGCAGTATTATAAACATATGGTTATAAATGAGGACTTGCAGCAGGCGGTTGACGAATGTATACAATTTATCAAAGATTCGAGCAGTGAGTCTTAAGCTTTCAGTGGTTTTATAAAGACTTGAACCACGAACCGTAAAGCAGCAGGTGAATGATAAGCACAACGAAAGAAATTTGGTAAGGTTCCCATTTATAGTGTCTATTGCAAGATGGGGCCCGCATCAGGATATGAGGAAAAAATATGATAGATGAGCTCAAGAGCGAAAAGATAGTAAACAAGGTCGGTGGTAGATTCAAATTGACGGCGCTGGTTCAAAAACGATTAGGCGAGCTTTTACAGGGCTCCAGGCCGTTGATTGAAGATTCCGAAGACAAAACAATGCTCGAGATTGTTGTTCAGGAAATCCTGCAGGACAAGATCGCCATCGATGACGGATTGTCGGCAAAGGGCACAGGGAATGAAAAGAAAAATTAGAGATAAATCAACTCTTTGGTACACATCAGCGGCAAACGAGGTACGAAATGCTTAACAATTTGAATATTCTGCTGGGTGTCAGTGGTGGAATCGCTGCGTACAAGGCGGTCGATTTGGCCGGCAAGCTGACTGCTGCCGGCGCCAAAGTAAATACCGTAATGACGGAACATGCCTGTCGCCTCGTCGGCGAAGCCAGCTTTGAGGCCGTGACAGGTTCGGCCGTTTTTACGAGCCTTTGGAACAACCCCGAAGAACATAAAATCGGGCACATAGCTTTGGTTGACTGGTCTGATATTATTGTTGTGGCGCCTGCGACGGCTAATATGATAGGTAAAATTGCAAACGGCATTTGTGATGATTTGTTGAGCACGACCCTTTGTGCGGCCTGGCATCTGATTCAGTCGGAGGCCGCGTTTTTGGCTCCTGCTATGAACAATAATATGTGGAACAATCCCGCCGTTCAGCGCAATGTCAGGACCGTAAAAGAGATGGGCTTTCAACTGATTGGACCCGTTGAGGGCCGGCTTGCCTGCGGAACCGAAGGCATCGGCAGGATGTCCGAGCCGCAGGACATCCGGAAAACTATCGAGAAAGTCGCTTCGAAAATTAACAAGCGCAAAGATTGACCCGATGCAGGATGCTCGGTGCACGTAAAAAGTGAAATTCGAGTATCAAGTGTCGAGTATCAAGAGTCGAGATGCGAATTTTTATTACAGCAGGCGGTACCCGGGAGTACATCGACCCGGTCCGTTTTATTTCCAATGCCAGCAGCGGCAGGATGGGTTACGCCCTTGTACGTGCCGCACTCAGGGCCGGTCATAAAGTAACACTGATAACTGCGCCTACCGGCCAAAGACCCCCAAAAGGGGCAAAATTAATCGAAGTTGAAACCGCAGCTCAGATGTTCGAGGTTCTCAAAAAGCATTTTGGAATATGCGATTGTCTGATTATGGCTGCGGCCGTTTCTGATTATACTCCCGACCGAACGGCTAAAACAAAAATCAAGAAGAGCAATAAATCTTTGACTCTCAGGTTAAAGCCGACAGCAGACATTCTCAAATGGGTGGGCAAACACAAAAGAAAGAATCAAATCGTTGTCGGTTTCGCGCTCGAAGACAAGGCTATCCAACATCGTGCCCAAAAGAAGCTAAAAGAAAAAAATCTTGATATGATAATCGCCAATACCACCGCTGCAATCGGTGCTGAAAAGTCGACCGTTCAAATCAAAAAGCCCGACTGCAAATGGTTAAAACTCCAGCAGGCGAGCAAGACCAGAATCGCCCAAAAAATTATTGCTTTGGTGCAAACTGTTTGAAAAACTGATCCGCGGTTTTGATTTATGCAGAAATACTCAGATATTATATTTTAGTGATTACCGAAGGTGTTTGATTGTCAATTTATAGGGAGAGAAAAAATGAAAATTACTTTTAAGAACATTATTTTATTTGTGCCGTTATTGTTTGTATTTACAGTAAGCGCCGCTGATAAGGAGTTGGTTTACCCAATCAAGATCAGTGAGAACGGGCGGTTTTTCGTAGATGGCAACAATAGCCCCGTCTTCTGGCTGGGGACAACTCAATGGCAAATCTTTCGGGAATATACTCTGGATGAAGTCCGCACGACTCTTGAAAAGGTCAAAAGCCACGGCTTTGTTTTTATTCAGGCGATGCTCATGGGTGTTGGTGACGGCACTTTGCCCAATGTGTACGGTCAAAAGCCCTGGATTAATAACGACCCGCTGACGCCGAACGAGGAGTACTTCAAAAATGTGGATTCTGTTATCAAGATGGCCCGGGATAATAACCTTATCTTCTCGGTTACTCTTTATCATCAACGATACCGAAAGTGTATAACGTTAAATAACGCCCGCGCATGGGCGAAGTGGCTGGCTCGGCGGTATAAGGATATGCCCAATATCGTCTGGTCGATGACACCTGAGGCAAAGCAGGAGTTCGTTCCCGTTCTTCGCGAGCTTGCGGCAGGTCTGCGCGAAGGAGATGCAGGCTATCATCTCATTACTTTTAAACCGGACCCCGCGCCATACTCATCCAGCTTCATTCACAACGAAGCCTGGCTCGATTTCAACTCGATGCAAACCTGGAACGGTGTTAAGCTGATTTATCCTATGGTGACAAGGGATTATAACCTCGAACCCGTAAAGCCCGTTTTAATGGCCGAAGGAGCGTATGAAGCGGGCTCTGAATATGGATTTGATGTCACTGGGTTGTGGGTTCGCAGGCAGGCCTATTATTCATACCTGGCAGGTGCTCATCACACCTATGGGCACAACGATAGCTGGCGGGTTCTGCCGACGTGGAAAAAGGCCCTGGACGCACCCGGTGCCTGTCAGATGGGTGTACTTAAGAAAATATTTCAGGATGTAAAAGAGTGGTGGTATCTTGTCCCCGACCAGTCGGTTTTTTCAAGCGGAGGCAAGACCGAAGGGACTGTGCTGAACCTAGCCGCCCGTCATAAAGACGGCAAATGGGCCATTGTTTATTTGGCCGGCAAAAGCTCATTCTACGTTAACATGAACAAGATTACAGCGGCAGACAAAGTGGATGCAACCTGGATTGACCCGAAAACCGGCGATTCGGTCTGGATTGGCAGTTTTCCGAATACGGCAGTGAAGTACTTTTCGACGCCCGATGAATGGGAAGATGCTATATTAATACTAAAAGCATCCGGTGACTAAATCCCTACTCTCGAGACCTGAATCAATAGATTTGAGTAATTACCTTGCCGGCTCTTGTCGGTCCGAGTCTTTTATGCCGAGGTCGTCTTTTGTGAGGATGGACTCAAATTTATAGCCGGCTCCGGTGATGTTTTCTTCGGCCCCTTGTTTGCGGTCGATAACACAGACGATTTTGTTAACAGTCGCGCCCGCTTCGGTAATGATTTTGGCGGCTTCGATGACCTGTCCGCCGGTAGTGGCGATGTCCTCAACCAGCAGAACAACATCATCCACCTTTAAAACGCCCTCGACCATTTTACCGGTTCCATAGCCCTTTTTGCTGTTGCGAATTATTATCCAGTTTTTGCCGGATTCCATCGCGGTAGCCGCTGCTAAGGCAACACCGCCCAGTTCGGCGCCCGCTATCAGGGTGACATCATCGGTAATATGTTTGGCAAATTCATTGCCGAGGGCCTTGAGTATGTCCGGACAGGTCTCGAAAAGATATTTGTCGAGATAATATTTACTTCGCTTGCCGCTGCGAAGGACAAAGTCACCTTCCAGATAAGATGTTTCCTTTATTCTCTTAATTAGTTCTTCTCTGGTCATATCTTGCTCCTCGATTCTCGACACTTGATTCTTGGCGAGCATCGTGCATCCGGTATCGAGCATCTGTATTACACTTTAAGGGTTACTTTTCTGTTGAGTTCTTGGCGATATTTTTTGCGGATTGGTGTTACGACATCTCTAATGAATTCATCGACCTGCTGTGGTGCCCTGCCGATGTATTTGCTTGGATCCAAAACTTTTTCGAAGTTGATTTTATTAAAAGAAATATCAGCTTTTAAACGGTTAATTAAATCGTTGGGCCTGCCGAATTTCTTTACCTGCGCGGCGGCGGCATGTGAATGCAGCCTGATTTTCTCATGCAGCTCCTGCCTGTTTCCTCCGGCCCTGACCGCTGCCATAAGGATATTCTCGGTGGCCATAAAAGGCAGCTCGGCGGCAACACGGGCCGCTATTACCTTTGGATAGATAACAAGGCCGCCTGTAACGTTAATAAGGATTTGCAGAATCCCATCGACGGCCAAAAATGCTTCCGGTATAACCACCCGCCTGTTGGCCGAATCATCGAGCGTCCTTTCGAGCCACTGTTCCGAAGCGGTCATTTGTGGGCTGGTGGCCAGACTCAATACCAGCCTGCTCAGGGATGTTGCCCTCTCGCAACGCATTGGATTTCTTTTGTAAGCCATTGCCGAAGAGCCTATCTGGGTCTTTTCAAAAGGCTCCTCGATTTCTTTCAGGTTTGCCAGCAGTCTGATGTCGTTGCACATTTTGTGTGCTGATTGTGCGATTGATGCAAGGGTGTTGACGATAAGGGCATCGATTTTTCGCTGATATGTCTGGCCTGTGACTACGCAGGTTTTTTTGAAGCCGAATGCGGCCGCTACGAGCTTATCGAGCTGTTTGACTTTGCTGTGTCTGCCGTCAAAAAGCTCTAAAAACGAGGCCTGTGTTCCGGTTGTGCCTTTGACTCCCCTGAACGGCAGAGTTTCGAGCCGATGTTCGATTTCCTGCAGGTCCATCGCAAACTCATAACACCACAGCGTCGCTCTTTTGCCGACTGTGGTCAACTGGGCCGGCTGATAATGTGTAAAACCCAATGCAGGGACGGAGCGATGCTTTTTAGCGAATTTACTCAGAAGATTTATTACAGCCGCTAATTTGGCTGCGATTATCTGCATTGCCTCTCTCATTATTATCAAATCGGCGTTATCACCGACATAGCAGCTCGTCGCCCCGAGATGAATAATCGGATCGGCCTTTGGTGCAACGTCGCCGAAGGCGTAGATATGCGCCATAACATCATGACGGAATTGCTTTTCATAGCGGGCGGCCCGTTTGAAATCGATATCATCCAGATGTCTGGCCATCTGCTTTATATGGCTCTGTTTAATATCTTCCAGGCCGAGCTTTTTCTGTGCCTTTGCCAGTTCCAGCCAGAGTCTGCGCCAGGTGCTGAACTTCTTTTGTGCCCCGAAAAGCTCGGCCATTTCCCTCGAGGCATTCCTCTCCACCAGCGGACTCGTATAAAGGTCTTTGTTCTTTGCCATTTTTTTAAAATCTCCAGCTTACACTGCTTGGTTTCTATCATGTAAGATAGCATAAGATAGCAGACGTCACAATTGGCGGTTATGGTGTCAACATTAAGTATAGCATCCTATCTCTACCTGGATACCAGCTTGTCAGATAGTGGACATTACGATTTGTAGTTATTATCTTAACAAGATAATCGCTATTCAAAATAGGTACGAAAGGCACAGATTGCTTAGGAACAACTTGTTCAAAGCCATTGGGTACATTTCCAATTGTTACTCTAAAGCCCCTGGCTGGGACCGGTTTTGTTGCTTTAATGTGCCAACAAAGTGTACGCTTCCAACCGGGAAATCTTTCAATATCTTTGTATTCGTAGATTTTCAACCTTCTAACCTTTTCATCCTCTCTATATGGGAACATCAGTCTTGCAGTATAAGGAGGCTCGGCAGTAATATATGCAGGTTGGACAGGATTGGCCGGTATAATCATACAGCAGCCCGTGGCCGCGATTGAGATGAAAAACCCGAAAACAATCATAAGAATCTTACCATCTCTAATAGCCATCTATTCCTCCGCAATCCACGAAATTGGCAATTGCAAAACATAAGCACATTCGTGGTTTCTCACATCAGTCACAATAACAATAGAATATCTATTACCCACAACAGGAGTAAATTTCTGATTACTTGGCGGGATCATCTGCTCAAAATCCTCTGGCACAACACCAACCTGCACTTTGAAATCTTTCAAATTAATTGGCTTCACAGCCATTATCAACCACGCGGTACCCTCAGAGTCCCGGACTAACACGCTGAGGACTTTCTCCGTATTTCGAAGAGGATCACGTCTAAAAGTATTTGGCAAGCCTTCTACCTTTTCAGGGGCTCTACCAATATCACAACCTGGCAGATATAGTATACTAGGAAACAACAATATTAGTATTATCCTCTTTAAGGTCTTCGACATTTTTCTGATACTCAAGTCTATATCTTTTCTTCTCTTTCGATTAGTAGTCGTTGTATTTCTTCGATGTCTTCCTGGCTCAGGTTCCAGTCCGAAGCCGGAGCGGTTTCTATAATCTGTCCGGGTCTGCGTGCTCCAACAATGGCAGAGGTGACTTCGGGCCTGCGAAGGACCCAGCTTATTGACAATTGGGCCAATGTCCTGCCATTGCGTTCGGCGATAGGTTTGAGCTGTTCCACAAGCTCCATTGTTGCAGTGAACTGCGGCTCGTGAAAATCGGGATTCCTTCGTCGATGGTCATCAATAGGTAGACTCGCAAGTCTCTCCGGGCTGAATTTACCTGTTAGCAGGCCTCTCTGCATAGGGCTGTATGCTACAACGCCAATATCGTTTTGAGCACAGTAAGCCAGAAGTTCACCTTCAACCTCCCGGTGGAGCATGCTGTAAGGAGGCTGCAAGCTCGCGACCGGATGAATCTTCTGGAGGCGTTTGATTTGTTCGACGTTAAAATTCGATACTCCAAGGTATCGAATTTTTCCTTCCGCGGCCAGCCTTGCCATTTCTTCCCATGCCTGCTCGATGTCTTTTTCCGGCTCCGGCCAGTGAATCTGATAAAGGTCTATTGTTTCAATCCCAAGCCTTTCCAGGCTGTCGTGACATTCCCGGCGGATGCTTTGAGCTTTCAGGCAGCTTACTTTTTCTCTTTTGTCATTCCAAAGCAGACTGCATTTTGTTGCAATAATTGGTTTCTGATTTGTTTGTTTAAGGGCTTTCCCGACAAGCTCCTCGGAATGACCCAGCCCGTAAACAGGGGCTGTATCGATCCAGTTGATACCTGCTTCGAGCGAGGCCGAAATTGCGGCAATCGCCTCATCGTCGTCCTGCGGCCCCCAGCCGAACTGCCAGGGCCCGCCCATAGCCCATGTGCCCAGACCTACCGTGGTAAGTTTCAAATCAGCATAGCCTAATTGTCGTGTCCGCATAATTGAACTCCTGAAAATTCGAAAAACGAACTATCAAATCCGCGCAGTAGTATATTCTGATTTGACAGGTTCATCAATACTTTTGTATTTTTGCCGGAAATATAGCGGGAACAGCCTGAAATTTGTTGCATAAGAAAACAGATTTGCGAATCGGTGGGAAAAGGTTGGTCACTAATGGTAGCCTGCGCCGGGATAGAGTATGTTCAAAGCGATTGTGTGTACGGGTCCCAGTATGAAATCAAGCAGGTTCCAGGCTATGATAAGCCCGATTAATCTGTATGAGGGTTCCTGTATTACTGCATTGTAGCGACGAGCGGCCTGGTCACTGAGAAAAAATGTAAGGATACTGCTGCCGTCAAGCGGAGGCAGGGGAATAAGATTAAATACCAGCAGGACAAGATTGAGTGAGAAAATAATACTTAGGAGGATGGAGACGGCATTCGCAGGACCCGGTGCTGCTGCGGTGATTCGGTTGAAGGTTATCTGTTCGGGGGCATGGAAAAAGCCCATAAGCATTCCTGCGCGGATGCCTACAGCGGCCAGCAGAATAAGCACGAAGTTAGCGACAGGTCCCGCAAGGGCCATTAGTGCCGCCTTTCGGCGGTTGCTGTCTGCCCAATAGGGATCGTATGGTGCGCTTGCCCATCCGATCATCCAGCCGCCTAAGATAAATGAGACGATAGGGACTATAACCATGCCGAAGGGAGACCTTCTAATATGCGGTATGGGGTCTAGGGTAACCTGGCCCTGGTAGTAGGCGGTTGGATCTCCGAACTTGTGGGCAGCAAATGCGTGTGCCGCTTCGTGAAAGGTCAGCGAGACGATGAAGACCATATACCATACTGTTGCCAGAGCAAGATTTAACTCCATTTAATCACCTAATTTTTTGTCAAAAGAGTATATGTTCGGCCGGCCCTTGTTTTGAATCGGACAACGTTTTGCTCGGGGGCGACTGTTTTAATAAGCTTTCCTTTGTATTGTATTTCAACCGGTACACCGGTCCTGACTGTGCATATTTTACCGAGAGTTGAGCGGATTGTGGAATTGGTCAGTCTGCCGTTATTCCAGGTTACGTCTATTTCGAATCCGCCGCGTGCGCGCAGGCCCCTGAAGCGGCCGTTCGACCAGGCCTTCGGCAAGGCAGGGAGCAAATGGATTTCGCCCGCATGACTTTGCAGCAGCATCTCTGCGATGCCCGCGGTTCCACCGAAGTTGCCATCAATCTGGAATGGCGGGTGAGTGTCGAATAAATTTGGCAGTGTTGACTTTCGCAGCAGCGCCAGCACGTTTTCGCCGGCCGTTTCACCGTCCAGCATACGCGCCCAGAAATTGATTATCCATGCTCTGCTCCAGCCGGTATGACCACCGCCATGCGACAGCCGATACTCCAGTGACTTGCGTGCCGCTTCCGCCAGTTTCGGTGTTCCGGTAGGGCTAATCTGCCTGCCCGGGTGCAGGGCAAATAAATGTGATACGTGCCGATGACCCGGCTCCGGTTCCTCAAGCTCTTCATTCCATTCCAGCAGCCGGCCGTTGGAACCTATCTGTGGCCCGGCTAAATTCTGACGAAAGTCCTTTACCTGCTTTGTGAACTCATCGTCAATTCCGAGAACCTCCGCTGCCTCTATACAGTTGGTGAACAGGTCATAGATTATCTGCTGATCCATAGCCGGACCCATCGTAAGATTCGAGTTCTTGCCGTCGGGTGTGCGGAAACGGTTTTCCGGCGAAATGGATGGGCCCGAAACCAGCTTTCCTGTTTTCGGATCTTCGACGAGATAATCGAGGAAGAACTCGGCCGCTTCTTTCATGACGGGATATGCCCGTTTGGAAAGAAATTCACGGTCGCCGCCGAACAGATAATGCTCCCACAGGTGCTGGCAGCACCAGGCTGCGCCGGTCGGCCACATTCCGTATCCCACGTTTCCGATAGGGCTGGTCCACCACTGCACATCGGTAGTATGATGTGCGACGAATCCGCGACAGCCGTAAACATCTTTAGCTGTCTTTCGACCTCGCGGCCGCAGATTGCTCACAAGGTCAAAGAATGGTTCGTGACATTCGGACAGGTTGGTAACCTCTGCCGGCCAGTAGTTCATCTGCACATTGATATTGATATGGTAATCACTGTTCCAGGGTGCCTTTATGTGATTGTTCCAGAGGCCCTGAAGATTGGCCGGCATACAGCCCGGTCGTGAGCTGCTGATTAAGAGATAGCGTCCGAACTGAAAATAAAGAGCGCATAGTTGCGGGTCGTCCGCACCTTCCTTCATCGCGTTAAGTCGCTCGTCCGTTGGCTGGTTCGTTGTATCTGAGTCACCAAGATTCAGGCTCACTCTTCGGAACAGGCGTCTGTGCTCTTTTATATGTGCCTGTCGCAGTCTGGAATATTTTTTCTTTGCTGCCGAAGCTATTTGCTTTTCACACTGCGCGTTCGGATTGTCACCGCGGTAGTTGGTCGCAGCGACTATCAGCAGTATTGCCGCGTCGGCATTTTCCAGCCGCAGGCCGTCATCGGTTACAGTTAATTTGCCGCCGTCGGGAATAATCCGCAGATGGGTTTCGTAATTGACACCTTTATGTTCGCCATCCTGTTCCGCCTGGCCTTTCATTACGATACGGTCCGGAGTGATTGTTTCGACAGCAAAATTCTCAGGCCGGGATAGTTTCGCATCGAATGTAATCTTGTTGGGTTTATCGCATGACAGGCAAACTACGATGCACTGGTCCTCCGGGCTGGAAAAGACCTCGCGCGTAAATGTGGAGCCGTCGGCACGATAGCTGACAGAGGCAATTGCGGTATCGAGGTCAAGCTGTCGGCGGTAGTCGGTTACCGGCCCGGTTGTGTTAAATTGAAGTTTCAAATCTCCGAGGGTCTGATAGCTGCGAATAATCCGCGGGCCCATAAACTCCCGCTGCATAATCCGCTGTCCCTCGGTGTATTTGCCATCGAATATTGACTTCCTCGCCTCGTCCAAATGTTTGTATGCGCCGACGCGGTCTCTGTCAATCGGATGGCCTGCCCACAGAGTATCTTCATTAAGCTGCAATTGCTCGGTCTCAACTGTCCCGAAGATCATCGCTCCGAGCCGGCCGTTCCCGACCGGCAGTGCTTCGGTCCATTTTTGTGCCGGCCGGCGATACCACAGCTTCAGATTTTTCCACTCGTCAAGGTCATTAGCAGCGATTTTCCCTGTGCCCGAGACGACATACTTTTGACCGGCTTTTGTATCGAACTCAATAACTCCATTCTCGATGGTTGTCACTTTGGGTCCGCCGAAAAATCCGGATTTCAGTCCGACTTCTGTGGCCGAACGAATCCTACACTTTCCGCCGAGTTTTGAAAGTATGGTGGCTTTATCGAGTCTGCCGTTTTTCCACTCGATGTCCAGTTCGAATCCGCCGCGGGCGCGCAGCCCTTTGATGTTTCCGCTCGGCCATGCTGAGGGCAGGGCGGGCAGAAGATGAAGCTTGCCGGTGTGGCTTTGCAGTAGCATCTCAGCAATACCGGCCGTACCTCCGAAATTGCCGTCTATCTGGAACGGCGGATGGGCGTCGAACATATTCGGGAACATGCGCTGTGGCGTCAATAGAGAGCTGAGCATTTTATAAGCATGATCGCCGTCCTCGAACCGGGCCCAGAAGTTTACCTTCCAGCCCATAGACCAGCCCGTACCGCCGTCGCCGCGAAACTGCAGAGACTTACGTGCCGCTTCGAAAAGTTCCGGTGTGCCGCGGCGCGTTATTTCTTTGCCCGGATGCAGCCCGAACAGGTGCGAGACGTGACGGTGCTGGTTTTTAGGGTCGTCTTTGTCTTCGAGCCATTCCTGGAGCTGTCCGTGCCGTCCGATTTGATTAGGTGCGATTCTGCTTCGCAGCTCTGTCAGTTTTTGTCGGAAGTCTGTATCTGTGCCGAGCGTTTCGGAGGCCTCGATGCAGTTGGTGAACAAGTCACGGATGATTTGATGGTCCATCGATGGCCCGGCAACGAGTCCGCCAATTTCCGGCGAGTTGGAAGGTGTGCTTATCAACCAGCCGGTCTTCGGGTCCTCGATGAGAAAATCGACGAAAAACATCGCCGCCTCTTTCATTATAGGATATGCCTGCTCTCTGAGAAATTTTTTATCGCCGCCGAACAGATAATGTTCCCACAGGTGCTGGCAAAGCCAAGCCCCGCCGGTTACCCATATGCCGTGATTGGAGTTATTGATTGGTGCCGTGCCCCGCCACAGGTCGGTGTTGTGATGCAGCACCCATCCCCGGCAGCCGTAGTGTGCCTGCGCGGTTTTACGTCCCGTCTGAACGACATCATTGAGCATATCGAACAGGGGCTTATGACACTCGGACAGGTTGGTAACCTCTGTCGGCCAGTAATTCATCTCCGTGTTAATGTTGGTTGTCCATTTGCTGTCCCAGGGCGGATTAATCTGGTCATTCCAGATACCCTGGAGATTTGCCGGCTGACTGCCGGGCCGGGAGCTTGCAATCAGCAGGTACCGGCCGAACTGAAAATACAACTCCACTAATTGACGGTCATCCTGTTTGGCGAAATTTTCGATGCGCTGGTCGGTGGGCTTTTTGCTTGCCTCGGTAGTCCCCAGTTCGAGCGAAACCCTGCGAAACAACCGGTGATGATCAGCGATGTGTGCCTTACACAGACTCTTATAGCTTTTATTGGTAACTGCTTCCAAAACCTTGCGGCAGCGCTGTGCCGGCTCGGCGCTGACATCTTTGAAGTTCTTGAAACTGGTAGCAGCCGTGAGTATAAGCGTTACCTCATCAGCCCCTTTAACATCTATCTTTTCGGAATCAACGGTAAGTTTGCCGCCCCTTGCCATCGCTAACAACTGCGCTTCGAACTTCAACACGCTGCGTCTTTTTATCTTTGTTCGATTTTCTATGTACTCATGAAGCTGTCCTCGCAATGCTAATTTGTTTTTGTCAACTATCAGGGTTCGGGTATCCTCGTGAGGGCTGTCTAATTTGGCGTTGAATGACAGTTGCCCGGGCTTGTTGCAGCTCAGACGAACGACAATCATCTGGTCTGGAAAGCTTGAAAAAACTTCGCGCGTGAAAGTTGTTTGGCCGATGCGATAGCTGACTTTTGCAATACCTGAATCGATGTCCAGCTCCCGGCGATAATCAGCGGGCTCATCGTGGCCCGGGAAGTACAAATGCAAATCGCCGAACGGCTGATATTTTTCCTGACGCAGCGGTATGCTCATCATATGCTCCATCGCCAGTCGTTCGGCCTCGCGCTGTTTGCCTTCGAGAAGCAGCTTGCGGACGATGGGCAGATACTCAACGGCTCCTTCGTGCTGATATTCGTGCGGCTCACCGGTCCACAATGTGTCGTCGTTGAACTGTAGTTGTTCGTGTTCTGTTCCTCCGAAGACCATTGCCCCAAGACGTCCGTTTCCGACCGGCAGGGCTTCTGTCCATTTCTGTGCGGGTTGTCGATACCATAGTTTAAGGTCATTCCATTTGTCCGTCCCACCCTGTCTGGCGTAGTTGATAGCACATCCTGCTGTTATCAAAAAGGTTAAGAAGTAAAAAATAAATGATGATTTTTCAGTTATCCTGCTTGTTACTGTTGGACTTACTTTTTCTGGCCTTATTTTTTCACCTTTCATACCGGCTCCTTGTCATAATCGGGATTGTTTTTATTGCAGCATTTTGTTTGTTCGCAGGATGTATTCGGCCCGTTTGTGAAATTTTATAATAATGTCATCTGCAGAGGTGCTTTCGAGGATAAATGTATCTTCCGGTTGTACTAATCTTTTGTAGATTTGCTTTTGGTTGTCGAAAAAACCGTTTATGACTTTGCTTTTGACTTGTGTGATAATTTGAGCAACATTTGTCATTAACTGATTGTCTTCGAAATTCAGGTTTTTTACGATTTTCTTGAAGGCCCTCTCGGCCATCTCGGGTTCGTTCATAATTTGCTGTACCTCGATATCGAGCCGGCGATTGTCAGGCAGCTTTGCAGTGCCGAATATGAAAATGAGTGAGGTTTTAGGTTTTTCTATATGTGCCCAGTCAAAAATGAGAGTGTCTTTTTTCATCTGGTCCACTTTTACAATCTCACCTTCAACATCAAATGCCTTTTGCACAAAAAGGCTCTGCGGATCGGTTGTTTCAGTTTCCAGGATATACACACAGCGGGCCTCGGCGGTGGGGGTTTTGCTACCGACAGCGAATCTGCTTCTTAAGAAAAATCTATTTTCGTAATATCTCCATTGCTTATCACTTTTCCAGCCGTTGCCCTCCGGCATTGATACTGATAGACCGCTGCGAGGTAGTTTTATCGGTTCCGAAAGCAAAATGGCAGACCGTGAAATGACTATTATCCGGGCGATGAGCAGTGAGACAACGAAAAGACCCAGCAGGGCGATTTTGTCGCCGCCTATTTTTCTTATTTTGTAAGTTTTATCCATATACGGGGTAATAGTAATTGCCAAGCGTTTTTTTTGCAAGCTTAGCCCGTTAGAAATTGCAACCGGATAAATTAAGAATATGACGAAAAGAAGATTTCTAACGAGGCTTACCCTTATAAACGAACTGCTTTTACCTGAAAAAACAATGTTATGGGACCTTGCCCTGTGCGTCTCAGGTGTGAACATAAGATGAATAAGTGTGGGATTTTTAGTGCAAAATGCCAATTGCCACAAGTTTAATCTAAAACTTTTGTTGTTTATAGCCGATTTATATATATATTTTGTAAGGAGGTCCTTTAAAGGGGCATTGGACGCCTAAAAAACCCTTTACGATACTGAAAACCTTGTATATGCGTTAAACAAGAGAGGTCGGTATGAATAATAAGGTAATGGTGCTGCGCGGTGAAGAGCCTGAAAAAATTCTCCGAACCGCGATTAACAAACAAATATTGGCCATTATGTCGTATTTGTCCAAGGGCAAATGGCATGTCGCGAAAGTGCTGCTGACCGAGCTTGTGGGCGACAGAATAAGCATAGAGAGTGCCGCCCCGAAGAAGAAGCAGCACCCGTTAAATATTCAGGCTAATCAACCGGTTGGTATATCCTTCAAATATGAATATGGCAAGTTTGTTTTTGATACGACGGTGGTTGCTCTTGAAGCGTCGTCCGGCCCGGAGGCTGACCAGGGATGGGGCGGAACAATAATACTTGCTGTACCGGAAAGGATAGAAGTAGTACAGAGGAGAAGCTATTTCCGTGTAGATGTGCCGCAATCACTGAAGGTAAAAGTCGTGCTGTGGCATCGCGGCAACAGGCACCAAGCCAAAAAACTGATACAGAATGAAGCGGATGACCAGGCACATAATTATTGTCAGGGCAGGCTTATTGATATTTCCGCCGGCGGCGCGCAGGTCATAGTACCATATCTGAACGAACAAGAGTCTCCTGCGGCTCCCAGGCGTGATTCTAAAGGCAATGTATCGAGGAGTTTTAGTGCAGGTGAGCTGGACTTCAGAAAAGGCCAGTTTGTTGGGATGCGATTTACACCTATGCCATATGAAATGCCTGTGATGGTCAGTGCCCAGATTAGAAATATCCTGCCGACTTCAGACGGCAATAGCGTCTCTCTTGGATTGCAGATTGTTGGTCTGGAGGCAAGCCCTGAGGGCCGTGAGGTTCTGGCGCAGCTTATCAGTATTGTCGAGCACTATTATCAGATAAATCAGTCCGGAGCCCGGCAGCAGGATATACAGCCCGCACAGAACATAGTGTAATACACGCGTCTAAGTGCCCCCATTACAGATGTATGAGTTAAGTGTATTCATTGGCATGTTTATTCTCGTGTGCTTTTGATCTTTAGCTCTCTATCTGAGGTCTTCCCCATCGGCGATGTGGTCTGTGTTAACATTCGTCAAAACTGAATGTGCTGCTGCGACCATTTTGTGTTTGTTGCGGATTACTTTATAATAAAACCATTTCACGAAGCTGCTTGCAGCAAAGCCGCAGAAAATCAGTACCATAGCCGCCTGTATGTTGGTCCAGAAAACAAATGCCAAAAGCAGCAGTACCCTTATAAGGTATGAAAACGGCTTTTTGCCCCTTAGGTACTGATTGAGAATATGCGGATATCGAATCCGGCTGACCATCAACACTGCTGAGCCAAGGGCACAAAACGGCAGGGCATAAATGATAATGTTCAGGCTCGGCAATGTTTCCTGATGGAGTATTACCAGGCTCACTATTACTCCCGCGGCTGCCGGTGTCGGCAGACCTATAAAACTCATGTGGGCGGATTCGTCCTCCTCGTTTTCCACGTTGAACCTGGCTAATCTAATGGCCGCGCAGCTTATGTATCCTGCCGCTGCCACCCAGATAAAACGCTCCAGAAAAGTTGCAGTGGTAGGATTAAATCCGGCAAAACCCGACATTTTGTATTCCAGCACTTTCAGCATTAAGAATGCCGGCGCTACCCCAAAGCTGATTATATCACAGAGGCTGTCGAGCTGGCCGCCAAAGCTGGAAGTGCTCTGGTTCATTCGTGCCAGCCGGCCGTCGAGCATGTCGGCTATCATTGCAAGCAATATCATATAGCCGGACATCGCAAAATAAGAGAATTGCCCGGAGCCGAGTTGTGCGCCTTTACCGGCGAAAACAATGGCCGCAAAACCACATACCCCGTTAAGAATAGTAACCAGCGACGGCAGAATGGTAATGTGCTTTAGCCTTGGCCTTCGCACGCGCTTCAGAAGGTTCTTTTTGGCAGTTTTGTTTTTTAGTCTTTGCATATCTCGTACTTCGTTATTCGTATTTTACCAGGGGCGTCAGGCCTGCTTTTACTTTATCGCCTATCTTGACCATGCACTTTGCATTTTCACGCAGCGGCACGTACAAATCTGTCCTGGAGCCGAATTTTAACATCCCGAATTTCTCACCGCCGGTCAATTGCTGTCCTTCTATTGTATCACAAACGATTCGCCGGGCAATAGCCCCACTGATTTGCCTGACAATAAGCCTGTCCTGTGGACTGTCCGTTCTGATTAACCACAGCTCATTGGACTCATTGACCCTGGCCGACTCCGGATTTAGTGCGTTTTTGTATTTACCTTTTTTATAGGTGATTTTTTCTACTTTTACGTTGCACGGGGCGCGATTAATATGCGTATTGAATATGCTTAAAAATATCCCGACACGCAGTACGGCTGTGCTCTGCCCCTCTTGCTCTCGCAGGAAAGCGGGAGGGTCCTCTAACGTCTCAATATCGGTAATCTGGCCGTCTGCGGGTGCCAAAAGCAGATTACTGTCTTTTGGACAAATTCGCTCGGGATCGCGGAAAAAGCACAAAATCCATATCAAAATGGCCGTTAAAAACACTTCTATCGAAATAATAGCCCACAGTTGCAGGACCGACGGTGTGCTCAGCGCAACGGCAGCCATTACCGCAAGTACCACCGCAGGGAAGATAACAACCTGAGGCCATCCATATTTTGTAAGCGGAATTCTCATAACCACAGATTACCACAGATTCAGGCCGATTAACACTGATAATTCGTTGAAATCTGCGGATAGAAACCGGAAAAAATAAAAAAAGGCCGACCCTGTGGATATCGGCCTTTAAGGAGGAGGGGGGTGAAGTAGGATTTAATTCTTATCATTTTTTGCCCAGGGCTTTTTTCCAAAATCTGCCCCGCAGGAACGTCCCATAATTGCTGTTCCTGTATTTATAGACGCTGTCCACTACGAAAAGTTACAGAATTTTTCAAAAATTTCTCAAAATTCCGCAAAAACCCCGATTCCGGCACAAAAAAGGTCGGACATTTTTTCCTGTGTGACGTCACAGTAAAAAAAGTCCGACCGAAAACAAATACATTTTTACAATTGACCCTGTTTTTATTGCCGCCTCCGAACAACGTAGACCGTCATCGAACGGCTCTCTTCAGTGAAAGTAATTCCAAATTGTTCTTTAAACCACTTTTTAGCAATCTCAATTGATTCATCGCCGCTCCAAAAAGGTGAAGCACTGCTAACGGCAACACTTTCACGTGAATGTCCTTCTTTTGGTTCCGAAGGAATGCCGGTCTGATCAATAATAATTGTTTTATCCGCATTCAGATCATAGTCCTGCCAGTAAGCGAGGCTGTCAAAAAGATGTTTTATCGAGTGAGGACTACTTGTTGAATCCATACCCGGGTGCAGGGGCGAACGAGGTGGCTTTGCAACTGGTGCCTTTACCTGCCGCCACGGTTTTAGGGGACGTCCATCGTAGTGAGCGATCCACACATTTCTGTCTTCGACAATCTCGATGATTTCAAGTCCCAAATTATCGAGAACAAAATCAACTCGTTGGCGCGGAGTGAATTTGTTGCTGGTGATTAGGTCGTGGTTGAGCTTGATTTCCTGCAAATCTTCATGTATGCGCAACGAACCCCTTGACTGGAAGTTCCTGCGAAGGAAGTCACCTAGTGAAGACTGAATCGGCAGTGCCCAAAGTCGAGTCGTATCGGTTATGCCAGGCAGGCGGCCAGGATAATGTGCATCCATTTCTTCGTTACTTTGTCGAGGTAAAAGTTCCATTGTTTCAGGCAATGGATGCTTCTGATAGTAAGCAGCGATCTTGCGCAGATGTAAGTGCCATTTCTCAAATCTCGGATCAATGTTCCAGCTATATTCTATCTTCGCTGTCTCAGAAGGTACATATGCACGGATATCCGTGGGGACATTCTGATTATATGTAAGTGCTCCATGCCGCCACTGTCTCCATTGACCCTTCTCAAAAATGTATGCATTATTTTCCAGCATTAGACTTGTTTGAGAGTCGAGCCATATATCCTCTCGTTTATTACCTCTTTCAATTCTCAATCCTTTGGCCTGTTTGTTATCAATTATGCGAGTACCCAGGTCGGCCACGTTAATACCCTTATCTTTAAGCTTATTTAAATGAGTTGTGATGGATTGAAAGTGTTGAATATCTTTGGCGACTCTATGTATGGCCGATTTGCTGATGTATAGCAGGTCTTTGTCTTCATAATACTCGTAGTTTCTTTCGCCATCGTCCCATTCCGTGATGAATCCTTGTCGGTCGTATATTCGTGATTCACCGTTTTCTGTCATCCACTCCCATATCTCGAGGGGATACTGCTTCAAGGAGGCTGAAGGTTCATCCAAAACGGTGCTGTATTTCGGCCTGAGGCGGGTAGTCCAGCCGGATATGTGGACTGTATTTACGTTTTGCATGGCCTTCATTGCAGCGGCATAAACTGCTGATGTGCCGTCAATCGAGCCACCGAAATAGCTTATCCCAAACATCGCTGCTATAATTACCACCGCCGCCGCGGCAAGTTTTGTTATTGGGCTTTTCATGATTATGCTCCATATATTCGGCCCGGCTAAGGCCGATTTTGCTTTCCTTGAATCTTTTTGTGCATTTATAACGTCAGTGAGAATTCTCTCACGCATTTCGGCGCTTGCGGCAAAATTCAACTTGTTCCTAATTGTTTTTTCAGTATTATTTGTAAGTTTCATTTTTCCACCTCACCATCTAACAGTGAACGCAGTTTGTCCAAACCGTACCGGTACCGGCCTTGAATCGTACTGATTGAAACACCTTGCAACGTGGCTATTTCCTTGAATTTCATTTCACCTTTTAAGCGCAGGATTATCACTTCCCGCTGTTGGTCTGGAAGCTGAGCTATAGCGTGATTCAGTCGCCTGGATTCTTCGCTGTATATGACCGATTGATCCGGTTCATTTTTCTCTGAGCTTATCAAATCTGTTTTATCGGGCCTTGTGGACTGCCGCTGCTTCGTTCGGATTCGGTCGCGTGCACGATTGATAACGCAGGTTCCCAGATAGCTTTTCAGGCTTCCACGCAGCTTGAAGCTTTCTGCCGATTTCGCAAAGGAAACGAAAACATCATGTACAACGTCCTCGGCTGCGCCGGTATCATTTAAAAGAGCCATCGCCAACGTTAGCAAATTGTTCAGGTACTTTTCATAGATGCGGGACAGGGCCTCTCTGCTGCCGCACTTAAATCTCCATTTAAGCAGTTCGTCTTCTATCATCTTTGACCTGTTTGTTTAATCTCAGGAACGATCGTTCGTCATTAATATCACGATTACACTGCTCGTTTTAGTATAAAGAAAATGGTTTTTTTTGCTATTTTTTTACATTACCTACCCCCAATACAGATTCGCCCGAAAAGCGCAAGAAAGGCCGGGCTTATTTAGTCCGGCTTTATATTGTTATATATAGTTGGTGGAACAATCAGATTGTTTAAAACCCTCCGTCACACATATATCTTTGAACTAAGTTACGGTTACTGACCGCAAGGTTCCATTTTTTAATTTTACCGGATTTTAATCTGACTTCATAAGGAACGAACCATCCGTGATAATCGTCGGTATTGAAGGGTTCTCCAATACTTATGATTTCCAGCCCACCGTAATAATCCTTTGTTTTCTGTCTAACTTCTGAGTCCGACATAAACTTAAGTAGCTCATCCCAGTCTTCGTTCGCACAAGCCTGGAAGAACACTATTGTCATTTCCTTTGGTGTCATCTTCTCATACTTTTCCAGCTCATCTGGGTTGATCCCTTTGTTCAGTTCGATTATTTGCTGATCTTCATCAACGCGTAGTACATCAGCGGGCACCTCTTTGTCAAGATCAAACATTTCAGACTTGATTGGTTGGTTATAGTCGTAATACTCATACGTGAACTGATGTTTGTATTTGCCGTCTTTTAGCTGGTAGAATTTAGTTGCTGTGACAAGTTTAGTACCACCGTCAACGAACAGCACTTCACGTTCACCGAACTTTGGACTCTCAGGCAAATACGTTGCTGTTACAACAATTGGCTTGGCCTTGTCTGCAGGCTGGTCAACTTCTATCTTTACTTTGCCTTGTGCTTGTTGCTCATACAGACGTTCAACGGCCAGCCGGGGATTGCGTTCCTGCGCGCGATTATCGAGCCAGTCAGCACCTTTTTCCTTTGTGTAGGTAACCAAACAACCTTTCTTTTTTGTAGTTCCTTTGAACCACAGTTGTATTTTATTTTCCTTCCATACAACCACTTTGGCCCCGTCTTCAGGAGCGTCCCATTCAGGCATATGCCAACGCGCACTCTTTAATTGTCCGGATTCATCACATTCCACCCAATATTCCTTTGGTTCATCGTGTGATGGATCAAAGTTTTTAATGTGAATATAGCGTACTCTGTGATTGGCCTCGATAGTCTGATCAAGGGCGTAAGCCGTGGGTATTGACTTGCCCCAGAAACTTATTGATAATGCGATGGCTGCTATTATCACGGCTGCCGCTGCAAATTTGGTAAGATGATTCATAATAAACCTCCTTTTAATTTGTTTGGATTCTACAATGGGCTCAGCATTGATATGGGTGATTACTTTCTCGACTATTGATTCATCGGAACCTATTGTCTGACCCAATTCTTCTAATTTATTCTCTATGTTTTTATCAGTAGTCATTTTCCGACCTTTCTATTATCTTTCGCAATCGAATGCGGGCCCGCGAAAGCTGCTTTGTCACTGTGCCGGTACTTCGGCCAAGTATCTTGGCGACGTCATCGACGCTGTTGCCTCCGAAATAGCGAAGCATAACGACCTGTTTTTCGGCCACGGGCAGTTTTACAACGGCTGCCAAAAGCCGTTGTTTGTCTTCATCGAGCCGGCCGTTCGGGTTTTCTATCGCTGCGGTTATTTTTGTTTCAAGCCGAGTCTCTTTGGGTTTTCGCCTTACCGAATCCAGCGCGCATCTTCGGGTTATTTTCATCAGCCACGGCCCGAAGGCCTCAGGCTTCCGCAATTTGGCCAGCTGTTCATATGCCTTTACGAAGGCATCCTGCGAGACATCCGTGGCCGAGTGATAATCGCCCAGAACGTCCAGAGCAACCGCACGCACCGGTCGTTCGTAACGTTTCACAAGCTCGGTAAAGAGGTATTTTTTGCCGTTCAGGATAGCTTTTACCAATTCAGCATCTGTTCGCACAACAGAGTCTCCTTTTTGAAGCGCTTCTACTATTAAGAGCGGATAAAGGCGAAAAATGCGACAAGAAAATTATTTTAACCGGCATAAAATCCGCATTCTCTTTTAACTTGACGTAACTGATAAAAGTCTGTAACCTCTTGCTTTGATTTTAAGTTTCAATTTGTTTAGCGATTTTCGTACTTAGAGAAAGGAATTTGTAATGTTCACAGCGATAGTTAGCATAACGGCAAGGGAAGTACTCGATTCCCGCGGCAATCCTACAGTTGAAGTTGATGTTTTGCTTGAGGATGGTTCCTACGGCAGGGCGGCGGTGC
>CAZZAX010000043.1:0-39103 GCA_964653075.1 uncultured Pirellulales bacterium
ACTGTGGGGCTGCACTGGCTTTTTGCCGGGCCTTCCGGTCTGCATATGACCACTACTGATAATAAAACATGGGGCATGACAAGGGACTACTTGTCCTGCCTTCTTGATTTATGCAGCGACCTTGGGGGCAAGGTTTTAGTGCTCGGCTCGCCGAAGCAGCGAAGCCTTGTGGCCGGACAAACCACCGAAGGCGCGTGGAAAAGGGCTGTGGAATTGCTCAGCAGTGTTCTGGATAAAGCCGGGGAATTGGATCTGACTATTTGTCTTGAGCCGCTGTCGACTAAAGAGACCGATTTTATTAACACAGTTGCAGAAGGGATGCAGATTGTTCGCCAGATAAATCATCCGAACCTGAAGATTCATCTGGATGTCAAGGCGATGTGCTCTGAGGAAACGCCGGTTCCTGATATTATCCGTTCGGTCCAGGCCGCCGATATTGGCCACTTTCACGTCAATGATTCCAATCTGTACGGGCCCGGTATGGGGGATGTGGACTACGGTCCTATTGGTGAGGCGATAAAAGACGTCGGGTGGGACAAGTGGCTCAGCGTCGAGGTGTTTAAATACGACCCGGATCCGGAGACGATTGCCCGCAAGAGCATTGAGTACCTTCGGTCTTATTTTTAGACCGCGAAGAATATCGGAATAAGAATGAGAGGGGTAAAGAAGCCGGATTGCTTTTATTTTTTCCTCTTCGGGGTGTTCAGCCAATCCTGGAGATTTTTGGCTAAAATTTCCACATCTTCCTTTTGCATAATGTGTTGGATGATTGCCGGGGGTATTTTCAGCTTTACCATTGCTTTGTGGGCCCTTTGCCAGAGCCGGTTTTTCCTGGCTTCGGTGTCGGCTAAGTACAGTTCGGTTACAAGCTCACTGAGTTTGCCAAGCATTATCGTATCAAGGTTGTTGTAATAACCTGATATCACGTCCTTTTGGTACTGTGAATAGTCATTTTTAGCCATATTAGCCTTCTAAAAGGTTTTGGGTTATTTTTGAGTGCTTTTTTACAGGAAAGTTTCAGATAAATCAAGTTATGGGTATTATTAAGAGCGATTTTTGCTGGCTTTGTAAAAATATCCGGCTATAATCTGCGGAAACGTTTTGGTGGTAAGCTAAGCTGTACGGCGACTTTGATGCGCCTTTTCAATAAACTGTCGCGTAAATTCTCAAATGGGATATGAGAGTTGGTATGCGAAATAGAACGCTGTTTATTTTATTTTTTTCACTTTTGCCGTGGCACGGGCTTCCAGCCCGTGGAAACACGGCCAAGATGGCCGTGCCACCTATAAATGCAGCCGCCTTTGTCGGTCAGGATTTGCACATGGAAGGGCAGTCTGTCATAAGCCATCAGTTGAGCACGGGTGAGCATATTCTGGTTTTCCGTGAAGGCTTTTCGATGTCGATTGGGGCCAATCAGTTTTCCAGTGAAAATGCCGTAGTGTGGCTGATTCCCCGTTCTGCAGTTCCTGTTCAAAGCACTGTTCCGGAAAAGCTCAAACTCGGTGACAGGTCTCGTATCGGCTATAAGGCAATGGTTTATCTTCAGGGCGGCGTATCGGCAGAAAAGGCCAAAGGCGCCCGGATGACCAGTCTCACCGGGACGGTGATCGAGCAGGGCCGGGTGATGGCGCTTCAGACTGGTGTAAGCGGGGAAGTTTTTATAACGGCGGACAGAAGAAGGACAGCCGATCCTCGTGGATTAGCATTTTACTCCGAGGCCTTTTCGGGATTGCGGAAAGTCGGGTTTTGGCCGACGACTGCTGAGGCTGAACCGCAGGAGATTGAATTTACTGAAGAAAGAGTAGCATCGGCGGAGGCCGGCATTGAACCGGAAGACAAAGAGCCGCAATTCAGATATCCTATTCACTTCTCGGGCGTAGGTGGGGTTGATCCGAATGTAGAGTGGGACGCGAATATTGGGACCGGAATAGGCAGGATTTATCTGTGGCAAAAACAGGACGAAAAAGGGCGTCTGCTTGAATTGCAGGCTGATAATACGGTTATGTTTCGTCCAGACCAGGAACCCGGCGGCGCTGAGAAACGAACAGGCGATGAAGGTGTTTTGGGCGGCGGGGGTATAAAGGCGATTTATTTGTCCGGCGATGTTTTGATGACCGAAGGGCAGCGGACGATTAGAGCCGAAGAGATTTACTATGACTTCGAGGCAAAAAAGGCTCTTTCCGTAAAAGCAGTGATGAGAAATTTCGATGAGACCGACGGGATTCCGATTTATATAAAGGCGTTGAAGCTAAGACAGTTGGCAGAAAATAAGTTCGGGGCTGAAAATATAACCCTGACAACGAGTGAATTTTATCTACCTCAGATTTCAGTTAACGCTTCGAAAGTGATTATTACCGATACGACGAATCTTAATGCACAGCAGGGTGATACCTCCAAAAGCAGTTTCGATGCCCAGATGCATGACGTGCGTTTTAAGCTGTACGATAAAACAATTTTCTATTGGCCTTTGATGCGCAGCAATATGCAAAGACCTGATACTCCACTTAAAAGTGTGCACGTTGGCAGGGACAATACGTGGGGTATGCAGGTCGAGACACAGTGGTACCTGTCCCGGCTGTTGGGGCTCCAGGAGCCGGAGGGCACGGACAGCACTCTTTCGCTGGATTATTACAGCAAGCGCGGTTTCGGCAGCGGGGTGGAAATCGACTATTCAAAAGAGGACTATTTCGGCAGGATTTTAGGCTATATCATTAACGACAGAGGTGAGGACCGGCTTGGCAGAAACATCAGCAGGAAACATCTTGAGCCGGAAAGAGATCTGCGCGGACGGTTCAGTTGGCGGCACAGGCAGTTTCTGCCTTACGAATGGCAGCTTACTACCGAGATTAGTTATATATCTGACGAACATTTTCTTGAGAGTTTTCATCGAGGCGAGTTTAATGTCGGTAAGGAGCAGGAGACTCTCATTCACATGAAGCGTATTGAGGACAACTGGGGCCTCGCCATTTTAAGCAAAGTGCGAATCAATGAGTTTGTCGATGAGCTTGAAGAATTGCCCAGTGCCGAGTTTCACTGGACCGGTCAGTCGTTACTCGACGATAGTCTTACTTTCTACAGCGACACTCAGGTAGGCCGGTTTCGTGAGCGTTATTCAGAGAATGCACCTGGGGGTCCACAGCAGTTTTTTTCTTTAATAACAACGAGAAACGAGCTTGATATGCCTTTGATGTTTGGCAGCTCGAAGGTTGTACCGTTTGTGGCCGGGACAGTGGCGTATGAAGACGGGCTGGGTTTTTACAGCGAGCTTGACGGCGGCAGCGGACAAAGGGAGGATGAAGTTTGGTTCGGAGAAGCCGGTGTCCGTGTATCCCCGCAACCATACTGGAAGGTTTTTCCCGGCGTCGAATCGAAAATATGGGATTTAAATCAGCTAAGGCATATAGTCAGGCCGTATTTGACGGCTGCGGTTTACACTGAAACCGACTCGGTTATCGAACAACGTGATACGTTGAGCGTAGGTATCTCACAGAGGCTGCAGACTAAAAGAGGCACCGGTGATAATATGCGAACCGTTGACTGGATGTGGCTGGATACGAACGTTACATGGGTGAATGATTCTGATGATGCATCGGCAGGAGCTGACAGGTTTATATGGAACAAGCCGTTTATTCCGCTGCTGAACAGATTCAACCCAATGTTGGACCCACGAGACAGGTACGACAGGCGCAACGGTGATATATTCGGGCCGAGGCGCAATTATTTAGGCGCCGACTATATGTGGCGTTTAAGTGATACGACGGCGGTGCTTTCTGATATGAATTTTGATATACAAAGCGGCGTGGTGCAGCAATATAATGTTGGTTTTTCGCACCTTCGCTGGCCTGATTTGAGTTATTATATTGGAAGCAGGTATTTAAGACGGCTTGATAACGGATACGGCGAACAAGGCTCGAATGCGTTTACTTTTGCGGCTACGTATGTGCTCGACCCGCGATACACCCTTGTTTACTCCGGACAGCTTGATTTTGACTATGGCAAGACGGTACGGAGTGATTTTACGCTTATAAGGCAGTATCACAGAATATACTGTGGTATTACGTACAGCGCTGATGCGTCTTTAGACAGGCAAGCGATAGTATTTAGTATTTGGCCTCAGGGAGTGCCGGATTTAGCGATTGGATCGGGAAGATACATGGGCATGGGCGGTTCGACTCAATACTAATTATTATTGATTCGGCCCGTGTGAATGTCCGATATTGGATATGAGTGATTGTATAAAAACGTCTGGCTAAATAATTTTTTTGCCTTAAGATAGTATTGAGAGATTTAAGGAGAATGCAATGGGTTTGGTTAATACCAGAAAGATGTTCGAGATGGCTTACAAGAACGGCTATGCAGTTGGTGCGTTCAATGTGAATAATATGGAAATCACGCAGGGTATTATTGAAGCTGTGGCTGAAGAAAAGGCCCCGCTTATCCTGCAGGTTTCGAGGGGGGCGCGTGAATACGCCAAGATAAGCTATTTAAAGGCGATTATTAACGTGGTAGTTGAGGAAAATCCGGATATTCCTATCGCGATAAACCTTGACCACGGCGACACGTTCGAGACGTGTAAACAATTTGTCGATGACGGTTTTACCTCCGTGATGATAGATGCTTCGCATAAGCCTTTTGAAGAAAACATCGCAATGACCAAAAAGGTAGTTGAGTATGCACATGCCAGGGATGTTGTAGTCGAAGCCGAATTGGGCCAGTTGGGTGGTATCGAGGAAGACGTTGTTGGTGTGTCTGACGATGATATAAGCAAGCACCTGGCCGACCCGAGTCAGGTTGAAGAATTTGTAGAAAAATCAGGAGTGGATTCCCTGGCGGTTGCTATAGGTACCAGCCATGGTGCCTACAAGTTTAAGAAGGAGCCGAAGCTGGCTTTTGATGTGATACAGGAAATATCGAAGAAGCTGCCGGGCTTTCCGCTGGTTATGCACGGCTCCAGCAGTGTGCTCAAAGAGTTCAAAGACCTTATCAATAAGTACGGGGGGGATATGCCGAATGCAATGGGTGTGCCAGAGGACGCTGTCAGCAAGGCGGCAAAGATGGCGGTCTGCAAGGTGAATATTGATACGGATCTGCGAATGGCTCTGACGGCGAAGATCAGGCAGGTCTTTGCTGAAAAACCGGGCGAATTTGATCCGCGTAAGTATCTGGGACCGGGCAGAGCGGCTATTAAAGAGATGGTGAAACATAAGCTGCACGTTTTGGGCTGCGCCGGAAAAGCGGCGGAATGTGTATAAATTGTCTGTGCTGACCTGCTGACAGGCTTTATCTAAAGCGAAACAGCGTCGGGTGATTGATATTTAAAGAGTAGAAATCAGGGATTAGAAAAACGGAAATAGAAAATGGGTTACTTATTTTCACGAAATTCAAGAAACGGGGTTTTTGGGATGAAAAGAACATACGTAATTAGTCTGAGCTGCCTTGCAGTGTTTTTATTGTTTGCCTGTTATGGCTTTAAGGCTCAATCGAACAATGCAGTTGCTTTGCAGTCTGCGTCGGTAACAGTCGGAGGTGAGTCTGCTCTACTGATAGAACAGATTTGTTCAGAGATTTTTGAAGGTGATTTTGCCGGCGCGCGAGGACTTGTCAAAAGAAGCAATAAATCTAATAGTGCAGCAATCAGCCAACTGTCAAATGTTATATCCGAATATGAATCGACAGAAGAGAAACGCCGTACAGCACTTAAGGCCGCCTATCAAGAGCAGTTGGCAGAGCTTGAAAAGTTTAAGACTGAAAAGAATGTTGATGACATAAATGATGTCAATGATATTGTTGATACGCTTTCGGTCATCAACCAGGCAGGTGAGTTTGCAGACGAGGCGCAGAAAGCAAAGCTTCTTTCTGATTCGTTCGTACAAGAGGTATTGCAAAAAGCTATAGATAATGCCGCCGAGCTGGAGGTAGAGGGCAAGTGGCTTGAAGCATACACAAATTGCTACGTTTGGCTGATGGCGATAGACCGGGACAATGACGGGTATTCGGATTATGCCGACCAGCTTCTGGATAAGGCCACTATTGCAGTTTCTTTTGAGGATAGTCCCTGTGAGACCCGCCAGGAGCGTTTCTCGGGCGTGGAGAAACAGATGTTTATTCGGACGATTGTTTTCCTGGACCTTTATTACGTTAATGTTATTAATTACAACCAAATGGCAAAGAATGCAATTGAACGGTGCGAATTGTTAGGAGAGGTAATCGGGGCATCGTCCAGATTTAGTCTGGATTTACGAAATGATGATACGGATTACGAAAATACGGCAGCGGGCAAGTCTGATTCAGAGCCGTTTTTGCCGCCTGATCGTACCAAACTCGCAGCCTGGTCGGTGTCATTAGATGCCCTGTCGGATGAAGTCAAGTCAGCTTCTGAAGATTCTACGGGTTTGGGCAAACAACAGTTTCTAGAGATTTTTGAGAAGGTCCTACGGCTGAACAACACGACTGTGGATTTGCCGCAATCAATATTGATTGCGCAGTTTTCAGAGGCGGCACTTTCTGCACTTGACCCTTATACGGTGATAATCTGGCCCAAGCAGGTGCAGGATTTTGAAAAGATGATGACCAATGAGTTTACCGGTATCGGGATAGAGATTTCGAAGCCCAAAGGATTATTGACAGTGGCGAGTCTGTTGCCTGATACGCCGGCATACAAATCCGGGCTTGATGCCGGAGATGTGATAAAAGCGGTGGATGGGCTTAAAACCAAGGATATGACTCTTAGCTGTGCGGTTCATAAGATAACAGGCCCGAAAGGGACGAAAGTTACGTTGACAGTAGAAAGGCCAAGCGAAGAAAAGACCAAGGATATTACGATAACCAGAGACAGGATAATTGTTCCGACAATTCGCGGCTGGCAAAGGACCGGCACAGGTAGATGGCGATATATGATTGATGAGCAGAACAAGGTCGGTTATGTGCGCCTTACGAGTTTTGCGGCGGAAAGCGCTGCGAGTTTAGAGAAAGTATTGCTTCAGCTTGAATCACAGGGTCTGAGGGGACTGGTTCTGGATTTGCGGTCCAACAGCGGCGGTCTTTTAGACAGCGCAGTTGCGGTAGTTGATAAATTTATCGAAGAAGGGTTGATAGTCAAGCGACAGCGGGGTTTTGGCAGGATGCCGATTTATGAGGATGCAAAAAGGAAGAACACTCATCCGAATTATCCGCTTGTTATACTGATAAACTCCGGCTCGGCCAGTGCTTCGGAGATTGTGGCTGGCGCGTTGGCGGATGAAAAGTATAAGCGTGCAATTCTGGTGGGAACCAGAACCCATGGCAAAGGCAGCGTGCAGGGGATAACGGGTTATCCCGGTGAAGGGGCACAGTTGAAATATACGATGGCACATTACCATTTGCCTTCCGACCAGCGAGTTGAAAGCCGGGATGCAATGAAAAAACTTGGCAGAGAAGATTGGGGTGTCGGGCCGAATGTCGAGGTTGAATTGAAAAGCAACGAACTTAAAAAAATGATTGAGATGCAGAGAGATAATGATGTGCTGGTTCAGGCCAACCACAACAATGCCAACCATAAGCAGAACAAACATACTATAGAGGAAACCCTCGAGGCTGACCCGCAATTGGCGGTAGGTCTTTTGGTAGTAAGGAGCAAATTGATTCAGGCTGAGGCTCCGGCGCTGGCTCAGCGTGATTGACTCGCGGTTTTGGATATATTTGAGTATCAAGTACTGCGCAGCGGAACTGTTACGCGGAGCAGCAGATGAGAGCAGAGGAAATGCCCCGTTAGAAATTCTACAAAAGGGCGTGTAAAAGGAATTATAAGGATATGATGCAAGAAGAGGTTTCTAACGAGGCTAACAAGTTTGAGATTCAGAGGCAGGAGAAACTGTCCCGTATTAAAGAAATTGACATTGACCCTTACGGCGGCAGATATGAGGGAGACGAGCCGGCTGAAGATATCAAGCTGAGATTTAAGGACGCAGATGAGAGCCAGCAGGCCAAATGTGCCGGCAGGATTGTACTGTTGAGGGACATTGGGAAGCTGATTTTTATGACTTTGCGCGACCGCAGCGGTACTATCCAGATCGGCTTGAGCAAAAAGCTTCTGTCTGAGCTGTGGTCACTTGCGAAACTGCTGGAGCTTGGTGACATAATCGGTGCGGCCGGCCGGTTGGGAAGAACCAAAACCGGCGAAATTACGATATGGGCCGACGATGTTGTTTTTCTGAGCAAGTGTCTGCTGCAGCCGCCGGAGAAATTTCACGGTCTGTCGGATATTGACCAGCGTTACCGGCAGAGATATGTGGATTTATGGGCTAATCCTGGAGTGATGGAGCGGTTTAAGAACCGAAGTGCAATCGTATATACGATTCGCGAGCTTCTCAAGTCTAAAGGATTTTGGGAAGTCGAGACTCCGATGATGCAGACTATAGCCGGCGGAGCCGCGGCCAAACCTTTCATAACACATCATAATAGTCTGGACATGGATTTGTTTTTGCGGATTTCGCCGGAGCTGTTTCTAAAAAGACTGCTCGTTGGAGGAATGGAAAAGGTTTTCGAGATAAATCGGAATTTCCGCAACGAAGGATTGAGCCGGCAGCACAATCCGGAATTTACAATGCTCGAAGTGTATCAGGCCTACGGCGATTATAATGTGATGATGGATTTGACCGAGGAAATTGTCGGGCTTTGTGTGGAGAAATACTGCGAGAGCCAGCACGTGCAGTTCGGCGATTTGAAGATAGATTTTACCCGCCCGTGGCGCCGTGTCACATACTCGGAGCTGCTGAAAGAATACAGCGGCTGCGATATTGATGATATAGAGGCCATTCGGACAAAAGCAAGACAGCTCGGGCTGGAAGCGGATGTGGATGACGCGGTGGTTGTCAATGAAGTATTTGAGACCACTGTCGAGGACAATTTAATCACTCCTACCTTTGTGATAGATTATCCGGCCGTGCTGTGTCCTTTAGCCAAACGCAGAAAGGACAATCCCCAATTTGCCGAAAGGTTTGAATTGTTTATAGCCAGGATGGAACTGGCTAATGCTTATACTGAGCTGAATGACCCTGTCGAACAATATGAGAATTTCCTTACTCAGCTTCGCGGGCAGGAAGAGTCACTGACGAAGATGGACCGGGACTATATAACGGCGTTGAAATATGGCATGCCTCCGGCCGGTGGATTGGGTATTGGGATTGACAGATTGGTTATGGTACTGACCGGTGTTGCAAGCATTCGTGACGTGGTGCTGTTTCCACTCCTGAGACCTGCAAAAAGTTAGAGTTGAAACCCGAATAATATTCGGGGCTGAACATTAGCAGTTAAATACTTAAGGCAAATGCTATGTTGAAAATATTTTTATGGCTGCGCTATCTACGCAAGAAAAAGATAGTATTTCTGAGCATTGCCGCGGTTGCGCTTTCCGTGTCGTTACTGATAATCGTTTCCAGCCTGTTCACCGGTTTTATCGATGTATTCGAGCGAGCGGCTGTTGAGGCAATAGGCGATGTGGTTCTTGACCCTTCGGCTCTTGATCGTTCAGTGAAGTTTGCAAAATACGGGCAGTTTATAGAGCGCCTGGAGCAAACAGAGGCGGTGGAGGCGGCAACGGCGATGCTCTCTGCCGAGGGATTGCTACATTTGGGCACGGGCAATGTGCGTGCTGTGCGGGTTTTGGGGATTGAGCCGGAACGACGAGTCAAAGTTATGGGTTTTGACCGTTTTTTACACAGGCAGAAAAATTCAGGAGGAAAACCGTCTTTCGATATAAACGGCTCAGAAGAAGATATCGGAGGATTTGTGGGAATAGGGGTTGTGGCGGAGCCCGATGAAAAGACCGATAAATATGATTTTAATACTATTGAAAAGATGTTTGGTAAGAAAGTTGTTCTTACTACTGGGACAGTAACACCGGCAGACCCGGACAGCGGGACAAGAACAGAAGTTAAAAGAAGGGTGATAAGATTTACAATTGCGGATGTCGTTGAAACCGGAGTTTATCAATTTGATAAAGGCTATGTTTATCTGCCGATTGAAGATCTGCAAAAATATTTACACCCTGAAGAGGATTTACCGGTTGCCAGCCAGATTCAAATCAAACTGGCTAAAGATACCGATGCTGATGGAGCTGTGTCTGTTGTTCGCGGTGTGTGGGAAAGTTTTGTTGAAGAAGAGCTGGGGGGCGACCTGTACCTTATAAATGCTGATATTATGACGGCCAAGGAGATGCAAAGACCGTATGTTGCCGCGTATCGAAAGCAAATGGGGATTTTATTATTAATATTTGGTGTTGTGAGCCTTGGTGTTGTTCTGCTGATATTCTGCATATTTTATATGATAGTCAGGCTTAAGCAGAAGGACATTGCCATAATAAAAAGCTGCGGAGCCGCGGGAAGCTCTGTAGCCTGGGTTTTTGTCGGATTTGGCGCTTGTGTTGGAATTATCGGCTCGGTGTTTGGGGTCTTGCTTGGATATATTATTACCAAGAACATTAATACGGTTGAGGAGTGGATAAGGATAATCTTCGGATTGAAGCTGTGGAAAAGCAGCGTATATATGTTTAGCAAAATACCCGATGAGGTTGATTGGTTCTGGGCTTTATGTTTCGTCTTGTTGGCAATTGTGGCGGCAATGATTGGGACATTAATACCGGCGATTGTCGCTGCGGCGACAAAGCCGGTTAATATTCTAAGGTATGAATAATAGATATTCTGCGTGATTGTGATATGCACAAGATTGTTCTTGCATTCAGGTATTTTCTTAAAAGACGCATAACGCATTTTGCTGTGCTTGCAGTTGCGCTTTGCGTTTTTATTGTTGTTGTAGTAATGACTGTCATGACGGGTCTGGTGGGTGATTTTAAACAAAAGAACCACAATTTTGTGGGAGATTGTGTCGTCGGGACCGAATCATTAGTCGGCTTTGCGTATTATGAAGAATTTGTAAATATACTTCAAGAACAAAACGATTTTGTCCAGGCCGTATCGCCTGTAATTAAAAGCTATGGACTTTTAAGTGCCAGAGGTTCAGATCAACCCAAAGGCCTTGAAGTTATAGGCATTGACCCGGTAAGGCATAACTGGGTTACCGGTTTCGGAAAAACACTGAATTACCATAAATCTGATGCATCCAGGGCTTTTGAACCGTCCTATGATCCTAATCTTTTGGGATGTATTTTGGGGATTGACCTGGCTCTGAGGCGGGATGCCGATAGCAAATATTTTTTTACATCGAGCCCGGCGCGTGCTGCTTTTTCAATAAGCTGTTTTCCTCTTACTTCAAGGGGCGCTTTATCAAGAGCCGGTACCGGTCTTGTTAATACAAAAACTTTTTACTACAGTGATATTTCACAAAGCGGTTTGGCCCGTGTGGACTCTTCGTTGGTCTATCTGCCGTTTGAACAAGCCCAAGAGCTTTGCGGTATGGACCGGTCGGTCAAGAGGGTCAGTGCCATTCATATAAAGTTTAAGCCTGATGTCAAGCTGCAGGCCGGGTGTGAAAAGGTAGATTTGCTGTGGCAAAAATTCAAACAGGACAAGGCCGACGAAAAGCAGGCGTACTTATTGGATACCGTTAACGTACAAAGCTGGAAGGATTACAGGCGTTCGTCTATTGCACCGATGGAGAATGAACAGACCGAGTTGATTGTCATGTTTGGTTTTGTGGGGATTACAAATGTCTTTATTGTTTTAGTTGTTTTTTATATGATTGTCAGCCATAAGAGTAAAGACATTGGAATATTGAAGAGCATAGGTGTCTCGAATACGGATATTCTGGAATTATTTTCCTGCTTTGCTTTTTTGGTTGGTTTTTTAGGCTCTTGTATAGGCGAGCTTGGCGGGTGGATATTTTTGCTGAAAATAAACCAAATAGAAGACTGGCTTTATGGACGTTTCGGATTCCAATTGTGGGACAGGACAATATATGCTATGGGAGATATTCCAAACCGTGTGAGTCCGAAAGTTTTGGGTGTAATTGCCCTTTCAGCGATTATTGCCTGTTTGGCCGGGGCGCTGTTGCCGAGCTGGCAGGCGGCGAAGCAAAAGCCGGTAGAGACTTTGCAGGTAAACCAGTTTTATTGAACTATTGTTAATTGTTTTGTCAAGCATGAACCGGGTTTGTGATAACGGCATAATTGATTGGTGATTAGATGAGCGATAACGATTTCATATTAAAGGCCGAGGGGATTAATAAATCTTATCGGATGGGTGCTACCAGGGTCATGGTGCTCAAAGGCGTCGATCTGGCCGTAAAGAAAGGGGAATTTGTGGCAATAATCGGGGCCTCGGGCAGCGGAAAAAGTACACTCCTGCATATATTGGGTGCGTTGGATAAGCCGGACAAGGGCACTGTCAAATTCGAGGGCCGGGATTTGAGCCGGCACAGCAGCGGCGAGCTGAACAGGTTCCGCAACAAGATGGTGGGATTTGTATTTCAGTTTTATCATTTGTTGGACGAATTAAGCGTGTTGGAAAATGTATTTCTGCCGGTTATGGCAGATAAAAGTATCGTCGGCTGGTTTGGGAGCCGCAGATGGGCTAAAAGCCGGGCCAAAGAGCTGCTTGAGCAGTTTGGATTGTCGCAGCGGACTAAACATAAGCCGTATCAGTTGTCCGGCGGAGAAAGACAAAGAGTGGCTATCGGCAGGGCCTTGATGAATGAGCCAAGACTGCTTTTGGCGGATGAGCCGACGGGAAATCTTGACTCTGCCACAGGAAATGGTATCTTAGAGGTCCTTGAAAAATTGAATAGTCTCGGTCAGACGATTGTGATGGTTACCCATGATGAGAGGATTGCACAAAGGGCCGGGAGAATAGTAACATTGGTCGATGGAAAAATAGAGCACAAGAGCATAAAGGATTTGTAGTTTATGGGCTTTTGTTGCTTTGGAGAGTGTTATGGCATTGAAAATTTGGCTTGACGGCAAGCTCCTTGACCAGGCGGATGCAAAAATATCCGTCTTCGACCATGGTCTGCTTTACGGCGACGGGGTCTTCGAGGGTATCCGTGTATATAACAGCAAAATATTCGAGTTAGAAGCCCATATAAGGCGGCTTTATAACTCAGCGAAGGCGATACGTCTTGATATCTCGATGAGCCGGAGCAAACTTATTAGTGCGGTTGAAAAAACGGTTGAAGCCAACGGTGTTATTGACGGCTACATTCGGCTGGTTGTTACGCGCGGTGTGGGAACTTTGGGATTGAATCCCTTTATCTGTGAGAACAGCCGTGTAATTATCATAGCTGACAACATTCAGCTTTATCCGGAAGAGCTTTATGAAAAAGGCATGAAGGTAATCAGCGCGACAACAGTTCGTAACCATCCTTTGGCGATTCCCCCTCAGGCCAAGAGCCTGAATTATCTGAATAACATCCTGGCCAAGATTGAAGCGCTGGACTATGAGGTGCCGGAAGCGATTATGTATAACCACGAAGGATATGTGGCCGAGGCGACCGGAGATAATGTTTTTATCGTCAGGGATGGTGTGATTTACACGCCGCCGGTTGAAGCAGGTTCGCTGGAAGGGATAACACGGAGCGTCGTTATCAGGCTGGCCGCCGAAGATAATCTTGAGGTGATTGAGAAGAATCTGACGAGATATGATTTGTATGTTTGCGATGAATTTTTCCTCACCGGCACGGCTGCCGAGGTCATTGGCATTGTCGAGATTGACGGCAGGATTATCAGTGACGGCAAGCCGGGGCCTATCACAAAATTATTGAGAAAAAAGTTCTTCAAATATGCCCACGGCGAGAAGTTGTGAGTTTTGAGTTTTTAGTTATAACTTGGAATTCAAAACTTAAAACTATGAGTGCACCTACCAATATATCCGACAGTATTTCACAAAGCGGGGTACCTGCTTTCAGGCTTATCGAGAGTCATTTAAGCCGGGTAAAAAAGCTGATTGATGAACAGATGACCGGGCCTGCGGAAGCAGGTGATATTAACCAATTGCTCGAATATGTGAGTTGCCGCAGCAGCGAAATGATTCGGCCGGGCCTGGTTTTGCTTGCAGGTAAGTGTTGCGGTAAAATCACAGAAGAACATATCCGTGTTGCAGCGATTGTCGAGATAATTCACAATGCCATGGTTCTGCACTATGATGTAATCGGCAAGGGACAAAAACGGCTTGACAGGCCCTCGGTAAATGGTCTTTGCAGTAACGAAACAGCGGTGTTGTTGGGCGATTTTTTGTTAGGTCGGGTTTTTCAGATGTGTGCCGAGCTGAAGCCGCAGGTAAATGAGATAATAGCCGGTGCGGCGGTTCGGATATGTGAAGGACAGTTGAGACAGATAGCTCAAAGACAGAATTGGCAATTAAGCGAGTCTGAATATATCGACGTTATCACTGAAAAAAGTGCCGTTCTCTTTGGCATCGCCTGCCGTCTTGGCGCGCTCTTGGCGCAGGGGACCAATGACCAGATTCGGTTGTTGGATGAATCTGGTTTGAATGCCGGCATTACGTATCAAATTACCGGTGAATTGCTCGACGTGATTGGTGATGAAAACGAAACGGAAACGTCAGCCGGCAAAGATGTTTACGAACATAAGCTCACTTTGGCTGTCATACATCTGTTACGCTCGGTGGATAAAGAAGACAGAAAGGCGATTATAAGTTCGTGTTCAGGACGAAAAGACCTGCAACTCGATAAGGATTCTCTGGTGAAGATGTTAAGAAATTATGGTAGTCTGGAATATGTGAGGGCTCGTGTTCAAGACTTTGTTGCAGAGTCGGTCGGGGCATTAGGGGCTTTGAAAGAAAGCGATGCCAGAGATGCCCTGATTGAGACTGTGAAATTTTTGGCTGGTAGGACAATATAGTGTATGTTCGTTTAGTAGGCTGAATTGGGCTAATAAAAAAGGCCGGCTTTTAAGGACCGGCCTTTTTTGCTTTATATTACTTAGTCATTTTAGAAAGCGTACTTTAGACCCACGGTAGCATAGGTTAAATCTTCATCTGCATTGACAGACCTTTCAGGGGTATTTTGGTGGTAAATACCCGGCGTCAAAGTAAGATTGTTGCCGAGGTCGAAATCTGTCGAGACACCAAAGATAGTATGTGAATAATCGTGGTCCACGTTGCTGGCACCAGCACCTTCGTTCCAGACAAATGCTGCGGATAGATGAAGGATTTGCTCCGGAAGGTCAGGGAGCAGGTCTTCAACGGGCAGGTCGTAACCAAGTCCGAGGATATGTACCCATCCGGACAAATCATGAGCAGCGGCACCACCTTCTGATGCCCACAAACGAACAATGGTGTAGCTGGGAACTACACCTGAGGGGCAGAGATCCGGCCAGGAAAGAGATACATACATTTCCTGCGTATCTGCTAAATCGCTTGGGTTATCCACGTAATCATAATAGGTCCAGCTAATAACATAGTTGGTAGCGTAAGTCTCGTATTCAAAGTAACTATTGCTGTAAGTTAAACCTATTCTAACTTCCTCGGAATTTTCGTGTCCGCTTTCATTTGCCCTTGACCACAAGGCATTTAATCCGAGCCCCGTATCATAAAGATCCAGGTTGATACTGGGTTGAATCGCACCCGGACCATGAGATCCGGGATACATATCGAAGCCGTACCATGTATAAGCGCTGAGGTAGGTTAAATCGATAGTTCCAGTAAGCTCGCCTTCCTGTGCATGGGCAAAAACCGCTGTACTCAAGAAAATTACGACAGCTAACAAAATTCCTTTCTTCATGTTCATCTCCTTTAATAACTAATCTCCATTTAATATTACCCTGCTACGTGAAACGTCACTATATTACGTTATAAGATTAAATCACCCACCTTCTGTATTAAAAAGTTTATCGGCTCATGGCTGTAAATCAAATAAAAAAAAGTTTTTTTTTATTTTTTTTTGTATTTGCCGTATATGAGGAAACAGGACGAAAACAACCTCAGAATTCCTCATTTATAGTATTCTTAATAAACTTTCGACAGTTTTACGCATCTTTTATATAATACGGGACTATGGTTGAAAACAAGAGTGGCAAAACTCTATTCAGTGGTTCTGAAGAAGTAAATATCAGTTCAGTAGCGCCGCTGGCGGCTCGGATGAGGCCGAGAAAGCTTGATGAATTCATCGGACAAAGACATTTTCTTGGGTCCGATAAGCTTTTGACGAGGATGCTTGAGGCAGACAGGCTCAGCAGCCTTATATTTTATGGTCCTCCCGGTGTCGGCAAGACATCTTTGGCGACAGTAATTGCAAACTACACGAAGGCCGAATTTCACTATCTCAGCGCTCCGGCGGCCAGCGTGAAAGATATACGGCAGATAATCAAGTGTGCCCGTGACAGACTCGCAGTGGACGCAGCGAGGACAGTGCTTTTTATCGATGAAATTCACCGCTTCAGCCGTGCACAACAGGATGTCCTGCTGGATGATGTCGAGGCGGGCGTTTTGGTCCTCATCGGTGCCACTACTGAAAACCCTTTTTTTTCGGTTAATTCGCCGCTGATATCCCGCAGCACGGTATTTCATTTTGAGCCGTTAAAACAGGAAGATGTTCTGCAATTGCTGAAGATCGCGATTAATGATTCCGAGCGGGGACTCGGTAAGCTTGATATCGAGGCGGACCGCAAGGCTCTGAATTTTTTGGCGGTTATGTGTGATGGCGATGCCAGAAAGGCCCTTACGGCTCTTGAGGTGGGTGTGTTGTCACAGGCCTCACGAAATCCCTATGCGAAAATAAAATTTAATCTGGAAGTTGCAAAGGAGTCGATACAACAGAAGACAATTGATTACAACGGCACGGGCGATACGCACTATGATCTGGCAAGTGCTTTGCAGAAGAGCATGCGTGGTTCGGATCCTGATGCGACGGTTTACTGGCTTGCTCGTATGTTAACCGGTGGGGAGGATACGCGTTTTATCGCCCGGCGGATTGCGATTTGTGCGGCTGAAGACGTTGGAAACGCCGACCCGATGGCGACTGTGTTAGCAGCAGCAGCGGTTCAGATATCCGAGTTTGTTGGTTTGCCGGAAGCCCAGTTGGCATTAGCTCAAGCGGCGTTATACGTAGCTTGTGCGCCGAAATCGAACGCGGCGGCTTGTGCTGTCTGGTCGGCGGTCTCGGATGTAAAAGAGCAGCCGACAAAACAGGTGCCGAAACATTTGAAAGACAGCCACTATGCGGCTGCAAAAAAGCTGGGTTTTGGAGTTGATTACAAGTATCCGCACAACTTTAAGGATGGTTTCGTGCCTCAGGAATATCTTCCGGAGGCAGTGAAGAAAAAATATTACATGCCGAAGGAGATCGGTTGCGAAAAAAATATTAAGCGCTATTTACAAAAGTTGCAAAGCTTGATACAAAACAGCAAACCTGTCAAAGAAAATGCCGTAAAGAAGGATAGGTAAATGGACAAGGCTCAGTTGCGCCGGGAGTTAAAAAATAGTCTGCTTTCTATAACATCCCAGCAGAGGAGTGAAAAAAGCCGGAAAGCATGCCAGAATTTGGTTTCGATACCACAATTTCAAAATGCATCGACGGTTATGATGTTTTTGTCTCTTCCGCACGAGGTCGATACGTCCGAGTCAATACTGCACGCCTGGCAGCTTGGTAAGACAGTGGCGGTGCCGAAGGTTTCCTGGCAGCAAAAGCATATGATAGCGGTGCAGATAAACTCACTTGAAACGGGGATTTCAACCGAAGCATCTGGTTTGCAAAATCCAACAGCAGGTGTGCCAATGGCGTTTGAAGAGATTGATTTGGTGGTAACGCCGGCATTGGGATTTGACAGGAAGGGCAATCGGCTTGGGCGGGGCGGTTCTTATTACGACAGGTTTTTTGCTAATGCCGAACTTAAGTCCTCCAGATGCGGCTTTGGTTTTGCAGAGCAGTTAGTTGAGACAATACCGGTGGCAGAGCATGATGAGCCGGTTGATATTTTAGTTACGGATGAGGAAATAATATATATAAGGGAACCTGCGAGTCGGGAACCCAATAGCTCAAAAGGAGATTAAGATGGCCCGTCGTTCTCAGCGTCTGCGAGGCAGACGAAAATCACAAAGCTGGAAATATATCATTCCGGTTTTGCTTATCATCGGTTTGGTTATTGCTATTAAATATGGCCCTTTCGGCAAAGACATAGACCCGAATGATATTAACGATGTCACACCTGAGTCCAATATGCCGGAAGTGAAGGAAAAGGAGCCGGAGGTGGTTAAGGAGCCGGAACCGGAACCGCTGCCGGAGCCATTGCCCGAACCAATACCGGAGCCGATACCTGAGCCGGAACCGGAATTACCGACAGCTGCTCCGAAACAGGATTCGCCGGATGTTGCATCTGTTCCGGATGTTGCACCTAATCCGGAAGCAGCAGCGCTGATTGCCCAAGCCGCGGCGCTGATCAGCGAAGAACCCGGCAGGATTATAGATGCCCGTACAAAGTTGACCGAAGCGTTCCGAATGCCTATGAGCAGACAACAGCGGTCATTTGTGAAGGACCAATTGTCGGAACTTGCTGATAAATGGCTGTTCAGCAAGACGATTTATCCTGATGACAAATTGTGCGGTAGTTACAAAGTCAAGTCGGGCGACCAGCTTAGGACTATCGCCAGGCAATATAAAGTTCCCTGGAAAATTCTTCAGGACGTTAACAAAATCAGCAGACCCGAGGCATTGCGGGCCGGTGAGACAATAAAAGTCATCAATGGCCCGTTCCATGCCAGAGTGGACCGTTCGAGTTTTATTATGGATTTGTATCTCCAGGATAAAACGTTTGTTCGGAATTTTCGTATTGGTTTGGGCATGCCCGGGCGCGAGACACCGACCGGACTCTGGCGGGTCAGATCCGCTGGAAAGGGAAAGCTCGAAAAACCTCCATGGCCTGACCCGGATTCGGACAAAATATATTATGCCGAGGACCCGGACTATCCTCTGGGTTCGAGATGGATAGGACTGGATGGCCTCGAAGGAAACGCCAAAGACAGGACCGGTTTTGGTATTCACGGCACAAAGGACCCGGAACAGATAGGCAAGGCGGATTCACGAGGATGTATTAGAATGTACAACGGCGATGTTATACTGGTATATGACCTGTTTGAGGAGGGCATCTCGACTGTCAGAGTTGTGGAATAATACATTGTTTTTATTTAAAATGCATTATCCATTTATTTTGTGAAAGTTATTTCTGCTTTTCTCTTTCAGTGTGACTGAAGCATGTCCAGTGCTCGCTGCGAGGCTTCTCGCACATGCTCACTGTTATCTTCAACTCCCAACTTGGCAAGCCAGCTCTTCATGTCCGATTCATTGGAATCAGGCTGACCGCTTATCACCTTTTTTATCAGGTCATCAACTACTATATCAGCATTTTGTTGTGGTAACTGCGTAGGAATTGGCCAACCGTAAGCGGTAGCAGTCCAAGGGAACACGCTACTCCATCGATGATAGAACACACCATCCCTTTTGCTATATTTTACAAAAACAGCAATGCTTTCACCCCTCATTATACCCCCCCCTAACTTTGACGGATCATCTGAGCTATAGGCTTGCTCTAACTTCTTCCAGACCACTGCGATCTCCAGGAGATCGCCGACTGTTTCCGGCTTGTTCAATGCTGAGACGATATCTAGCACATATACAGCGATGCGGTCTCTATCTGGCACAGCCTGACAGGCAGATATGACTTTCAGGGCAATTTCAATATTCCTGCCTGCGTCCGGATCTCCAATGGCAACTTCTTGTGTGTCCAGTCCGGGTTGGTCTTCCAGCTTCCACAGGGCAGCAGTGCGTACCCAACTGTCAACACCCCCTAAAGCTACTCTGGCCAAATCTGCGGGATTCGTGAGCCTCCTACCCGCGGATTCGCGGACACCCGAATTTGTATCTTCACATGCTATTCTTGCCAGCGCGGTCTGATCCGTGAGTTTAGCCACGGCGTCCCTGCGGACCAAGGGATCTTCGTCCTCTATGACCACTTTAGCCAAGACGGTTTGGTTCGTAAGCCTCTTTACTGCGGCTCTCCGAACCGCACTGTCCTTGTCCTTTACGGCCACTTCAGCGAGCACACTTTGATCCATGAGTCTCTCTACGGCGCGTCGGCGCAGTGTAAATACTTTAGCCTGCAAAGCTACGATAGCAAGTGCCGACTGATTCGTGAGTTTCTTGAAGGCAGCGTCGCGGACCCAATCATATGTGTCTTCCACAACAACCCTGGCCAGAGCATTCTGATCCGTGAGCTGTGCTACGGCGCGTAGGCGCAGTGTAAATTCTCTGGCCTGCAAAGCAACGATAGCGAGCGCACTCTGATCCGTGAGTTTCTCGAAGGCAGCGTTCCGGAACCGCCAGTCTTTAGCCTCTGCTGCGCGCAAAGCTATAGTCTGATCCGTGAGTCTCGGGGAGGCAGCACCGCGGAATCGATCCCTATTGTCATGCACGACTACCCTGGCCAGTGAATTCTGATCCGTGAGTCTCTCCAGGGCGTCTTCTCGTAATCGCCAGTCGGTGGCCTCCATAGATATTCTAGCCAGTGAATTCTGATCCGTGAGTCTCTCCAGGGCGTCTTCTCGTAATCGCCAGTCAGTGGTCTCCATAGCTACCCTGCCTAGTGCATTCGGATCAGTAAGCTTCTGGAAGGCGGTATCCCGTACTCGTCGAGCCTTGTCCTCCAAAGTGACTGTGGCCAGCGTGTTCTCTTCTGTAAGTCTCTCTACGGCGAAATTACGGACCCAAAGATCTTCGGCCTCTAGAGCGACTCTTGCTAGTATGGTCTGGTTTGTTAGCTTCTTGACCGCAGAATCGCGTAGATGCGCATTTTTGTCCTCTAGGGCTATTTTGGCTAAGTCATTCTGATCCGTGAGTCCCTCCAAGCCAACTGCGTGAACAGAGTGATGGTTTTCCGCCGAGGCAACACTGGCTGGGTCAGCCTGATCGGACGCAGAAAATCCCACACCAAGCTCGCGGATGGAAGTATCCTGATAAATCGTCACCAAGAATATCACCAGCGTGATGCCGACAACAAACATGCCAAACATAAATGTTCTCTTTGCCTGCATACGAAATACCCCTTGCGACGTACTCGTTCTGACCGAAGAATTTATTCCGGGATTTCCCATATACACTTCACGGAAATACTCCTGCTTGCCACAAATCCCATAATACAAGGATTTCATCTCAATATCAAAATAATTCCTGAGAAATTCATATTTCCCATTTACATTCAAAAACGGTATTTATGCACTCATGGGCATTTTTTCTGATACTCTCCTGTTCAATTCAGGTTCCATAGTAACAAAATGACATCGCAATTTCAACGAATTTCCTAAAGATTCCGGACGACACGTCGCATTATGCATAAGAAAAGCCACCCATGGGTGGAAAGAATCCAGGGTTCTCCCATAAAAGATTGCTGAAACTGGCTTGAGTGGTCTCCATAGGCTCTATGCTATCAAATCATAGCTCATGTGTCACGTACTACTTGGGAAATCCGGGTTTAAACCGCAGAATTAGGCTCTGATACAAGAGAATGCTTTTTAGATTATTGCACTGAAATGATAGGTGTTTTTGTTGCCTTTTGTTTTTGCGTTTTGAGTGTGTTTCTTTCCCAGAATACACCATCACTATAACCTTGGATTGTTGTTTCAATTTCGGCTAAGTGCAGGCGTTTTGAAGCGAGTAGACAATATTTGCTTTCAATCTCCAGGCCAAGGAATTTACGATTCAGCTTTTTTGCCACTACCAGACTGCTGCCGACACCCATAAATGGGTCGAAGATGAAGTCGTTTTCATTTGTGCTTGCTAAAATGAGTTTGGCTAACAGCTTTTCGGGCTTTTGTGTGGGGTGGTCTGTGTTCTCCGGCATTGACCAGAAGGGAACCGTAATATCGTTCCATAAATTCGACGGATGCGTCAGACGAAATTGGCCCTCGGATGTATTGAGCCAGTCTTTTGGTTCACCGTTTTTGTGGGTGTATGGAGCGAGCACTCTGCGTTTTAGCTTTACGTCTTCAACGTTGAATACGTAGTCGTCGGAAACGGTAGCGAACCAGATATCCTCCGATGAGTTTTTGAAGTTTCTTTTCGCGCCTCTGCCTTTTTCCCTTTCCCAGGTGATTCGGTTTCTTACATTAAGCAGCTTATCCAGCACAAGATGAACCGCTGTTGATGAAAACCACTCGGAGCAAACATAGACCGAGGCGGTGTTTTTTAGTGTAGGCAGCAACTTGACCAGCAGGTTTTCAAGCCATTCGGCGTACTGGGCAATGCTCTTTTTTCTAAAGGTATTTGAGTTGAAGGTTTTTGTAAGATTGTATGGCGGGTCCAGTACCAGCAGGTCAACAAAGCTCTCCGGCAGAAAAGAAAGTACTTCGAAAGTGTCCTGTTTTACTATTTTGTTCTCAAGAGTATTTACTGAGACAGGTTTGGAAATGTGAATTAAATCCTTGCTGTAACGTTCTGTTTCCGCCCGGTTGAGTGTTATTGTTCGATTTCTATGTGCCCGGACCTTATTCACACAATTGGCCTTGGTAGTTTCGATAAATTTTGTTCTATGCCGATTCTTTTTTTGTTTTTTGTTTTGCTGTAAACAGTTCGGCTGTGCCCTCGACAATATCGCGGTTGATTACGTATTTCACGGGCTTTGCCTCCTCGGGCAGCTCGTACATCAGGTCAATCATCAGCTCCTCTGTGATAGCGCGAAGTGCCCGGGCGCCGGTGTCACGCTTGAGGGCTTTCTGAGCCAGGGCGTGCAGGCCGTCTTCTGTAAACTCAAGCTCGGCGTTTTCCATCTCGAAAAATCTTTGATACTGCTTGCAGAGCGCATTCTTCGGCTGAGTCAAAATATCTATAAGCGCATTTTCATCGAGAGTCGTAAGAGTTGTAATTACAGGAAGCCGGCCCACCATTTCAGGTATCATTCCATACTCGATAATGTCCTCCGGTATTACCTGCTGCAGTATGTTGCTGTATTCGGTTTTTTCATCGGTTTTGCCGGCCAGTTCGGAATCGAATCCAATCATTTTTTTGCCGAGACGTTTTTTGGTAATATTTTCCAGGCCTACAAAGGTTCCTCCGCATATAAAAAGTATCTGCGTGGTGTCGATTTGTATGTATGACTGCTCGGGATGTTTTCTGCCGCCCTGGGGCGGGATGTTTGCGGTGGTTCCTTCGAGCATTTTTAACAGGGCCTGCTGAACGCCTTCTCCGGATACGTCACGTGTAATTGAGACGTTCTGAGACGTTTTGCCGACCTTATCAATTTCATCGATATAGACGATTCCCCGTTGTGCAGTTTCAATGTCGTAGTCTGCGGCCTGGAGCAGTCGCAGCAGGAAGTTTTCAACGTCTTCACCGACGTACCCCGCCTCGGTAACAGTGGTCGCGTCACATATTGCGAAGGGCACTTCCAGTTTATTTGCGAGTGTGCGGGCAAGCAGGGTCTTGCCGGAACCTGTCGGGCCGATTAAGAGAACGTTGGATTTGTCTATCTCAACGTCGCTGTCGTTGCTGTCTGTATGCATCAGCCGTTTGTAGTGGTTATGGACAGCGACTGAAAGATATTTTTTGGCATGTTCCTGGCCGATTACGTACTGGTCCAGATATTCTTTTATTGCTTTCGGTTTGGGCATTTCTTCAAGACTAATGCCCCCAACGCCGGTTCGCTTGCGGTTTTGCCGGATGATGTTGTGGCACAGTTCAACGCATTCCGGGCAAATATAGACCTTGTTCGGGCCTTCTATGAGTGTATCGGACTGAGTAGCAGCTCTGCCGCAGAAACTGCAGATTGCCTTGGTTTTTTTTGTGTTTGATTGCTTGGCCATTTTTCAGCTTCCCAATCTCTGATTAAATCTTATTCTGTTCCTTTTTTGGATATTGTAGCTCATGGCCGATATTTATGCAAGTTTTTACAAAACCTATGGGGTCGTAATACCTCTTTTTATTTGTCATTGTTGCCAGTCAACTGACTTTTTTTTAGGGAAAACGTGTAGATGACCTCTTTGTCAATATTGATTATTTTGTAAGTTACCTGCGGGTCGGCTGCGGCGGTATCGAACTGGAGCAGTCCGAATGAGCATTTCTTGTTGTAGCCGAATAATGAGCCGGGCATTATTTTGTGTGTGTGGATGTTAGTCAGTTTGGAGCTTTCGAATTCGTACAGCCGATATCCGTTCGGCCTTTCAATCTTCCAGATGTCGGAGCGATGGCGGTCGGCTGAGATAAGTATTACGCCGTCAATCCTGTTGGATTCGAGGAATGAAAAAATCTGCTCTCGTTCTGTTTTATAACCCTGCCACGGGTCTCGACTGCCGGGCTTGGCGCCGTAAGACCAGGGCACGGGCGAGGCGAGAACCTTGAAGGTGGCCTTAGAGGACTTTAATTTTTTAAATAGCCATATTTTCTGGGCATCGCCGAGCATTGAGGGATTCGTAACCCTGGATTTAGTACGATAGTAGCGACCATCCAGCATAAAAAAATCAACGTCGCCAATAGAGAAATCGAACCAGCAGCCCGGCTGATTTTCCCCTCCGGCATAGTAAGGGTTGTTCCAGTTGTTGATAAATGTGCGCCAGACAGGAATCTTCCAGTAGGGTTTGAGGAGTTCCGGTCCGCCCCCGGCATCGTTGGTTGTGAAGTCGTGGTCATCCCAGATGGCATAGATGGCTGTGGAGGCGACAAAATCCCGGAATTCGGGACGTGACTGGCGCCGATAATAGCAATATTGCTGGACGGCCTGCCTTGTAGGATTATCGATATATACGTTGTCGCCGAGCAGGAGAAATGCAGGCAGATTGTAAGTGGTAATCGTGTCCCACATTCTTTCGTACTGTGGGGTGAAGCCCGCCCCGCCGCCGAAGCCAATCCAAAATTGACTTGGGGCACCTGTTGCTGGAAAAGTACGGAACGCCCACTGTCTCGGTTGAATGCTGCCGTCCACAAGCAGTTTGTAGTAGTAGCGGGTATCGGGTTTTAAGCCCCTGACGGCAAGCACGGATGTAAAGTCTTTTTCCCTGGCTATCTTGACGATGGCCGAGCTGATTGGCGAGCTCGCTGTTCGTGATGTGCCAATGAGGATTTGTACAGGTACTTCATTGGCTGTGCGCACCCAGAACTTCGCACTGGTATCGCTAACGCAGCCGAGCATAGGCCCGTGCAGGAGCTCGGTGCCATATTTTCGGGCCAATGCCTTAAACTCGGCGCTGTCGGTCAGAGGTTTTAACAAGTCTCTGGGTCCGGCGAGGAAACGACTGAACGGCAGTCCCTCTTCGAGGGCTTTGTCCACGTAGGTCATAGCTGTGGTTATATTATTTTTTTGAGTATAGGCCACCGCAAGGCCATACATGGATTCGAGGTCTTTTGGGTGTTTGCTAAGATAGTCCTCGAAGTGTTTTATTGCAGCGTCATATTGGCCGTCAACGATTTGTGAAATTGCATCTCTGCTTAGCTTCTTGTATTGCTCCTGGGCACAGGTGGCAGAGACAAAAAAGAATAACATCAGCAGACTTATAAGCGACAATAGACAGGTTTTATTCGCTGCTTTGCGTAGCAGCTTGTTGTATAATGAGGGTTTCCGATTCATTTTATTCCTCCGACTTATATTTTTCTGTGTCTTGTTTACTCAAACCTTGCAGCATGCTTTGATAAATTCGGCGCCGCGGTGCAGGGCTTTGATATTTACCGGTAAAGTTTTATGGTATCGTTTGGCAAGTACATTGGGCAGAGCTTGTGCGGCCCCGTCGGCGGAAAGCTGTTCCCGCTTTTGCAGGTACGCACCCAGGGCTACCATATTGGCGCTTTTCTTGCTGCCTAATTCGACAGCCAATTCATCGGCAGGTATGGAAATTATCTCGATTGTTTCGTCCAGTTGCGGTTCAGTATCAATCAGGGAGCTGTTCATTAATAATAGTCCGTTGTTTTTCAGACGCGGGCCGAACTTATTCAGCGATGCCTTGTTCATTGCAATTAGTGAGTCGGGTCTGCCGACAACGGGACAGGCAATCTTTGTCTGGCTTATAATCACCATGCAATTGGCGGTACCGCCTCGAACCTCCGCGCCGTAAGAGGGCATATATGTTACCTCTTTGCCGGCCTGCATAGCAGTCTGGGCCAGCAGTTTGCCGGTCAGCATAATTCCCTGACCGCCGAAACCGGCAATGATAATCTCTTCATAAAAACCGTTTGCTGTCATTTGTTAGCCCTTAAATCGGCCCAAAGGAAAAACCTTTGTCATTTTATCATCGATCCATTTTGTCGCATCAGCCGGGCTCATTCGCCAGTATGTCGGGCAGGTGCTGAGCAGCTCAACAAGTGAAAGGCCATGGGATTTGTTTATCTGCAGCTCAAAAGCGTGTTTCAGGGCTTTTTTGGCCTTGCGTATATTAGGCGGGGTGCTGAGTGCACATCGCTCGATATAAATTGTACCCGGCAGCACGGCCAGCAGTTCTGAGACACAGAGAGGATAACCCTCTTCGGTAGCATTCCTTCCTTTAGGCGTTGTCGCTGTTATCTGGTCAACCATTGTTGTCGGAGCCATTTGCCCCCCGGTCATTCCATAGACGGCGTTGTTAATGAATATGACTGTTATTTGTTCGCCCCGATGTCCGGCATGCAGAATCTCACCTGCCCCTATACTCGCCAGGTCACCGTCGCCCTGATAGGAGAATATTATTTTGTCCGGATTTGTCCTTTTCATACCCGTCGCAACGGCAGGTGCTCTGCCGTGGGCGACCTCTATCATATCGACGTCAATGTAATCATACTCCAGCACCGCACAACCTACAGGTGCTATGCCGATAGTGCTCTCGCGTATGCCGAGTTCATCGATGGTCTCGGCAATCAATCGATGAGCAATACCGTGTCCGCATCCGGGACAATAATGCGTCGGACAATCTTTAAGTGTAGGCGTTCGCTTAAATACTGTTTTCATGTTTGAATCTTGAGTTTAGTGTAATGTTAATTGCCTTATTTTATCGAGAATCTCGTCAACAGTAGGTACCCCGCCGCCGGGTCTGCCGTAAAATACTACCGGAGCTTTTCCGGCTACGGCAAGTTTTACATCCTCGACCATTTGTCCGGTGCTCATTTCGACGGTCAGGAACAGCCGAAATTCATCTGCGGCTTTGCTGATTTGCTCTGTTGGAAACGGCCACAGGGTGATAGGCCGAATCCAGCCGACCTTGATTCCTTCTTCTCTTGCCCGGGTTACTGCGCCGCTGACGATTCTTGCTGCGATGCCATAGGCAACGACAACGATTTCAGCGTCATCGACCTCGTATTGTTCACAGAGCACTTCATTGTTTTGAACCTGCTCGTATTTGGCTTGCAGCTTAAAGTTTAATTCTTCCAGAACTCCTTCCTTCAGCCATAATGAGCGAACGATATTTTGCTCTCTGTCTTTGGCCCCGGTCAGCGCCCAGTCTTTGGGTGGCAATTCCGGACTTGGTTTTTTCTTCAATACAACCGGCTCCATCATCTGACCCAAAAAGCCGTCTGCCAGGACCATCACGGTCATTCGATATTTATCAGCCAGGTCAAATGCCAGCGGCATACAATCGACCATCTCCTGAACGCTCGAAGGTCCCAGAACGATGGTTCTATAGTCACCGTGCCCGCCTCCTCGGGTGGCCTGGAAATAATCGCTCTGTGACGGTGCAATGTTACCCAGGCCCGGGCCTCCCCGCATTATGTTGACCACTACCGCCGGCAGCTCGGCCCCTGCAAGGTAGCTTATTCCCTCCTGCATTAGACTTATGCCGGGGCTGGATGAGCTTGTCATTGCTCTTTTGCCGGTGGCCGAAGCTCCGAATACCATATTAATTGCGGCCAGCTCACTTTCGCTCTGTACGAAGACCCGGCCTTCCTCCGGCATTCTTCGGGACATATAAGCGGGAATTTCGTTTTGCGGTGTAATCGGGTATCCGAAGTAGGCGTTGCATCCGGCAAGGATAGACGATTCTGCAAGGGCCTCATTACCGCACATCAGCACTCTTTCATCCACAGTTATTCCTTATTACATCGTTCACGTTCGGGTGGGAATCTATCATGTCATTATCCTGTTTCTATCCAGTTTTTAAGATAACTTTTCAGCTTCCGGACAAAATCTTGGGCTGTTTTTAACAAATTTTTTGCTTGTTGTTCAGTAACTGTAAAACCTACCCCATAATCTCCAACAAGTCTTGTATCACAGGCATCATTAAGTGCTTTCCCCAGGTACCTCTCAAGAATTTTTGTTTTTACAAAGTGCTCTCCAAACTTACTTATTACACTTTTGTGGGAAAAGGCAGTTATATTTTTAGTGAGAAGCACGGCTTCTGCCATAAAGAACATCGCATAATAACATCTTGAAACACAGGAATCGTAATCTCCGGTATTCAAGGCCTGTTCGGCTGTGACCAGGAATTTTTCAGCTTTCTCTATGAAATCCCTTATTTCTTTCAAGCTACCAATCCCTCTTTCTTCACATTTAACATAAATGGAGAGTTGTAATTTTCAAAGAGGTGTTCAGGAACCGCGATAACTGAAATAAGCTCGCCTTCCTCAAGAAGTATGTCAAAGAGAAGGTCGCTTATACTTTCTCTGACTTCAAAGGGATTCAGGGACCGGTCAACCAGCACAAGTATATCGACATCCGAATCAATCGTAGCTTCGCCCCTTACATAAGAACCGTATAATATAACCTTCTTGATTCTTTCCCCGTATATCTTTATCAGATGTGCTTTTATTTGATTTATCAGGAATTTTATTCTTTCATCCATTTTTCTTCACCGCATCGAATTTCTAACGGGGCTTATGCTTTTTCCTTAATTAGACTCGGCTTCGATTTTTTGTCCGGTTCGGAAATTGTCTCAATTTTGCCGGATTGGTCACGAAATACCTCAATTATGGCTTCCGGACAGATAATGGCACAGGCGGCACAGCCAGTACATTCCGTGTTGTCAGCTTGGGCCGGGAAGAAACCGTTTTTATTGGATTTGTCAGAGATGATGATGCTGCCCTTCGGACATGCCATTACGCACAGGCCGCAGCCTTTGCATCTTTCGATATTAATAATAATTTTGCCGGCCATCAGGATAACTACGCATTAGTTCGTCTGTCGTTTATTCAATTCGTGGATTCTAACAGGCATTAGCACCCTTGTAAAGACAAAAGGGCATTATTTCCTGTTTCGAAGTATCAGGTATTGGATAATGCATATTTAATATTCGATATTTAGGCTTTACTTTCGCGCTGCTCTTCAGTGCTGTGGGGAACAATCCGCTGGACACGGATGCCATAAAGGCTTACACTAATTGAGTTGGATGACATTAGTTACACATAATTTGGCCTGAAATGGATTTTGCGAAAGTCTCAAAATGAAGACAGTTCGGCTCAAAGGCGGCTTTGTCGTGAAACCGAACAGCGTTGAACGTACCGATCTCATTATACGCGATGGCAGAGTCGAATTTGCATACGGCAAGGACGACCGTGATGATGTTATCGATATCACCGGAAAATATGTCGTGCCGGGATTTGTTGACATACATTTTCACGGTTACAATCTCTTTGAATTCACCAGCGGTCTTTATGACCCAGAAACTGAGACCTTCGATAATAGCCCGTCTGCGTATGAACATGGCCTGGATATGCTAAGAAAAACACTTGTGAGATTCGGCGTAACAGGTTTTTACGTAGGGACATGGGCCAGCCCGGTGGAGAATCTTCGAAATTGCTTTGCTCGATTGCATCATTATCTAAGTAAACCGCAAGCCCGGCCGGGGGCCAGGCTTTTAGGCGGATTTTTAGAGGGTAGTTTTATAAATCCTCGGATGGCCGGCGCTCAAAATCCTGACATGGTTCTTAAATTTGTCTCCGAATCCTTCGATAGTATCGAGGACCAGGGGACAATCAAGCTGGCCAATGTAGTGCCGGATTTTGGGCAGCCCAGCTATGAGCTGATTGATTATCTCACAAGCAAAGGTATCGTCGTTGGTGCCGGACATTGCAACGCAACCTGTGAACAGATTGAAGAGGCAATCCGGGCCGGCCTTAAGTATTTCATTCACTTTACCAACGGCCCGACGGGCGGTTCGTACAAGCCGTTCCACGGTGGCGGAGCTATTGAAGCAGTGCTGAAATCTAATGAGCTTTATGCCGAGCAGATTCTTGATGGCTACCATGTCAATCCCGCCTACGTAAGGGACATCCTGAAGCGAAAGGGCCCGGATAGGATAATCGGCGTAACAGACTGTCTGTTTGTAGCGGGTTCGCAGGTCAGGCAGTTCACGGGCGGCGGTATCCGCGGCGCACTCAGCGAAAACGGTAAGTACTTCCAGGTTGTTGACAAGCCCGGTACGCTTTTCAGCAGTAATCTTACAATGAATCGTGGATTTGCCAACCTGCTCAATTGGCTCACTGCGGATATGCAGGGCATCTGGAACCGCCGGCATGAAGTGCTGCAGCTCGATCAGGCCCTTGTTACAGCCGCGAAGATATTATCGACAAACCCATGTGTATTAACTCAAATGGATAAAAAAGGCTACGGCTCGATTGTCGATGGGGCCAAAGCTGATTTGTGCGTGCTCGACATCGTTGGCCTGCCGGGCAATTATACGGTAACTCTCGAGCTGACTATAGTAGATGGCAATAAAGTTTATTCGACCGGATGAAACTTGGTATTTGCCCGTATTTTTCAAAAGCAGGCGGATACATTTTAACAGGAGTGCTTATGGCTTTTGGAGTCGGTGGCCGGCGGGATGTCGGCGATTGGATTGCTCTGATTAAAGAGGCAAACAATGCATTTTGCAGCAGGTTGGACCAAATCTACGGTGATAATAAAGACTTAAAGGCCGAAGCAGCCCGGATGTGTTTGCGCAGCCTTGAAGAATTTGACAGCAGATATGGCGCAGACCGTGGCGTTATTATAGTACGCTCAACCGGTCGTGTTAATTTATTAGGCACTCATATCGACCACCGCGGCGGAACGGTCAATCCGGTCTGTGTCAAGGAAATGTGGCTGGTGGTCGAACCGCAGGACGACGACCGGGTGCTGATGAAAAATGTCGATTCGAACCGGTTTCCTGACGAACAATTCCGCATAAGTGATTGTCTGCCGGCCGGGGAAAAAATCCGGGACTGGGATACCTGGTGTTACCAGGAATTTGAAAAGCGCAGGAACGACCCGTCGGTTACCTGGTCGAATTATATACGCGCCGCCGTTCTGTACCTGCAGCATCTCAATACAAATGATGAAGGCATCTTTGCACCGGCGATTAAGGGTATGAATATGATGATTTATGGTGATATCCCCATAGCTGCCGGGCTTAGTTCATCATCTGCATTGGTTATGGGCGCAGCCGAGGCGGTAATACGGATAAACTCACTTGAAATTAAACCTGCCGATTTAGTAGAGAATTGGGGTTTTGCGGAATGGTATGTTGGAACACGAGGCGGATGCAGCGACCACGCTGCAATAATACATGGCAGGCCCGGTACAATTCTCCATATTACAGCTTTTCCAATGTCGGTAGAGGATGCCGCGCTTCCGAGCGGGCACAGCTTTGTTCTGGCCAACAGCAACATCGAGGCGAAGAAGCAGGCCGGCGCCCGTGATGTCTTTAACAGCCGGGTGGCTGCATATGTATTCGGCTTGATGATGATGCGCGAAAACTTTCCCCGGTATGCCGACAAGCTCGAACGGCTTCGTGATGTAAATCCGCAGACACTTGGCGTTGATGAAGTTCAAATCTATCGAATGATAAAGTCATTGCCGGCCTCTGTCAGCCGTACGGACATTCTGGAAATCCTTGCGGGACACGGGCAAAAGATTCATCGTGTCTTTAGAAGTCATGCCGAACCCGAACAGGGCTACCAGGTCAGGCAGATATGTCTTTATGGGATAGCCGAGTGTATTCGTGCAGAGATGGTCCCGCAGTGCCTGAGTACAGGCGATATGAAAACCTTCGGCGAGTTAATGAGCGCATCCCACAACGGCGACCGAGTAACAGAAGTGGTCGACGGACAGCGCATACCAACCGACAACAGTTATCCGGCCAAAAGGATAGATGCCCTGATAAGCGACCTGAAATCAGGGGACAAGCGGCGTATGAACCGGGCCCGGCTGTGGCGCCAGGGGGGCGGTTATAACGTAAGTCTGCCCGAAGTAGATATGCTTGTTGACATTGTACTGGCAACTCCCGGATGTTTAGGCGCCGGTCTTGTAGGTGGCGGGATGGGCGGCAGCATTGTTGCAGTCGTGGAAGATAAACATGCCCGAGAGCTCATCGAAAATCTGGCCGAGCAATACTACCGCCCGCGTAATCTGCCGCTGGCGGCGGAGATAATTACCCCTGTGGGTGGTCTGTGCACGATGGATATCTGATTTGGTCAGCAAAGAGATTTGGCACTTTTGTTTGCTGGCTTTGGGACGATAGAGCCGAATAATTGTTGGTTAAAGAGATTTGTTATTTCCCGGATTTATTAAACCGCCTCTTTTACCGCCTCGCGAATTACCTCGCAACCTTCTATGACCGCTTCTTCGCTGATGCACAACGGCGGCGCTATCTTAACGCAGCCCCCACCCACACCCACAGGCGCGAACATCAGCAAGCCCTTCTGGAAACAAAGATTGACAACGTTCCAGGCCAGTTCGTAGTCCGGCTCTTTACTGCCCTTTTTGACCATCAACAATCCGGCTACAAGACCGGCTCCCGGCGCAAAACCTATAGCCTCGGAAAATTCGCTCTTTATTTCTTGCAGATTTTTCTGAAGGACCAATCCGGCCTTTGCCGCGTTCTCAACCAGCTTTTCCTCCTCGATGACTTCTATGCTTGCTAATGCGGCCGCACAGCAAACCGGATTACCCGAGTGAGTGCTCGTCATCTCATTGGGCCCGAACAAATCCATCACATCTTCGGCGCCGATTACTGCGCTTATTGGCAATGAGCTGCTGATTCCTTTGCCTATACAGAACAAATCGGGTACAACATCGTACAGTTCGAAACCCCATATAGTTCCGCATCTGCCGAAACCTGCCTGGACCTCGTCGAAACATAGCAGGGCGCCATGCTTGCAGCACCATTTTCTCAGGTCCTTTGCATATTGTTTTGGCATAAAGTTAGGCCCTGCTCCCTGATACGTTTCGCTTATTACTCCGGCCACGTTGTCCGGCTCGACTCCGAGCTTCGCAAGGGTCCTCACGAATAGCTCGAAGCTGGTGTCTTCACAGCGGAATCCGTCTGGAAACGGAACATGAACTATCTCTGGATCGAGATTTTTTATCCACGCTTTGCCGCCGGCCATACCTCCCATCTGCTGTGCACCGAGGGTCCTGCCGTGAAAAGCGTTTTCAAATGACACGATGATGCTCTTGTCATCTGTACCGGTCTTTCGTCCGTATGTGCGCATCAGCTTCAGGGCGCACTCTGTGGTCTCCGCGCCGGTACTGAGTATGAACACCTTATTTAAGCGTTCCGGTGCAAGTGATACCAGCTTCTGTGCAAGCTTAATCCTTGGCTGGTTGGGAAAACAGTAGGTGGTCAATAGTGGTTTGCAGGCCTGGCTGATAATTGCATTGGCGATTTTTTTCGCGCCATGACCGGCATTGGTAACGAGTACGCCGGATGAAAAATCAAGCCACATGTTGCCGTAAGCATCGTAAACGTTTACCCCTTCGGCTCGCTCCCAGATTACCGGCGGCTGACCTCGCATGCTTAGTGATTCGGCCTCACGCAGCCATTCGATCTGTTTTATTGTCTCGTCGTTTGGAATAAATCCGGAAAGCTTGCGAAACTTTGTCGATACGGATTTTACTTTAGTTGGGACAACTGGAAATTCTTTTGCCATCCTGGTTTTCTTTTCTTTCTATCTGCATAAAGGAAAAATTAAAATGCCTGTCAACCTTTGTGAAAATCAACGCCTCCATTTTCACCGTAGGTTATTTCAATCCTTCTGCCGCCGTTTAGAATCGATAGACGCGCTGCCTCGGTCACCAGCTCATTGTAAGAACTGTTTGCAGGCGTTGCCATTATACCTTCGTTATCGAATTGCTTAATCAGCTTCTGTCGGCCGGCTAAAGCTTCTTTGTGGTCAGTCCCATCAGATACATCGATACACTTGCAGATGTTGTTTATGATAAATTCGATCGAACGATACCCGTATCCGACCGGAGTCAGTCCTTCGCCGCCAAGCTCGATATACTTAAAATAATCCGGACTCGGCTCGCAGTAGTATGTCTCGCCTAGCTCGCTGCCTTTTGTAATATAACAGTGTTCGATACCACGGTACTGGTCGTTGTGCACGAGCATGCCGCTTTTGTCCTTACCCCGGCAGTATATACGAAGGCCCTGAAAATTGCCGCCGGGTCCTTCGTCGGGATAACCCATGATGTTTGTTACGTGCAGGCACGCATCGTTTTCCCAGATGACACGGGCATCGGTCCATAAGTAACCTGTTTTGTCGTTCGGGTATGTATCTTTTATTCCATATACGGATACCATTTTGGGCAGCAGCCCCGTGATAAAATGTACCTGGTCCACGTAATGGCAGCCGACATAAGTAAACATATCGGAATTTTCCACGGTGCACCAGTTCTGGAAATTCGAATGCCGATAGTAATAGGGCTCATTCATTTCAGCGTGGCCTATACGAAATTCCCCGAATCTGCCTTCTCTGTATAACCGCCGGGCCATTAATGCCCTGTCATCGAGTCGCTTATGATACTCCACCGCTACGATAAGCCCCTTTTCATAGGCGATTTTTTCGATTTTCACAGCCTGCGCATATTTTAACACTAACGGCTTAACGCAGCATATGTGCTGGTCGGCGGCAAGGCCGGCCTGTATGACCGGATAATGCAGTTGGTCCGGCACTGCAACAATTACAATGCTGCCTTTAGGCATCTTGTTAATTAATTCCCTGAATAACTCAGGGAAATTCTGTTGCGGATCAGTATCCGTCGAAGGATATGACTTGAAGCTATGAGAGGGAAATGCTTTTTTGAGCGCCTGGTCCTGTTCAAGCACCTTCAGCGGGGCGCTGTTCAATGCGCACACACTTATATTGCCAACAAGACCGAGGCGCTGAAGCTGATAGACAGAAGGCAGAATCTGCACCTGCGTTATCATCCCGCCGCCGATAATACAAACCTTTGGTTTCTTAGTCATCGAGCTTCTCTCGTAAATAAACTTTTCAAAAATTTCACTTCTATCTCAAAGAAAGTCTATAGATTTGGCATAATCATAATAGATTTATGCCGAAGTGGCAAAAGATTTTCCTTGCCTTGCAGGTATCAAATCTTCTATAACATTTAGAGGTGGTGCGCCGGAAATAAATCGATATGTATTCCGTTGCCCCCAAACCGCGTTGAAAGGGCTGAAAATATTAACTTTGATAGCATATAGATGACTGGAAGTTGATAAACCGAGGGGCGCTTCGAACGACATGCCAAATCGGTTTTTATTTGGCGTGGCGTTTGATCGACCCGGCAGCAGAGGCAAAGCTTTTTGTTTTCGGAACAAGCAATCTCCCTCCCTCGAAAGAGGGTGGGGAGGGAGATTGCGGTCGTGCGATTTAGATGGATGCTTAACAACAGAAGGCGGTTTCGGTAAGGCGTCAGCCTTTTATCTACCCTCTTTGGTTCCGGCTCGTCCGGGTTAGGGATTATAGTCAGATGACATACATCTGTCAGAAAATTAAGGGTGTTCCATACAGCAAACACAAAAGAAGAGGAAGGATTGATGCCCCTGCGGAGTGGATACAAAAAATAATAGACCAGACGAAAGATTTAGCGAAGGTCAAGGAAGCCTGCGTACTAAATATAACTTTCCTATTGCCGCCTGACAAATTCCCTACGGATTTCCCCTATGGGCCGGATTTAGACAATCTGCTCAAAAGGTTTTTAGATGCGTTGAATAAGACCATATTTTTTGAAACTTCTGGAAAAGACTCTTGCATAGTTTCATCAAATGTGATGAAAACGAAGGTCGAATCAAATAGTATGGCAGGTGCACTTCTCGAAGTTCTGCCTGTGAGTATTACCTAACTACATCTTTTACATTATTGGACCTTTCAGTTGTTAAAAAGAAGGGCGGTCTGCTTGTCGGGAGGGCTCGCAATATTAACAAAATTGGGGAAATGGAGGTAGATTATGACAAATGTTTGCAGATTTATTGCGGTGGCCGTAGCCCTTGGTTTTTACCTTTCGACGTCGGGCTCGGCTCAGGAATCTGCCGTTGATTCTTCTGAGGTTCTCAGCACACTCGATAAGAGCCATCCCAGGTTGATGTTGAAAGACAAAGACCTTGAGCGTCTGAAAAGACTGTATGCCAGAGACACAGTTTTGCAGAAATGTTTGAGGGATGTCCTTAAGGATGCGGATAACTGTGCTGAAAAACCCATGCTTACATACCGAAAGATTGGGCCGCGGCTGCTTCATGTCAGCAGGGAATGCGTGCATCGAATTTACGCCCTTGGCCTTGCGTACAGATGGACTTCTGAAGAAAAATATGCCGAAAAAGCGGCGGAAAACCTGCTGACCGTCTGCGCGTTCGAGGACTGGAATCCGTCTCACTTTCTCGACACGGCTGAGATGTCCCACGCGGTGGGAGTCGGTTATGACTGGCTGTATTCTTACCTCGATGGCCAGACGCGGGAAAAGATCAGGGCAGGCCTGGTTAAGAACGGCCTGAAACCCGCCCTGAGCGCGTATGAAAAATCCTGGTGGAGCAAAAGTGAGCACAACTGGAACCAGGTCTGCAATGGCGGGATGATAATCGGTGCTTTGGCAATTGCAGAATCCGAACCGCAGTACGCCGAGAAGATTATCAATTCTGCGATTAAGTCACTGCCGCGTGCCCTTAAAAGCTACGGTCCCGATGGCGCGTGGATGGAAGGGCCCGGCTACTGGAATTATGCCACTCGTTATACGGCTTATGGGCTTACGGCGCTGCAGACTGCTTTGGGCACGGATTTTGGTCTGCTGCAAATTGAGGGATTGGCCGAGGCAGGAAATTTTCCGTTATATACGGCCGGACCTAGAGGCCTGTACTTAAACTTTGCCGACAGTGGAGAAAAAAGCTCCAGAAGACCTATGCCGTGTATGTTCTGGCTTGCTAGGACCTACAATAATTCTCTGTACGCCGAAGCTGAACATGCTGAAATTGCCAAACGCAGCGCCAGTGCCCAGCATGTAGTTTGGTATGTACCTGCTGACGGGGAAATGCCCCAAACTAAAAACCTCGATTGCTATTTCCGCGGCCCTGTAGAGATAGCATTATTCCGCAGCGCCTGGAATGACCCCGAAGCGCTGTTTGTCGGTATCAAGGCCGGCTATAATCAGGTCAATCACGGCCATCTGGATTTGGGCAGCTTCGAGCTTGATGCTCTGGGTGTTCGATGGGTGCGAGACCTCGGCTCGGACAATTACAATCTGCCCGGTTACTGGGATAAAAGAAGAGGGGGCAGAAGGTGGGATTATTACCGCTTGAATTCGAAAAGCCACAGCGTCCCGTTACTGAACGGCGAAGACCAGGACCCCCTGGCAACTTCGAAGTTTACCAGATTTGAAACAGAAAGGTCCTCTGCTTTTGTCCTTGTGGACCTGACAAGTGCTTACAAAAAGGCTGCAAGCAAAGTAACCAGAGGTGTTGCAATGATAGCCGATAGGCGGGCGGTTCTTGTGCAGGACGAATTCGAAATCGAAAAACCCTGTGAGGCTCTCTGGGCTATGACCACGGATGCGAAAATAGATATAAAGCAACAAAATACCGCCCTGCTTACCCTTGGCGGCAAAAAGCTCATCGCACGGCTTGTATCACCTTCTGTTGCCGGATTTGCAATTGAGTCAGCGAAGCAAAAACCACCCCAGAAGACAAATGCTGGTGTCAGACGACTTATAATTCGCCTACCCGATGCCAGGGGTAACGTTAGGGTGGCGGTCCTGCTTTCGCCGGTGTGGAAAGACAAGGAAATAGTTACAAAAGTACCAATAAAGCCCCTGGCACAGTGGTAGTGAATGTGATTATAAAACGAATTAGTATGTTGAAAGAAATTATGAGGTGTAGAATGAAAAGTCCATCGATTGTTATTTACAGAGTATTTGTTGTCGGTTTATTAATGTTTGTGCTAACACTTTCGGGCAGACTTGTTCGAGGTTCTGAAAGTAAAAAGCCTCAGCTTTGCCAGGGTAATTATCACAGCGAGCAGGCCGCCATAGAACAGCTCGCAAAATTTGCCCGAAGCTATTCCAACCTGGCCGAATGGAAGGCCCGGGCCGAGCGCATTCGTGAGGGGATTCTCGTTGGAGCGGAGCTTTCGCCTCTGCCCGAAAAGCGCCCGCTCAAGCGGATTATTCACAGCAAACGCAAATACGATGGCTACACAGTCCAGAACGCGGCATTTGAAAGCCTGCCCGGCGTATTTGTTACCGGAAACCTGTATCGTCCCCGCAAAGCCAGGGGACCTTTCGCCGGGATACTTTGTCCCCATGGCCACTGGAGCACCCCTGATGACTATGGACGATTCCGGCCCGATATGCAGAAAAGATGTGCCTCGCTGGCCCGCATGGGAGCTATTGTCTTCTCTTATGATATGGTCGGATATGGTGATTGGAAGAATGCCGGTTGGAAGCATAGCCGGCCGAAAGCCCTGAAATTGCAGCTTTGGAACAGCATCCGTGCCATCGATTTTCTTACCTCGTTTAAAAAAGTGGACCCAAAACGCATCGGTGTAACGGGTGCTTCCGGCGGGGGAACACAATCCTTTCTTTTAACCGCCGTCGATGACCGTGTCGCCGTCTCTGTGCCTGTTGTAATGGTATCGGCCCACTTCTTCGGCGGATGCAACTGCGAAAGCGGCATGCCCATCCACTTAAGCGAAACCCACGAGACAAACAATACCGATATCGCCGCGCTGGCCGCACCGCGCCCGCAGTTGCTAATTTCCGACGGCAAGGACTGGACTAAAAACACACCGAATGTCGAATATCCTTATATCAAAAATGTATATCGTCTCTATGGCACCGAGGCTCTTGTGGAGTATGTGCACCTTCCCGATGAGGGGCATGATTATGGATTTTCCAAGCGTATCGGCGCCTATAAGTTTCTTGCCAAACACCTGAAACTTTCACTCGATAATATAAAAAAGCCGGACGGCTCGATTGATGAAAGTTTTGTTGTCATAGAAAAGCAGGATGATATGTACGTTTTCAACGATGAGCATC
>CAZZAX010000044.1:0-38878 GCA_964653075.1 uncultured Pirellulales bacterium
AAAGTCAAAAACAAACCCAATCAAACCCAATTCAAAGCCAATTCAAACCCAATTGCCGAAAGGCTAAAAATGAGCATAAATATCTATCATACAAAGGAATATAACAATAAAACCGCCTTCAGGCGGGAAAAAAACAAACCCAAACAAAGCCAAAACAAACCCAACTGGAGCGAAGCACAAGTCCTGAACTTTTCGAAGGAAGCGCAGCCTGCCCTGAGCGTAGTCGAATGGGTCGAATGGGCCAATTTCCAATTATTCTTGTTTATTCATATTTACTTTGTATAATTTGCCCGAAAATAATAAAGCCGGTTTAATTTTAATGGAGATTTTACAAAATGGCAGATGCACCTAAAGCAAATGCAGTAGTCGGACAATCGGGCGGCCCAACGGGAGTAATAAACGCCTCGCTGGTCGGCATTATAGAAGAGGCAAAAAAACATCCGGAAATCCAGAATATTTACGGTGCTGTTCACGCCGTAGCGGGTATGGTCAAGGACGATTTCATTGATTTGAAGAAGCTCTCAGGCGATACCCTTGAAGTGGTAGCGGCCTCGCCTTCTTCGGCCATAGCCACCAGCAGGGACAAGCCCGACAAAGAATATTGTGCGAAGATTCTTGAGGTCTTTAAAAAGCGCAATATCAGGTACTTTTTCTACATCGGCGGCAACGACTCGGCAAATACCGCTCACATCCTCAATACGATGGCGGACGAGGCGAACTTCGACATCCGTTCTTTTCACATCCCCAAAACGGTTGATAACGACCTGCTGGTTACCGACCACTGTCCGGGCTTCGGAACCGCCGCGAAGTTCGTGGCCTGTGCCCTGATGGGAGACGACCTGGACAACAGGGCTCTTCCGGGCGTGAAAATCGACGTGATAATGGGCAGGCACGCAGGCTTTCTCACTGCCGCTACGGTTTTGGGCAGGCAAAGGGATGATGACGGCCCTCATCTGGTCTATGTTCCTGAAAGACCTGTTTCGATGGACAAGTTCCTCGCTGATGTTGATGCCGTTTGTAAAAAACTCAATCGATGTGTCATAACCGTAAGCGAAGGAATCTGCGATGCCGACGGTGTTACCTGGGCCCAAAAGCTGGCGGAGCAGGCGGAAACCGATGCGCACGGAAATGTACAGCTCTCCGGTACGGGTGCTTTGGCTGACTTTTTAGCGGGGCAGGTAAAAGCCAATCTTGGTGTTAATCGCGTCCGTGCCGATACCTTTGGCTATCTCCAAAGGAGCTTCCCGGGCATTCAGTCTTCTGTCGATGTAGCTGAGGCCCGATGGTGCGGGCGTCATGCAGTACAGTTTGCCATGAGCGAAGATAGCGGCTCGGTGGCAATAAAACGCCTGGCCGGCGGCGCCGGTTATAAAGTCGAATTATTCCGCACCGAGCTTAGCAACGTGGCTGAGAAGACCAAATCGATGCCGGATGAATTTATTAACGCCGAAGGCAATGGTTTAACCGATGCCTTTATCGAATATGCAAAGCCCTTGATAGGCGAGTTGCCAAAGACCGAATATCTTGGCAATTATCCCAGAGTTTGAGCATATTTACAAATATCTGTATTAATAAAAATATATCGAAGGAGGTTATGAGCTAATATTTTCTTATTACTGTTTTATTCCTTGACATCTATCTGCGAAAACTGCTTCCACTGTGATTCGATAGCATCGATTGATTTCATATCACTGTGAATATACAGCCCATAGCGGAGATTCAGAGGTTCATTGGGCCGAATTATTTTTGGTTCATCGAAGGTCAGGGAAGCTCCCATCCAGCCGTCGTTCCTGACGTGAAAATAGGCCGGAAAGTTCGGATTGTCCGGATGGTCGAATAACGTAATGCCTTCGAGTTTTTCATTAATAACGGTCCCGGAATAGTCCACCCATTTGGCCTGTTTCCAGAGAACCTCTTTTTCGTTGACCGCTCCTTCTGAGTTGCGAATCCTCCCGCCGCCGTCATTGACACCGATGGTCTTGGCCATTCGGACTCCAATTATTCCGAAAGGAGTTTTGCCGAGTGTGACCGCCGAATCTTCGGGTTTGAGTTCCATATCGATAATTAAAAGCCATTCGGAATTTCCGAGCAGAAGCACCGTTATCTTCCGTGTTTCTAAAAGCAGGACTTTACCTTCGTTGGTTATCCACTCGTTCTCTGTAGTTATGGAAGAGCGTTCGCTCGCTGGCGTCTTCGAACTTAACGATGCGTTTATGGTGAATTTTCCCACCGCCGCGGTCGCTCCAGAAGCTTGTTCCGTTGACATCGTTATGTGAAATCCAGACCGAATTATGGTGGCTGTGTGATTCAGGGTCTTGCGGATGTCCCATGCGTGCGAGCGAATGCCCCGAAGGCCCGTTTACGGGAAATAAAAAAGGCCGGTGAAGGCCGGGACCGAAGTGGTATCGGGTAACTTCTATACCGTAACGCTGAAATGAGGCCTGGTGGTAAGGCATCGGTATGACCTGCAGGCGCGGAACAGGTTTTGGTGTGGGCAGCTCCTTTTGTTTTTTGTATTTTCGAAGCATGTTTGGATTTAGCAGTTTGATTTCCTGGAGCACCAGGCCATAACGGCTTCCGGCGGGTTTGGATTTGAACCGGATATTATTCCAGCCCTGGCTGAAATTAGCCGAGTAACACAACCAAAGTGTGTACCCATCCCTGCTTATGAATTTTGACGGGAAATTAAGGAAATAGGCCTGTTCGCCGAAATCTTTCATATAGGTCACGAGCTTCCATGGTCCTGTGATTTTGTCCGATTCGAGGATATAAGAGCTCATCTTTGCGACAGTCGGCCAGCCGTCAGTGACGCACATCAGATATTTTTTCAGCTGGGCGTTATAGGTAATAGTAACGCAGCCCATGTTGTTGTTCCATTCAAGCAGTGGCTTGATATCTTCGAAGTCGTATGACCAGATGGGCTTTCCATTGCTGCTGTGTCCGGCGAAGTATTCGTATTTCGATTCGTCGTTGATATTCTCGATATTCGGAACGACCCGCGTCAGGTAAATCTGGTCGCCGGATATCCAGCTCAGGTTTGCGTATCTCGGCTTAGGATCATCTTTTTCGGCTCCGTAACCTACAAGGTAGGCATAGCCATCTGTTGAATGCATCATGTTTATTCCGAAGTCAACGAATTTGGGTGAGCCGATTTTTACAGGGCCCATAAATTCATCAGGCTCGGGGAAAAGCGGCTTAGCAGGAGTGTGTGGACTGTCTATCCATGTTTTACCAAAATCCGTGGAAATTCGGAAACCCGGAATCGGCCCCAGCACAGGCCAATTCCATCTCATCCCATCGTGCTCAACGCTTCCGGCCGGGCCCAAACAATATGTTCCGTAATACCAGATTCCGTTATAAACCAGGCTTCCACACGGATAGCGCCCCTGGTACGGGTGCGGATTGCCCCTGGTCAGGCCAAGAGCCTTGATTTTCAGATTAAGCGGGTCGTCACCAATCATAATCGCCTGTCCGGTTGTTGCATTGGGACCGCCGGAGCTGGACCTGATTCCATCGGTTGTACCATCGGTCCAGGGAGAATACAGATTGCCATCCGAAGCCCAGGAGGGATACCATGTATCTGCAACGCGATAGTCGCTGTGTTTTCCGGTGAATAATATCCCAACCAGCTCTTTTGATTGCTCGAAGGGAATGCTTTCCGGGGGCTCCGACGGCCAGAGCAGTGGTCCGGACATTGGCTGATACTTTACAATTTTCTCTCCGGCGAAGGTTATTTCTGAAGAGACTATTCCCAGCAATCCCGCCAGCAACATTGATTTAATTTTTGCCTGTGAGTTTGATGATATTTTCATTTTTCCTCCAATCAAACAAAGAATAATAAAAGAAGAATTTATAACAGCTAACTTGTTTTACAGAAACTTTTTGACATTATATATATTTTCTGACTGAGAAGTCAAAACATACATTTCAGAATGTGCCGGGATGGAGTTCTTTGATATCTTCTTGTTTTCACCTAAGCCGGCAGTATGATCTTTACAAGGAATATCGCGCCGGGCTTTAGCTCAGCAAGGGCATTGCCACCTAATGCTCTTACAAGCCTTTGAACCAAAGCCAGGCCGAGGCCGCAGTGTGTGCCCGTGCCTGAGCGTGATGAGTCAGCCCGCCAGAAGCAATCGAATACGTGTGAGACTTGATCAGTTGTCAGTTTGCAGCCGGTATTAGAGACAGCGATTTCCACAGAATCATTCTTGGTGCAAGCGGTTATCTGGATTTGACCGCCATCATCGGCGTATTCTACGGCGTTGGCCAGAATATTCGATAAAACGATGGAGAGGTTCTGGCGGTCGGATTCACACGTAGTTTCAGCTTTAATGCTATTTTCAAATTTGATTTGGCGTTCGAGCGCTTTGTCTGAGAAAGTTTTCCAACAGGAATTCACAAGTTCATCGAGTCGAATCTGTTCGGTTTGAAAACTGATTTGTCTGACATCAAGACCTGCAAGCATCAGCAGATTACTGACCATTATCTGCATGTTTTCAACTATTGCCTGACAGTCGAAAAGGACTTTTTTGTACTCATCATTGTCGCGAGTGCGAGTCAGAGTCACTTCAATAGTTGAAAGCAATCCGGAAAGGGGTGTTCGCAATTCGTGGGCAACATCGGCGTTGAACTGTCGTTCTCTATTGAACGAGGCTTGAAGCCGGGACAGTAACTCATTCAGGCGATTTTTGATCTGAACTACTTCTGATGGTACATTCTCTGTGGTGATTCGGGTTGTAAGGCTGTCTTCCTTAATGGTTGCAATCTCGGCGGCGATAGAATTTAAGGGACGAAGGCCCTTTCGTACAATAACTGCGGCAATAATGAAAGACAAAGCTATCACCGCCAGTGAGGCATTCAAAAGCAGCCATCGCAAGGAACCTAATTGGCCGTATAAATCGCCGGCATCCCGGGCAACTACGAGAGTAATTGCTTTTACATTTACAATCGGCTGGTAATTTTCAACATCCTTGTTCTTGTCTTCATTCTTGTCTTCATTGTCTGCGAGCCTCGGCGTAAAAGTCAGGCCTGCTGTTCTTCGAGGCCGGCCGTTTTTATCTTGCGAGGTTCCATGAACAATCGCATTGAGGGAGCCCTTGAGGTGCAAAAGATTATCCGTGCCCAAAAGAGGAGACTTTGCTATCACTATATCGTTGGCATCCCAGAGCTGATAGTGAGTCGGGTGCTCTGTGTTTAGAAACTCCGGCATTTGTTGTGCTTCGAATTCGAGCTCGATTTCATTACCATCGAGCTCGACGGAGGCTGCGAGTATCTGGGCTACAGATGCGAGGGATGTGTCGAACTGTTTAACAAGTGCACTGCTAATAACAACATATATTAACAGGCTGAAAATTGTCAGCAGCAGCATCATCCCACCAATTATTCCAGTGAGCAGACGAGTTCGAAGCGAACGGCTCATGGTTGTTCTCCCAGGACGTAGCCGCGACCTCTGATTGTGTGAATCAAACGAGGCTTATTTGGCCGTTCAATTTTTTTTCGCAGATAACCAATATACACATCAACGACATTGCTGGATGCGGATGAGTTGAAATCGTAGATGTGCTCCCAGATGTCTGTTCGGGATATGGTTTGTCCGAGACGCATTGCTAAATATTCCAGAAGAGCATATTCCCTGGGAGTAAGCGGAATTTCTTCTTTGCCGCGCCAGACTCTCTGCCTGGAAAGGTCTATCTGCAGGTCCTTGACTTTAATCAGTGGATTCTTCTGGCGATAGCCGCGGCGCAGTAATGCGTGAACGCGAGCCAGCAGCTCTTTGAAGGCGAACGGTTTGATAAGGTAATCATCGGCGCCGAGATTCAGGCCGGTCACCCGGTCTTGTACGGTGTCCTTAGCTGTCAGGATAAGGACGTGTGATTTCCGGCCTTGTGTTCTGATTTTTTTAAGGATTTCGAGGCCATCCATACCGGGCAGCATAAGGTCGAGGATTATGACATCATATTCATTGCCCATCGCATACCATAGACCCTCCTTCCCGTCACGAGTGGTATCCACAGCAAAGCCGGCCTCACACAGCCCCTTCGTAAGGGATTGTTGTAAGGGCTTATAGTCTTCTATAATCAGCAGTCGCATTTTGAGGCTCACAATAAAAAACACACCTCTGAGTAGTAATATTTCATAACTCAGCGGTGCTCATTTTAGCTCCGAAAATCCGGCTTGTCATTATTTTCCTGTCTCTCCATCATCGTCTTCGTCATCCTCACAACCTACATCATTCGCTTCTGAAACAGATGTACCGGCATGTATTCCTATTTTGCTTACTTTACACCAACAATTGGCCAATCACCCTTGAACTATGGGGAGTTTTGCGCAACTCTTGCATTTTTGACTCATTTCTCCACACCACTTGCGCCCTTCGAGATTGCAGCACGTGGCTCCGCCTTCGGCGGAGTGTCCCCCGGCGGTTCTCTACCCGGCTGTAGTTTACGTTCCTCCGTCGATTTGGCCACAGTACCTGGCTCAAACAATAGTGGAGGATTTAACAGCACCTGCTCACCCTCTTCCAGACCGCTAATAATCTCCATAAAAATATCATTGAAAGCACCTGTGCTGACTGCTCGTGGCTGCGGGGTATCAGAAGCCATAACGTAGCACAGCTTTTTACCCTCACGAATTGCAACCGCCTGGATCGGCACAATTAAAACATCATCTAACTGTTCAACCAGAATCTCAACCTTTGCCGACATGCCGGGTCTAACAGAATCGTTTGAACCCTCGATGCTGACCCTGGTAGTGTAAACCTTGACGTCAGGATTAAGAAAACCCTGCTGTGAATCGGGCAGCGGCGCAACCTTAAGCACCTTACCGTGAAAGGTTTTATCGGGAAAGGCATCAACAATAATGGTCGCATGCTGACCCGGACGAACTTTATCGACCGAGGTCTCGTGGACACGGATTTCAACAATAATTTCTGACGTATTCGGAAGTGATATAATGGTCTGGCGCTGATAAACCTTGCCTCCTTCCTGAATAGGTCCTCTCTCCCTTTCTCTCCAAGGCTCGCCACTTGTACCATACACCACCAGGCCCGGCGCAGGTGCCCGGATTATACAGGCCTCAACCTGTTTTCTCCTTCTTTGTACGTCTTCTCTTGACTCGGTTACGTCTTCATCCGCATTACTCAGCCTGGCCTGGGCCTGTGCCATCCTGGACCGGGCACGAGCGCGCGTCCGTACCAATTCTCGCTCGGCCTCTTTGTAATCGCTGAGGTACTTCTCGGCTTCTTTGGGAAAATCATAACGCCTGTACAATTTCAGAGCCTCGACGGCGCTTTCTCTTTGAATCCTATAACGTTCCACATCCAGTACAGCACCCTTCAACTCAAGCTCCGATACGTAATTCGCATCGTGAAGCTCCCGCGTCCCTTCCAACACGTCATTTGCTTTTTCCAATTGCCCCTCGGCAAGAAGAATAGCATCTTTTAGTTGTTTCAGTTGCTGTGAAGACCCACCACTCAAACTGTTTGGGTCATTTGGGTCATTATTGGTGAGGAGCGATGTTATATCAAAATTTGAATTCGGGTCCAGGCTCGATTTCTCGACAACCTTTTGTGCAACAGTCTCACCAAGATATTTTTGAAGGTCCATCAGGGCAAACTTTACTGCCAGTTGAGCCGCGGTAATATCGCTTTCATTTTGGTTTCGCTGAATATGATAATTCTCCTGTTCCTCGGTAAGGCGCGCCTCGTCACTGGAAAGCCTCTTCTCTTCTTCTTTGAGCCTTTCTTTCAAACTCGAAGAATCCAGCTCCACGAGCAGCTTGCCGGCATTTACATCTTCTTGCGTAATATAAGTGCCTTCGGGAATAAGACTAATTATAGTCGCCTCGCCATAGACCTCGGACCTGATATCTATGGTCTGGCTGGCCTTGGTGCTGCCGCCTTCCGTAACAGTGATGGTTAAATCATCGCGACGCACAGGGAAGGTGCTTAGTCTATTACTCGTAGAAACCAAGCCCGCTTTTCTCATTGAGCCCCACAATGACCATACCGTCAAAGCTGCCGCAGCGAAGATTAAGATTGCCCACGGCCACTTGCCGCGACCTACAAGTCCCAGTATCCCGTGACGTCGATTTACGAGTTTATTTTGCTTTTTTTTCCCATTCATTTTTCTCTTGCTCTCACATTCCGTCCGACCTAACCTGCAAAATGCCATTACCGAAGGGGCACAATACGCACGATTACCACCATGAGAACTGCCAATGCAAGAAGGATAATCAGTATCCAACGTTTCGAGCTCATTCTTTCATCCCTTTCGTTGATAATACTGTGTCCACAATCTACTAATTGAGTTAAGCTGCCCGCTGCCTGTTGCATTTGTTGAAAACTACTCTTTTTATTGGCCCGACGGCAAGCTCATTTTGTCGAGGCTTAAGGTTTTCCAGAAACCACAGAGTGTGCGAATACTCAAAAGAAAACACTGTTGGGCGCGAGTTTTTCAGCGCCCAGCGGTGCGGACTTATACTCTGATAACTTGATGTCTGACCGATTGTCTTGTTGTTAGTAATAGGGATACTATTTCTCATCTTTGTCATCGTCTTCGTCGTTATCGTCTTCGTCATCATCGTCTTCGTCGCCATCGTCTTCGTCATCATCGCCTTCATCATCTTCGTCGTCGTCATCTAAGTTGGCCTTCATATCATCATCGTCATCATCGTCATCATCATCTTTCTCGTTGTCCGGTTTGCTTTTCTCGACTTCTTCCTCAACGCGGCGACCATCAGGAGTAAGAAGCAGTTCGTGCCGGGCGTTATCCTTGCTGAATTTGACCTCATAAAGGATCATAGTCTTTTGTTCACATAGCAGCCGAGCGCCCTTGCCCGCAGCTTTCCGTGCCGCCTTTAGCACTGCTGCCGGGACCTTATCGGTATCCACCTGCTCCTCTATTTCCACTAAATCACCCGACTTCGTGACCAGAACATCCATATTTGCACCGGAACGTGAATTCCACGAGCCCTCATAGAATGTGTGGCCATGCTCGATTTCCTCCGCAAACTCTGTGATTTCAGCGCGGCCGGCAAGCTTCTTAAGCGTTGCCAGGGCAGCCTCCGGGACTTCTTCTTTTGTTACCTGGCGTTCACTCTCACCCTTGACTTGTTTGTCTTCTTTGTCCTTCTTGTTAGCTTTGAGTTTTTTCAATTGGTTCCTTAGAACCGCCGCCTTCTCAAAATCCAGTTTTTTTGCAGCTTCCCACATTTCTTTCTCAATTTTTTTAGTTGCTGAGGACATCTTGAGCTTTTTCAACTGGTCCCGCAGAGAAGCCGCCCGCTCAAAATCGAGTTTCTTTGCTGATTCCCACATTTGCTTCTCAATCTTCGATAACTCGCCCGCCTTTTCTTTATCTGCGTATGTCAGAGGGCATGCTATTAAGCCTATAAGAAGCACCAGACCAATCAGTTTCCAATTTCTCTTTACCATCTTAAATCTCCTTATATTAAAAACACCAATTCTACAGCCCGCCACCGTGGTCAGGCCCGCCGAGAGGTGCTCGGCTTTGTTAACTGCGATATTAACACAGAAAAGATGAGAAAATTGTGAGAAAATCTATTTTTTTTCAAATATTTTTATATGTCATAATTTTCCTCTATCGAGGAACTTTGCATTCTTAGTATAGTTTTCTTGTGAAATATCGATTATTTCAAGGATTATCGGTTAGAACGAATGAATTGAGATAAAACAGGGTAACTGAATTATGACTTTCTCGTTATTTTTGCCTTCTTAATCAAAAAGCGCTTCTACAAACGTATTGGGGTCGAACTCTGCGATATCTTCCGGTTTTTCCCCCAGGCCGATGAATTTTACAGGTATATCGAGCTGGTCTTTTATAGCGATAACGATTCCGCCTCGTGCAGTCCCGTCAAGTTTAGCCAAGAATATTCCCGTAACGTTAATAGCTTCTGTGAATATCTTTGCCTGAACAATTGCATTTTGTCCTGTGGTTGCATCGAGAACCAGCAGTACTTCGTTCGGGGCGTCGGGTATTTTACGGGCAACCACATCACGAATTTTTGTCAGTTGCTTCATCAGGTCTTTTTTTGTATGTAATCGCCCGGCAGTATCGAGGATAAGAATATCTGTATTCCTTGCCAAAGCGGCTTCACAGGCATCGAAAGCTACGGCCGCCGGATCGCTACCGGTTTGGTGCTTTACAATTTGCACACCGATACGTTCAGCCCATATGGTCAGTTGTTCCACGGCGGCGGCACGGAATGTATCGCACGCGGCAACAATGACCTTTTTGTTGTTCCGATTCAATATATATGCAAGTTTAGCAATACTTGTGGTTTTGCCTGTGCCGTTGACACCGGCGACAAGGATAACAGTCGGGCCGGACTGAGCCAGATGTAGTTGTCTGTCGCGGTCCGGCCAATAGCTTTTAATGTGCTCTTTGAGAAATGGTATAATATCGTCGGTCTGAGCGATTTTCCTGCTGCGATAGGCCGTACGCAGCTCAGATACGAGCTTATCCGTCGTTTCAACCCCAATATCGTCACTTATCAGCGTTTCTTCCAGCTCGTCAAGCAGGCTTTCGTCGATATTTCTTCCCAGACTCAGCACCGACGACAGCGAGCTGCTGATTTTGTTGCGAGTTTTGCCCAATCGGTCTTTGAAATATCCTGCGGTTTTGGTAAAAATTCCCATCGTTGTTTGCCTTTCGCTAAAATAATTCAGGTCCTGTTGGAAGTTGAAATTTTGGTTTTGGCAGAACCAGCATTGCTCTGATAGTATCGGGATTTATGAAAATTTCAAGTCCAGGCATAATTTAATTTTCGACTTTACTGAGTTTTCCAAATACCAGGGCATCAATAATACATTTCGAAAAATTGTGCAATTTTTTGTTTTTTGTTTCGAGCCGGCTATTTTTCTTTGACAAATCAAGCGATTCAAGTTAGATTTTCTGCTACTATCCCACAGAAGATTGAGCATAAGCTCGCATCTAAGAGGTGTGGAGTTTTGGTTCATGTGAAAATTGTGGAACCTCATTGAAGCGAGGGGAGTTGGATAAATTGTGAAATGAGAAGTTTTTAACAGGGATGTTTTGATGGGCAGTTATCTTTCATATAGTGCATTAATTCACAAAGGATGGTGAAGTGGCAGCTCGCGAAGTTGAAGACATTTTCGCAGATATAATCGACCGTACAAAAATGCTTGATCCGGCCAACGCCCGCAAGTGGTTCGACAAGTTAACGTTTTTGCACATGGATGGCGGCTCGCTCGGGATAGGCTGTCCCGATGAGGCGACGGTTCAGTTCCTGCAGGACAATTGCAAAAGTAGTTTCACGCGGGCCGCTCAGCAGATAACAGGCCATCTTATCACAGTAGATTTCAGAGTTGGCACTTCCGGAGAATTCGACAACAGCTCACGGCGCTTCAGTTCCGGTTCTGACGGCACTATTTTGCGCAAGGAACATAAAAGCGGAAGCCTTAAACTTCATCCTGACTATACATTTGATAATTTTGTCGTAGGGCCGAGCAACCGGCTTGCTCATGCAAGCTGTGTTGCGGTAAGTCAATCGCCGGGCAATACCTACAATCCTCTTTTTATATACGGCAATTCAGGCCTGGGGAAAACACATCTTTTGCATGCCGTCTGTTTCGAAGCCCAGCGCAAATCCAACGGTGCGGTTATGCAGCTCTTAAGCTGTGAAGAATTCGTCAACAGATTTATCAGAGCAATCGAGGAGGGGGACTTGTCCGGCTTCCAAAGCCAGTTTCGTACCGTAGATATGCTGGTAATTGACGATGTTCAATTTCTGCGGGAACGTGAGCACAGCCAGGAGGAATTCTTCCACACATTTAATGCACTTTATAATAACGGCAAACAAATCATCCTTAGTGCCGACAGCCCGCCCGGCAAGATTCCGTCGCTCGAAACGCGCCTTATCAGCAGATTTAACTGGGGTCTGGTTACAAGAATCGACCCGCCGAGCTACGAGACAAGAGTTGCTATCGTCCAAAAGAAGGCACACCTTCGAGGTCTTAATATTTCCGATGAAATAGCCGAATACATCGCCCGCAAGGTGCATGCAAATATCAGGGAATTGGAAGGCGCTTTGACAACTATTTATGCCGTTGCCACTACCACCGAGAAAGTAATCGACCTCGAATTAGCTCGGACAGCTCTGGAAGGCCAGATCAAAGCATCAGCCAGACATATTAGTATCACTGATATCATCGAAGTGGTGACCGGCCATTTTGACGTTCGCCTTGCAGACCTGCAAAGCAAAAAACGAAGCCAGAGTATTACTGAGCCGCGTCAGATTTGCATGTACCTGGCCAGGAAGTTAACCAGACACAGCCTCGAAGAAATTGGAGGCCATTTGGGTGGCAGAGACCATACTACTGTTATGCACGCGTGCAGCAAGATAAGCCATGCCAAGAAATCCGACCCTCAAATGCATGTCCTTTTGGGGGAGCTGACAAAACAAATCACACAAACTCCACAGTCTTAAATATCCCGGACGGGATGATTAGTTCATTATGGAATTTAACATATCCAGGTAATCCGAGAGCAGGCGGGTTATCAAAAACTTATTCCTGACCGTTTCCTTTGCATTTTGGCCCAGGAATTGACCTTCCTTCGGATTGTTCAGTAGATGTATAATTCTATCGGCGAAAGCGTTTATATCCCTGGACGGGACCAAAAATCCATTTTTACCGTCCTCTATTTGGGCGGGAAGTCCCCCTACATTAGAGGCTACGACAGGAGTCCCTTTCCATAGCGCCTCGGTAACCGCAAGACAAAAGCCTTCCTTTGTAGATTTTTGAATTATAACATCTGAGAATTGCTGGATAGCGTTAACCAGTGTTTCGTTATTGCCAACAACAAAAATGATATGGCCGTTTTTATAGAGTTTGTTTGCCTTGCGCAGGATCTTATTATACATCCTTAACCCTTCGGGGTCGTCGCTGGCGACGTTATAGCAGAAAAGCAATCTGCAATCGACCTTCTCTCTAACTAATTTGAACACATCTATCACCCCCTCCGGGTCCTTCCATGGGTCAAGTCTGGAAACCTGTGTGATTATTGGCTTATCGGTTGGAATTCCGGCTTTTGTTATTTTTTCCAGGATCGTCTTTTCGCTGATGTCTCTGTTCTTTTCACTGAGCGGGTTAATAGCCGGAAATATCAGCCTCTGGTCTATGGGTAAATCTTCTTTGAAATATTTTTCACTTGAGACGACGATCTGGTCGTACTTCAATAAAAATCCTTTCAAAAAATCCCACAATTGTGCTTGAGGACTGGTGAGATCTATATGACAACGCCATATCCAGGGTTGTCTTTTTCTGTACGACCTTATTAACGAAAGAGGCTGAGGGTCGTGTATTATTACGCAGTCATGGTGGAGGTGTGTGAATTTCGAAAAATTTTGATTAACATCGAGGTATAAACGTTTTTTTCTCTCGGACAGATTTAATCTTGCACCTTGCAGTGCATTATGGAAACCCTTTGTGACCTCAAAGAATTCCTGACTTCCGTGCAGGATTCGCCATCCTGCATCTATTCCAACGTCATTCATCAGCAGCACGAGAGAATAGAGAATTTCCGCCACTCCACCACCCTGGTATGTTGCGTTAAGATGAACTACATGTTTTCCATATAGTTTTTTGGCTCTTGCGTAAATCTCTGCTAATACCTTATCGGGCACTATGTACCGAAAATCTTCGAGGCGTAACATATCAGTTTCCTGCTAATTCTTTGAGTAACGACCTAATTTCATTCGCATTATCAACGTTGAAAAGCGCTTTTGACATACTTAATCCTACCTTTATGGAATATGCCCCCTCTGGAAGGGCTTCAAACATTTCTTCATCGGTATAATCGTCACCCGCCGCCAGTACAAAATCCCAATTTTGTTTTGCAATCCAGACTTCCGCAGCTCGGCCCTTATTGACACCGACATTTCTTATTTCAAGTATTTTGTTGCCCTCGAATACACCAACGTCAAGGTTTTCTGTCAAATTCAACAAAGCGCCTCTTAGTTCCTGCTCTCTGATATAGGCAAGCTCAGGGTCCGCCCTGCGATAGTGCCAGACCAGACAGAATTCCTTTTCTTCAACGAAAGAGCCTGCCGTTCGGTCGGAATAAAGCTTGAGAATAGGCCTGATTGTTTCTTTCCACTCTTTTTCAAAAGGCTGCATACATTGCCAGTCCCGGCCTCTTGGTTTAATCCATGCCCCGTGTTCGGCAACTAATTCTATGTTCAGACAAACGAGCCATTTTTCCAGTGTTGCTCTGTCACGTCCACTTACTACTACCACATTGTTCTTCGGATTGTTTGATATTTTTTGCAGAAGGTCCATAATTTCCTTATCCGGTTCCGCCATTGGGGGCTTTCCTTTGAAGCCTACGAGCGTACCGTCATAATCCAGCAGGAGCAGGCGTTTGCGACTTTTGGAAAAATCACTAATTAATTTGTTCCTTTTGCTCGCAGTAAGTTTTCGCACTGAAAAATCTTGTTGTGTCTTCTTGATGTCAGACAGAGCATTCAGGAAATCATTGCTCCATCTCGAAACGTTATAGCGTTGAAGCCTTTTCTGCATTAATTTGTTGCGCTCCATTTGCTCTAACAGGGGCATCTCAAGAGCTTCCTTAATGGCTTGTATTATTGCTCTTTTATTATTTGCATTTACTATCAGGGCCTCGCCTAATTCGCTTACTGCGCCGGTCATCTCGCTGAGAATCAAAACACCCCTGCCGTCGGTTTTGGTTGCAATGAACTCTTTCGATATTAAGTTCATTCCATCCCTCAGTGGCGTGACTAAGGCCACATCAGCAGCGTTGTACAGTGCTGTAATATGTTTGAAGGGCAGTGAGCGGTAAAGATACCAGACCGGAATGCTGCCCATCGTTCCATGCTCTCCGTTGACTCTTCCCACAAGCTGTTCGAGTCTGTCCCTCAGGATTTTATAATCCTGAACACCTGTGCGCGATGGGACAGCTACCATAATTAATATAACTTTTTCCTTATATTTGGGATTTTCCGACAAGAATAAATCGAAGGCCTCTAATCGCTGTATAATACCCTTGGTGTAGTCCAGCCTGTCTATAGATATGATGATTTTTCGTTTTCCGGCCTTGGCCAGTATCTTGTTCACTTCATTCTTAACGCCGGTGTCGTTGATTGCCCTGGAATATTTTTCGTAGTCAATACCCATAGGAAATGCATCTATTTTAACCAGGCGATTGCCAACGCTGACTTTACCAAGAGTGTGTTCAAACCCTAAAGCTCTACAAATGCTGCTGAGGAAGTGTCGGACGTAGTCGTAGGTATGGAATCCTATCAGGTCAGCTCCCAATAAACCGTGTAATATTTCTTCTCGCCAGGGCATTAGACGGAACAATTCAAATGATGGCCACGGTATGTGCATGAAAAAACCAATTTCGAGTTCCGGAAGTTTCTCCCGGAGAAGCTGGGGAAGTAACATTAACTGGTAATCGTGAATCCAGATATGATCACCGGGTTTGGCAATTTCTATTATCTCATCGCAAAATATTTGATTCACATACTTAAATGTCTTCCAGAAGTGCTCTTCATATATGGTGCGCATGGGAAAGTAATGAAAAAGAGGCCAAATCGTTTTGTTGCAAAAACCCAGATAATAAAGGTCGATTTGCTTTCTTGAAAGAAATACCGGCCTGCAATTTTCATCAGCCAGTCTATCTCTGATTAGCTCCTTATCTTTAGTGGCCAGCTTTTCATTAGTTATTCCCGGCCATCCTATCCAAAGCTGCTCATAAGACTCCGAAAGTGAAGATAGGCCGGTGGCCAGACCTCCCGGACTGGGGCGAAAGTAAAAATCCCCTGTTCTTTTTGCTATATTGAACGGTAACCTGTTTGCAACAATAAGTAGTCTGCTCATAATTTTCTCTATTACTTAGTGGTATCGGCGATGGATCAGCAAATGAGGGAAAAATATTAAGGCCGATGAAATTAAGGAGACAGCTTTTTTTTGAAACAATAGCATAATTTTATATCAACTATAACAACCAGACTGATAATCGCAAGGTTAAAAGTGTGTAAAAGCCTGTTGTGTGGATGCAGCTTTCGGTAAAAGTTTTTTCAAAATACATAACTTTATAGTATGGCAGCGATTTTTGTTTTTTAATGGCCGCAAGAATGGTTTTGCGATAACATATTGAGCATATTGGTTTATGATTGTGTGCTGAATTTAACATGTGACTAACTCAGTTAACAATAAGAATAAAAGATAGCTGACGAACAAGGAGAAGAGTTTGGCATTGGAAAACGGGATAAAGAAATCACTTCGATTAGCTCTGATTGCTTCGGAACATACGGTATCTGAATACTCTATATTCTTAGAGCATCTGTTGGTTGGTCTGGCGGATGAGTCGATACCCGTGGCTTTGGTTTGTCCGCCGGGTTGTGATATGGATTATATGTTTACCGGTGCCGCTGAGATTATAAAATACCCGGTTTTTGAGCTGCCATTGACCGAACATTTAAATAGAAGGCTGCTTATTGAAAGGCTCGCAAAGTTCAAGCCTACCGTTTTGCACTGCTTATGCGAGAGCATGGCGCTGCTTACAAGGCGATTAACTCGTCGATTGGATTTGCCTTATATATTGACGGTTAATTCCCTGGCAAAACAGCTGGTCCGGTTTTCTGTTTCGCCGAGGCGTTGTGCAAAAATCATTACCCCGACTAAAAGTATCGCTTCTGATATTGAGGGAGCCTATCCTCGCTTTGGCGATAGAATTGAGCAGATAAATATAGGCACTTTTGTGGTCGAAGGTAACGGATGTTTTTCTGATTCTTCCCGCTTTGCAACTATTGTGATGACTCAACCTTTGGATAATGTGGACAGCATAGAGAATTTATTTGCTGCGATCAGGCATCTTATGATTGACGAATATGAATTTATGATGGTTGTAACCGGCAACGGACGGGGCGAAGGGCAGTTGCGTAAATTGTTAGCTGCACTCGGTCTCCTGCAGACCGTTACTATTGTTCCGAGATTAAAGCCCTGGCGGTCGCTTCTTGCCGCAGGTGATATTTTCGTACAGCCTAAACCTGATTATGCTTTTAATCCTTTGTTGCTGGAAGCAATGAGCGTTGGTTCCGCTGTCGCGAGCTGTAAGGGCGGCGTAGATGATTTAATTGTGGATGGCCAGACCGCAGTAGTTTTTGATCCGGATGATGAGCTTAGTATAGTTAGTACACTTCAACGTTTGTTAAACAAACGTGATTTTGCACGTAAAATCGCCAAAACGGCACAGCAGTATTTAAAAGACAATCACACCGTCAGCAAGATGGTTTCAGCCACACTTAAGACCTATGGGCAGGCTCAGCAGTGGCTGAAAGGATGAATGCGAATATTTCATATTGTTTCGGCTCACTTTCTCAAAGCAAGGATTTTGCCGTCATTTTTTTAAAATTCTTTGTAACAAAAGTGTTTCCAAGGCTTCTATACATACGGTATAGCTGTAGTTATCTTTAGGAAAGTGTTTTGGTTTAGTATTTCTGGTTCAAGCCGTATTTTTTATCGAAAGGTGCGGATTATGAACAGATTTTCAAAACAAGCTTATATTGTGATGTTGGTTTGTTTTTCCACAATCACCATTTTTGGTAAAGCCAATCCAACCGACTCTACCGATTTAACACCGGGATCACAAAATAAAAGATTTCCAACTGCTTCTAAATTGCTTGATAAATATGCTGAGACACAAGACAAGCTTGTGCCTTCATTTATCAGTAAGCTCGAAGTTTCTGCAAAATATGAAGGCGTAAACAGAGGCCGCCCTAATATGAAAAGAGGTGAGGTTTACACAAGGAATCGAAGGATCGAGCTTCGCTCTGACGGTGAAAGAAATTACTCCTGTCATCAAATGTGGGGCAAATGGCCCGGCTTTAATTCAGGTGAAAAGTATCCCACTACTTCATATTCCCTCTGGGATGGTGAAACATCTTACCAATATGGTTATTATCCTCTTGCGCGAGTTTCTAAAAATGGTACCGCTACTTTGAGTTGTATGAGGCCCCCAAAACCTAACGGCAAGTGGCAAGGTATGCCGGCCAGCACGCTGAGAGGTTACTTTCCCGGAGTCAATGAGCGAATAGATTCCGAGCTAAGACAAGCCCGGACCATATCAGTGGGTCCCCGAAGAGAAGATATAAACGGTTCGAAATGTTACGTAATTAATGCCAAAACTAAGAAGTGTGAATACAAGATATGGATAGACCCTGAACATGGTTATAATATCTCAAAAGCGATTGTCAAAAGGGGCTGGGCCAGTTGGAGCAGACAGGAGCTTTATACCAAACGTCCTCCCGATGGCAGTTCCGAGACTGAGGTAAGTAATGTCCGTTTCAAGAAGATAAATGATATTTGGCTGCCGGTAGAGGCTGATTATAGAAGGGAACACAAATATGTAAACGGCGACTACGAGAAATCATTTGTTAAAATAAAGAAAACAGAGTTTGTGTTAAATCCGGACCACGATACTTTAGGTTCATTCGAACCAAATTTTATAAGAAATGGAGCGAGGGTTCGTATTTCTGGTATTCGTGACGTTAGTTACACCTGGCAGAATGGCAAGATAGTGGACGAAAACGGTCGCGTGATTATGGATCTTAAGACATAGAAACCAGAAAAAAAAGAAAGATAAGGCATCTTGAATCTTGTTCTTGTCTAAAGCAGCCCGTAGTCTTCCAATGTTTTTTTCAGGATGGCTTTTTTATCTTCTTCCAACGGTGTCATTGGCAGACGCAGCTCCTCAGAGGCCATATTCAGCATAGCCATTGCTGCCTTGATTGGTATCGGATTGGTCGCCAGGGTAAGCATACTTTTGCACAGTGTAAACAGCTTTTTGTGCCATTGTCTTGCTGAAACCAAATCACCTTCCAGAATCAAATCTGTCATTGCTTTTACATCGGCGGGCACGATGTTCGCAACTACGCTGATAACGCCTTTACCGCCGATCGAAGCTAACGGCAGTGTGAGAGAATCATCACCTGAGATGATGGTTATATCGCATCGGGCGGCAATTTCGCTGGCCTGGTCAAGGCTGCCGGTCGCCTCTTTAACTGCGACAATATTTTCAAGCTCGGCTAAACGCGCTATAGTCTCCGGTGTCATACCTGCTCCGCATCGGCCCGGTATGTTGTACAGTACCATGGGCAGGTCAACCTCTTCTGCTATCGCCTTGAAATGCTGATAAAAACCTTCCTGTGTGGGTTTGTTATAGTACGGCCCGACCTGCAGAGTCGCATCGGCACCTACTTTTTTGGAGTATTCGGTATATTCAATCGCCTCAGCGGTGCTGTTCGAGCCGGCACCTGCTATTACGGGGACTTGTCCGCCGACGGCCTTGACAATTCTTTCGATGACCTGTTTATGTTCTTCGGGAGTTAATGTTGGCGATTCGCCGGTCGTTCCTATCGGAACTATTGCGTCTATACCGCCGGCCAACTGGAAATCAATCAGCTCATCCAGCGTTTGAAAATCGATTTCGCCCTCCTGAAAAGGTGTAACCAACGCCACCATTGCCCCTGTAAACATTTTAGTCTCCTTTTATGAGCTACGAACTGAATTTGTCTATCAGTTTTATCATTTCGGCTGTTGCCTGTCTTATCCCCACAAAGACCGCCCGTGCTATAATACTGTGCCCGATATTGAACTCACAAAGGTCTTTGATACGTGCCACGCCCTCGATGTTACGATAAGTCAGGCCGTGTCCGGCATGAACAGTCAGCTTGTTTTCAATTGCAAGGTCCTTGCCGGCCTGTAACTCATTCAGTCTTTTTTTGACGGCTCTTTGACTGCGAGCGTTTGCGTACATACCGGTATGCAGCTCTATGGCGTCACAGCCGGTTTGGGCCGAAGCAATTATTTGCTCTGTTTCGGGTGCGATAAAGGTACTTACAAGAATACGTTTCTTGTGCATTCTTTTAACGACCTCGGCAAGTCGTCTTTTGTATCTGGCACAATCCAGGCCGCCTTCGGTGGTCAGCTCGGCTCTTTTTTCGGGCACTAAAGTAACCTGGTCGGGCTGAATTTCTTCGGAGATTTTCACGATAGGCTCGGCCATACACATCTCAAGATTCAATTTACATGCGACTGTCTCTTTTAACAGCCGAACGTCTCTATCGCAGATATGCCTTCTGTCCTGGCGCAGGTGGACAGTGATTCCGTTTGCCCCGGCCAGCTCGCATTCGGCCGCCGCCCAGACAGGGTCCGGCTCATCGGTCTTGCGCGCCTGGCGCACCGTTGCAACATGATCAATATTAACATTTAGTACGGCCATTGTTTGTCCTTAAGTAATTCCAAGTGATTATACCATCACAATGTTTTCTATCAAGGAATATCTACGGGATAATGTATTCTTCCCCACAACTTGAATATTTGTATAATCAATAAAATACATATCATGGCGTAAAGCAATCTCGGCAGCCATCGGGCAAATTCAGTGAATAAAAGCTCGGCCCTGTCGCCGGAGATTTCAGCAATTTTGTCAGCCATCTTGTCGAGTTCACCGGTTTGCTCTCCGGTTTGCCAGATGTTGAGATAGTCTAATGGTAATCTTCGAGAAAATCCTTCATAGGCCATATTACCTGCTTCTATACTTGTCGCACCACCTTTAAACATGCCGGCTACGATTAAGTTACCTGTTAGCTCAGTGGCTTGAGACGCACATTGTGCGATGGGCACACCGGCTTTATAGAGCATATTAAAACCCCTGCAATACCGGCATATCGAGAGCTGCCGAACCGCCAGACCAAGAACTGGTATTCTCAGTATCAGAGCGTCGAAAAGTTTGCGTACAAGGCCGGTATTTGGTATGGAGTGGTAAAGAGTTAAGGATATTCCTATCAATAAATAAAAGAAACCTAATGTTGTTGCAATTTTTATCAAGTATTCGGATGTGGTGATTTTGCCTAAAACCATAGATGGCAGAGGAACAATAAATACCATAGCATGAAAAATTACAAGCGGCAGCATAAAACCTGAGGTGAGAATTCCTTTTATTCGTTTTTTAAATTCATACCAGTTGGAGAGCGTCTTAAAACAATTGGGTAATTCCCCCGAGAGCTCCGCTGATTTTACCAGCATTAAATCCAGCCTGTCAAAGGTCCTCGGGTATTTGGCCATAGAATCAGCAAAGGTATTGCCCTGGGAGACAGATTCACTTAAGTTGGTGAAAATTATTCTCATGTGTCCTTTTAGTCCTTCGCTGATTATATTAAGGGACTTTAGTGTCGGCACTCCCGCGTCGAGCAAAACCGCCAGGTCGTGATATATTATTGCATGTTGACTGCTCACGTTAAATCTCTTTTAAGTCCGCTATAATGCGTTGACAGGCAATGTTCAACGTTACCCCTCAATTGTATCATCACGGCGGTTTACATCAAATAAATTAAGCCCGGAAAATATTACAATCTTTTTCCTTTTTTACAATAATTTATTGGTTCGTTTTGTATTTATTATATATATTTTATAGAGGTATAGCTGTTTTTAAGAATTAATGCTTGGTGAAATAATGCGAGGGATTAACTATGAAATTTAAGATATTATCGGTGGTTGTTCTGATTTGTATGCCGCTTATGCTCGTCTCATGCAGGAGTTTTTCGATTGGTACACGCTCGGCGCGTAGATACGAGAGTAAACCTGTTCTTAAACCAGGGCCACCTCCGCATGCTCCCGCACATGGTTATCGGCGCAAATACCAGGGTGTGGAGCTGGTTTACGATTCGGGTCGCGGCATATATGTTGTCATTGATTTTCCCAGTCATTACTACTTCAAAGGTCATTATTACCGCTTCGGCGAAGTTCAATGGGAAGTAGGCGTTAGTTTGGAAGGCCCGTGGAAAGTTATATCGTATGATGAGTTACCTAAAGGGCTTCGATTCGAGAAGAAGGGCGAAGGCAAGGCAAAAGGTAAATCGAAAGTGCATCCCGGTCGCGGACTTGGCCTTGATAAATAATAAGTACCGACTATCATTTGTGTGAAATTTGTACCTGTAGAAGCGGTCATTCAAATTGACGGCATTTCCGGTTTTTTGCTGTTACTATCCGTAAGGCGTGAATTGAGTCCAACTTATCATAACCAATCTATCTCTTGCCAAATATTAATCTTTCCTTTAACATAGCTGCCGTTATTGAAGGAAGTTGCTGCTATTGTTATTTTTTGGCCCGATAAATTTTACGACTAAAAGGGCGAGAATTAGTTATTGATAGTCACTAAGAAACGGCATAAATATGAAGCTGAGTTTGGCCAGTCGGATTACGATTTTCAGGATATTGTTGATAGTTCCATTTGTCAGCTTTATGTTGAAGACAAATGATCCTGCACTTGGTCCCGGTGCACAGAACGCAATGCGCTATGTTTCAATTTTTATTTTTTTGGTTATGGCGATTAGCGACGGTATTGACGGCTATTTGGCTCGCAGAAAAAAGCAGGTTACTAAGCTTGGAGCGTTTCTTGACCCGATTGCCGACAAGCTGCTCATGACCTGTGCGTGTCTGTTGTTGGCTTCAGAGCGGGGACACGTGCCGGATTTCCTGCTACCGCCGACAGTTGTGGTTTTGATTATCGGCAAGGACTTGTTTTTGCTTATCGGTTTTACTATTGTTTATTTTATTACTTCACAGATTCGTATCGTTCCGGTCTTTGTCGGCAAGCTTGCTACGGCACTGCAGTTGTCGATGGTGGCGGGAATCCTGATTGCGCCTGAGGTTTCCGGTATTTTGCCCGGCTGGATTTGTTTTTTGCGGCTTCTTTGGTGGTCGGCTGCGGGGACAGCTATTTTGGCGACCCTTATTTACATTCGCAACGGAAGTCGATATATTGAGCAGTATGAACAAAGCCTGATGAACAATAGCTCGTAGTTAATAGTATTTAGAATTAGTGATTCAGTATACGAAACTCCAAACACAAAATATTAAATCTGAGATAAAAAAGTGGCTGTACAATTTAGCGAAATTCCCGAAGTTTTAGAAGAGCTTCGCCGCGGCGGGATGATTGTTCTCGTTGACGCCGAAGACCGTGAGAACGAAGGCGACCTTCTTTGCGCCGCCGAGAAGGTAACACCCCAGATTATTAATTTTATGGCCACGTTCGGTCGGGGTCTTATTTGTCTGCCGCTTACCGCCGAGAAATGTGATTTGCTTGGCTTGTATCCACAGACCGTTGATAATACGGCACGGTTCGGAACGGCTTTTACTATTAGTATTGACGCCGCCAAAGGAATAGGCACTGGTATCAGCGCCGCGGACAGGGCGCAGACAATTCTGGCGACGATTGCAGATGATGCCAGACCGAGTGACTTTGTTCGTCCAGGTCATGTATTTCCTCTTCGGGCACGTGAAGGCGGCGTACTGGTTCGTGCGGGCCAGACCGAAGGTGCTATTGATTTGATGCGACTGGCTTCTTTAAAATCTGCCGGAGTCATCTGTGAGATTATGAATGAAGACGGCTCGATGGCACGAGTGCCCGAGCTGTTGAAATTCTGTGAAAAGCACAACCTTAAAATTGCTTCGATTTCCAAGCTCATAGAATATCGTCTCCAGCGCGAAAGCCAAGTCAAGCGTCTTGAGTGTGTCAATTTACCTACAGACTATGGAGAATTTACGCTTATAGGCTATGAGAGCATCACTTCGGCTGAGCCCCATCTGGCACTATGCAAAGGCGCTGTTGGCCGGCTTGACGACAGCGGCAAACCCTTCGAGCACAATGAGCCGGTGTTAGTCAGGGTACATTCGGAATGTATGACCGGTGATTTGTTTCATTCACAGAGGTGCGAATGCGGCTATCAGTTGATAACCGCAATGAAAATGATTGAAGAAGCCGGTATAGGTGCTTTGATATATCTTCGCCAGGAGGGAAGAGGCATCGGCCTGTCAAACAAACTCCGCGCCTATAAACTTCAGGAGCAGGGATTTGATACTGTTGATGCCAATTTGGAGCTGGGTTTTATGGCCGACAAACGCGATTATGGAATCGGGGCTCAAATCTGTCGTGATTTGGGGCTCAGAAAAATACGCATCCTGACAAACAATCCGAAAAAGATTAGTCGTCTTGAGGTTTATGGTATTAAGATTGTTGAGCAGATACCGTTAAAGGCTGAGCCGAGTAAGCACAATATCAATTATTTGAAAACGAAAAAAAGCCGCCTTGGTCATATGCTTGACGAGGATTAATAATTTATGAAGGCTGCTGCCGTCGTAGTATTAAAGATATTGTTATTTATATTTCTTGTCGCCGATGCCGGCTGCGGGCAGTTGCCGGGACTTTCCGAGCGCCGCTCGAAGAATGGTAATGAGCCTGATAAAATTTCCGCTTATTCTCGCTTTGCCCCTGACAGAATCAATATTATGCCGTTGACCGAATTTATCAACACCGACAATATCCGGCAGATCAGCATAAAGCCATATGTCAGCTTGCTTGATTCTTTTGGTTCTCAGATAAAATCACCGGGCGTATTTCGCTTTGAATTATACCAAAGAGCTGTTCGCTCGGCTGAGCCAAAAGGAAAGAGGGTCGTTATTTGGCAGGATATCGACTTAACTGAACCACCCTTAAATCATGAATACTGGCGGGATTTTTTAAGGGCTTACGAGTTCGATTTGCCCTTTGAGCTGGATGTGAACCAAAGCTATATATTGCAGGTAACGTGCCAGTGCCCGAACGGAAGACGCCTTTCTGATGAATTCGCTCTTAAATTAACACAATGATTTCACTCCGCTGCGGTTCGGTCTTCGCCCAGAAAAGCCATATAACCGATTACGCGGGAGATATTGTCGGAAATTGCAGTTTTTTTTGCTGTTGGGCAAGCGCTTGGGCTGTAGTGGTTTTGTATAAGTTTTTCTTGACGAACAGGCCGTAGATTTAGTATAAATAGAATTAACGAAGCTTATACCAGTGTAAGGCCTGCCCTGTTCGATTCATATGGGCGGATGTACCTGGCTTTGATTTTTTGATTTGCAGGTTTTATTTGACAGGAGGAATCAGGCTTCTTGCATTTCAGTCAATAGTTAATATTTGTCTTTTGAAGGAAGGAGGTAGTGACAAATCATATAATATCCTCTGAAACAAACATCAATAATAGATGTGAAGATTATTACCCATTCGTTTTTCTTTTAACTTTTTAAAGGAGAGCTATTATGTCTAAATTAACAAATTCAGCAGTAATTTGTGTAGTAGTAGGTTTGGTAGTAAACGTTACTTTAAAGGCCAACTGGTCGGAAAGCTTCGACGGCGACGAGCTCGACTTGCCAACCTGGGTTTTCACATGTATTCCGGATGTGACCAAAACATTTACCCATACTATTGAAACAGATCCGAACGGCAACAAATATCTCAGCTTCGATGAAACTACCTCTGCCGGCGCTACCGGCTCGCAATTCGGCGCCGGATACGGCAGCGACGAAGTCTTTACCGATGTCCGTGTCGGGGCTGTTGTAAATGTTACCGGTGATGCAACCAAAAACTACCATGGCTTAATGGCAAGAGCGACCTATATTGTTGATCCGGATGGGTCGCTAACCGGCTTTGCCCCCGGTTTGTTTGCGACCCAGGTCTATGTCATGCACATAGACTGGGAGGATGGCCCCGCCAATCTGGACATTGATATCGAGAAGGTCGTCAATATGTCAAATATCATGGATGATCCTGAAGAGCATGGTTTGGAAGTTGCTGCGCCGGGTCTCAACCACGCCCGGAGCTACTATGCTGAGCTGGATGTTGTCGGTTCAGGCCCGGTATATGTTACTGGTAGTCTCTATGAGTACAAGGGCGGGCCGCTTGTTGTAAAAACTGAAACAATGGTGGACACTAATGGTAACGATCCTTGGGAAGATCCTGATGTGCAAGATGAGCCCTTTGTGAGCGGCCAAAGCGGAATCTTCGCGCAGAATGAGAATGATGAGCCGGCAGGTTACTATTGTACATTTGATGATGTCTTTTCTGTTTCAGATGGTCCGGCGGCAGTCAATCCCAGCCCCGCTGATGGTGCAGCGGCTGTGTCTATTGATGCCGACCTTAGCTGGCTTGAGGCGGAATTTGCGACTTCGCGTGATTTGTGGTTCGGTAAAAAGGGAGCTATGGAAAAGATTGAGCAGTCACCGGAAGGTGCCGCCTTTGACCCCGGGACACTTGAATTCGGCCAAACTTACCAATGGCGGGTCGATCAAATCGGCCCATCAGGTACTGTCACAGGCCACACCTGGACATTTACGGCTGCTAATTGCATGAGCGCCGAGGACTTTGATGCTTATACGGACGATGCCGGTCTTATAGCTGCATGGGTTGACAACATTCCCGATTGGTATTACGTCTTTCTTGGGACGGATGCCGTGGGCAACAACTCTATCCGGTTTGAATTGCAAAATCAGTTTGAACCTTATTTTACTGAGGCCGCACGAACGTTTGAAAGTCCTCAGGACTGGACGGCCCATGGTGTAGAGGCCTTGTCGTTGTCTTTTGTCGGTGAGCACGAAAATAGTGAGCACCTGATGTATTTAATACTGGAAGATGCCGCCGGCCAAAGCTTTAGGGTTGAGCATCCGTTTACCTTTGCTGTCCAGTCTGATACCTGGTGCCAGTGGACTTTTGCTCTTGGTCAGTTCAGTGATGCCGGCGTTGACTTGAGTTCTGTCAAAAAGTGCACTATCGGCTTCGGAGACGGAACAAGTTCAGGACAGGCCGGCGACGACAGGGACATTGTATTTATTGATGACATTAAACTGTATCCGGCCGGTTCCTATGAGATTCAATAGGTAGATTGACCGGGTAATATAAACGGTGATTGCAAGGTTGATATCGAAGACTTCTTATAATGATTGGCAACTGGCTTAATAACGGATTATCTGAGGACCGAAATGAGCTTAAAGTTTTTAACCGTTGTTGTTACTTTTTAGAGGAAAGGAATGTTATGTGTAAGAAATTGATTTGTCTGGTTTCTCTTGTTTTGCTGGTCGGCGTGTATGTTGATTGTGCGAATGCGGACATCAAATCAGATCTCGTTTCGCACTGGAAAATGGATGACGGAAGCGGAACCACAGCCAGGGACAGTGCCGGTGTCAACAATGGGACACTAATGGGTGATGCAAAGTGGGCGGAAGGTTGGGTAATTGGTGCCGTCGAGCTTGACGGCGATGATGATTACGTGGATTGCGGTCAGGGGACAGCATTCAATTCCGTCTGCCGGGACGTGATCACTCTCGCCGCATGGGTAAAGGTCAACAATCCCGACGGACCTGAATGGAGTGGCATCGTCATAAGGGGATATGGTGATCAATTTGGTAATGTTGACCCTTATGATACATTTGCCATGTATTATCACGGCCCCTCAGAGACGATGGGTTTCAAGACTAATAGCACTTCGCCTGAATGGATGGCGGCACCGAATAATTCGGCCACGGCTCTGTTCGACGGCGAATGGCATCATACCGCTTCGGTGTACGACGGCGCCGAGAAAGTGCTCTATCTTGATAGTGAAGAGATCGTCAGGGAGACAGCGACGGGCGAGATTGGCATCGGTGAGGGCGACGGCCGTGTTCTAATCGGCGGCGGAAGAGATATCGATCCGATGGTCCTTGAAGTCGGCGGCCTTATCGACGATGTCCGTATTTACGACCGGGCGCTGATACAGGAAGAGATTGTGGCCATTATGGAGAATATCGAAAATTTTCCGTATGCTTTGAGCCCCAATCCACCCATCGGAGCTCTCAATCCGGATACATGGGCGAATCTGAGCTGGCGGGCGGGAGATTTTGCAGTCTCACATGATGTATATTTTGGTGATAACTTCGATGCTGTGAACGAAGGGACTGAAGGTACATTTGTAGGCAACCAGGCCGATACATTTATCATTGTGGGCTTTCCCGGATTCCCCTTTCCGGACGGCCTTGTGCCGGGAACAACCTACTACTGGCGGATTGATGAGGTCAATGAAACCGAACCGAACAGTCCCTGGAAAGGCGAGGTCTGGAGCTTTAGTCTTCCTCCCAAGACCGCATACTTTCCCGATCCTGCCAATGGCGCCGAGTCTGTAGCTGTGGATGTGCAGCTTAGCTGGACGGGAGGTTACGGATCGAAGCTGCACACGGTTTATTTCGGTGATAATTTTGATGATGTCAACAATGCAGCCGGGGGGCTTCCTCTGGGAGTTACACACTATAATCCCGGCCCACTTCAATTGAGTAAGACTTACTACTGGCGTGTCGATGAGTTTGATGTTGTCGAAACGCATAAAGGCGATGTCTGGAGCTTTACAACCAAGGGAGCAGTTGAGAGCCTGGAACCGGCTAATGGCGCTGTAGATGTGACTCAGACACCAAATCTTACCTGGGTGCCGGGAGTATTTGCCGCTTCACATCAGGTATATTTCGGCTCTGAAGCTGAAGCTGTAAAAAATGCTGATACAAGCTCACCTGAGTATAAAGGTAGCAAAGATATTGGTTCAGAGAGCTTTGAACCCGGACAGCTTGAATGGAATACAACCTACTACTGGCGTATTGACGAAGTCAATAGCGCTAACGCCGACAGCCCGTGGACAGGCCCGCTCTGGAACTTCACTACGGCCAACTTCCTCATTGTGGATGATTTTGAATCTTACAACGACCTTGACCCCGCCGATCCCCTGAGTAACAGGATATTTAATGCATGGATAGACGGATTTGACAATCCTGCTATCAACGGTTCTGTCGTTGGTTATGATAATCCTCCCTTTGCCGAGCAGACTATCGTTCACAGTGGCAATCAATCGATGCCTTTTGTCTTCGACAACGCTGTTGGAAAATCCGAAGCGACATTGACATTGACCTCCAAGCGCGACTGGACAGTTAAAGGCGTCGATACACTAACAATCTGGTTAAGAGGCAGTTCAAATAATGCTGCCGAGCCGATGTATGTTGCTCTCAACGGTAGCGCAGTGATTACCAATGATAATCCTGATGCCGCACGGCAAGCAAGATGGACCCGATGGGATATTGACCTGGCGCGCTTTGCGGACCAGGATGTGAATCTTGCCAATGTCAGTTCGATTACTCTTGGTCTTGGTAACAGGAATAATCCTGTTGCCGGCGGTTCGGGCATGATGTACTTCGATGATATTCGTCTGTATGCACCCGCACCATAAATAGCAGGTTAAAATTAATTAACTTGTTAATATGGTGATTCGTATCAAATCAGGGCCTATGCCAGTTAGGTATAGGCCCTGATGTTTTCTCGCATACCGAGCTTTATTTTTTGATGCATTTCACCTTTTACTCAATTTGTACTTCAAATTAAATTAGATTGACCAACAAGTCCGAATTTGCGATTATATTCTATATTTTAGCCTCATTTTGTTGTATTTATATTGGAACTTTTTGGGGCAATATTGGTCTAAATGAGGGAAGTACCGGTGACGGAAGTGGCGAATATCAACATTGATGACGCTGTTTTGGTGAGGCAATGCTGGCAGGGCGATTCTGCGGCAATAGAGCGGCTTATTCTTAAGTATCAGAATCGCATCTATAACGTAATACTAAAAATATGTGCCGATCCCGATGATGCTGCGGAACTAACACAGGACACATTTGTCAAAATAATAGAGAACATAGAAAATTTCCAGGGCAGAAGCAGCTTTTATACGTGGGCGTTCAGAATAGCCGTTAATCTAACCTTAAATTACTGCCGGAGGAATGCCAGGATTGGCTTCAGTTCACTGGATGCAGAGCTGATTCGATCCAATAGCCAGCCCGGCACAGTATTGAAGGAGTTGTTAAGTAACGATAGCTCACTTGACCCGGCGGCGGTGGCCCAGAACAAAGAGTTGTGCCAGATTGTTCTTGAGTCTTTGAAGAAATTGGATGATGCGCAAAGGGCCGTCGTTGTGTTGCGGGACATTGAAGGTATGAATTATAACCAGATTGCAAATGTGTTGGATATTGAGTTAGGAACGGTAAGAAGCAGATTAAGTAGAGGCAGGAAAAAGCTTAGACAGATTTTGGAGGCCATTTTGCAATGAAAGAAATTCCGAGTATGGACGAGTTGCTCAATAGCTTCATTGATGGAGAGCTGGCGCCCAGACAGCACACCGAAGTTCAACGGTTGTTGGCTCACGATGATAAAATTACACAACGGTTGCAGGAGCTTCAGCAATGTAAGATGTTTCTGAGTTCTCTGCCTGCTGCCGAGGCTCCGCCGCAGATATTGGAAAATGTAAAAGCATCTCTGGCAAGAAGGACCCTCTTAGGCGAAGAGCCCTCGGCTTATGATGAGCAGATTGGGGCAAGGCATTTACTCGGTCGCAAGGTCTTCGCTTCTGCTGCTATGTTTGGTCTGGTTGCTATTTTGGCAGCGGTTGTTTATTCTATTGTAGCTCCCACTATTCCACAGGCGCCGATTGCTGCCGAACGTCCAAATATTCCTCCGAGAATTGATTTAGCAGAGCCGGCACCGGCAGCAATAGTTGCAGCACTGTTTAGCGGCCGGCTTGAATTGCGCACAAGTACACTGCCTGCTGTTGTAGGATTTATTAACAGAGCGATTGAAGAAAATATCCCTTCAGATGAGTGGATTGCATCAGACAGAAGCGATGTCAGAGAACCACACACGCTTATTTGCAGCAGCGAAAGCTTTAATTTACTATTAGCCCGGTTGGATGATATTTGGGACAAGCTGGATTCGGCCACGCTGTTTGTTGACACTGAAGTTTTTGGCCGGAAGGTCGTTGTTGAAGCGGTTACTGCTGAGCAGATTGCCGGTATAGTCAATCAGGATGATTCTACAAAACGTATCGAAGTAGCGAGGGATTTTGCCGTACTGAACAATGTAGCAGAAAATTTGCCCGGCAAAAGAATTCTGGCTGCAATAGATAATACTACAGTGGATTTGATAATCCCGCCCAAGCCCGTCATAACCTCGAATGATAAAGCGACAAGAAAATTACCCTCCAGAACCGGGGCCGTCAAGAACATACACCTTACAATTACGGTTACGGAAAGTGAATAAGGCACTTCAGCTTTTAAGGACCTCATTGAACCTAAACTCCAGAGAATAAAGGAATGCTTGATATAAAAAACTGTTGTTTGGTGGTTGTTGACGTTCAGGGCAAGCTCGCCAGGTTGATGTATGACAAGCAGGTACTATACAAAAACGTCCAAATTCTCATCGAAGCTGCTAAAATCCTCAATGTCCCAATCCTCTGGTGTCAGCAATGCCCCGATGCCCTTGGCCCGACGATACCTGAAATAGCACAGCTTCTGACAGACAGTGAGCCAATAGACAAGTCGGCTTTCAGTTGCTGCGGCGCCCAGCAGTTCAATATTAAGCTGAATGACTTAAAACGACAGCAGGTTCTATTGTGCGGCATAGAAACACACGTCTGTATTTATCAAACGGCGGTTGATTTGCTTGCCAAAGGTTTTAGTGTGGATGTGGTTGCAGATGCTGTCTCTTCGAGAACACCGGAGAACAAACAGATTGCGATAAACAAAATGGCTGCTGAAGGAATAAATATCAGTTGCACAGAGATGGCTTTATTCGAGCTGCTCCGGACCGCCGAACACCCCCAATTCAAACAAATAGCCACGCTGATAAAATAAGCTTCTTTTTTTCCACTGCAATACTACGCGTTTAAACCTGTGGAAATTTACTCAATGTAAATTCGCCTCGAATTCTGTAAGGTTATCAAGGATGCGTTCTAAATCATTTTCGAAACGGTCGATTTGACTTCTTGAAAATTGTTTATAAAACAGCCTTGTCATTTCTTCTGAAACTTCGACATATTTTTTCTCCATTGCCCTGTCTTTTTCCGTGCGTTTTATCAGGATTTTTCGTCTGTCTTCTTTAGAATGTATGCGCTTGATATAGCCCAGTTTCGCGAGCCTGTCGAGCATACTCGTGAGGGTCGATTTTTTCAGTTGCGTTTTTTTCGCGAGCTCGTTGATTGGTATGCCGTCTTTTTGCCATAGTGCAAACATAATCCTGCCCTGGGCGGGGTTGATTTCGATGCCGTACTGCTTCAACCTGCGAACGAAGATTCTCTCGCCGACCTGACGTATCTTGGCCATCAGGAAACCTGCCTGGCTTTGTTCCTTCATTTTTTTCATTTTAGCTTAAACTCAAAAGCTCCTTCCTTATACCAACCCTTTGCCCACTCAGGCAATAACTTCAGTATAATAAATTCGGGATCTTCGGGTCCGCCGGGCCAATGCATCTTCCACTCATCCTGCCAGATTCGTTTCTTTAAGTCCGCATCATCTATTTCCTCGGCATTACCTACGAGCAATAACGTATGAAACTCTGCAGAATTGCAGAAATAAACGGACACCTTCGAATTGGCACGAATGTGCTGCATCTTATCAGAAGAATGGCCGGTAAGCATATAGATCAGAAAATCTTCATTGTGTTCGGCAAACAACTCTTCTGCGATTCGACATTGTTCCTTATTTCGTAGATTGCCCATCACACGCGTCTGCGGAAAGCCGTCGCTGCCGAGAGTACTTAGATACACAGCATCAGCCGTTTGTATTAGCTTCAAACATTCTTGTTTTAGTTCTTTTTCTTCCATTTTTTCAGGTCCTTTCTTTATAAAAGAAAAACATGATTTTGTTAATTTTCCAATGATTCTCGGATTTTGAGCAGGTTTTCCTTTCCGAGAAATGGCTTGATAAACGAATCATAATCCTCTTCAGGAATATTTGACAGGTCCTTGACGTTCTCCTCAACGAAATTCATTTTTGGCTTAAGTTTATCACAGGCGAATTGCTCACAATGGGCACAATTTTCAAGGTCTTTTTCAATCGCACAAGGTCTGGCAGAACAAGTCTCATCGCCGCCGCCGGCTACACATCCTGAACAGCTTTTAATCGCTTCAGGTGGTACATCAAAGCCGCAATACTTGTTCCAGGCATCAATCATTCTTTGCTTGTCGGCATCTGATTTAAGATTAGTCTCATATGCCGGGCATAAATCACACCTGTATCCGCATTTTGATATTATTGATTCCATTTTTGTATCTCCTTTTAGTATTTCCAATTATTATTTACTTTTTCCTCTGGGTCTATTTCTCTTTGAATAATCCCGCGCCAAGTTCACTACCTAATGTACCAGGGACAACATGCAGGTAGTTTCTTGTTGTTTTGTCTTTTACCAAAACTGCTTGACCTTCTTTGGTTACATTTTTTTCTTTGTAAATTACCTCTGGCCCAGTCTGGCCAGCCGGCCCGCTCGCCACGCCATATCCTGACCAGTATTTGTTCCCAATAACGACACACTTTTCTATCTTATACCTCTGACGGTCACTGTGTTTTCTCATCCAAAAATATTCGCTGCCGGTGATAATGTTGTTGTGGAACTCAAAATCTTCGGTCGTCTGGCAGGTCCAGACACCAGAAGTGTAGGCGCCGTCGACGATACAGTATCTCATTGCGCAGGCGTAACCTCCAATTTCATCCAGGCCATCCCAGAAAACTACACACGCTCCGCAATCTTTAAAAATACAATGGTCAACTACAAACCTGTCACCTGTCGCCAGAGCTGCACAGTAAATATTCAGCCCATCTTTGTTACCTACAAACACACACTGTGTTACAACCAGGTCATCCAGTTTCTTACCGATGCGCTCAACACAACAATGCCAATTCTTTATCAGGGGATTGCCGAGGAACTTTAATCCCTGTATTGTCACATGGCTGGTCTTGACCTTTATGCTGTATGTTTCTGTCAGTTTATCAGACTCTCCCAGCTTTCGAGGGTCCTCAGCAGACAATATGACAGGCATCAGTGCCGGTTTCCACTGTGGCTCGTCGGGCAGGACGGTGGCTTCTATTATAAGCCGTTTTTCTTTTGTGTATGTGCGGCTATTTTCGAAAACTACTGTTTCAGCAAGAGTATACACTCCCGGTGCTACTTTGATGGTTGTCGGACCCGGCTTTTTTGAGCTATTGACCAGTTTTGCTGCCTTGCTGATTGTCTTAAGTGGTTTTTCTTTTGTACCGGGATTTGTGTCATTGCCGTTTGTGCCGTTTACAAAAAGCACCTCAGCGATTACCCCCGGGGCCAAAATTGCAATAAACAGGATCACAAAGATAAACCGATAATTCATAATACCTCTTAGTCTCATTTTAGTTTCTCCTTTCTCCAAAATATAGTTTTATATAAGATAGTACTATATAGAACTATATTCAAGTTTATTCTTACATTTTTCCCCAAGATTTTTGCGGCTGGATCATAAATATTTTTCTTAACAGTAGTTTTTAAATGCGAAATCGCCGTTTTTCCCAAAATTTCGATGTTTTTTTTGTAAGAAAGAGCAATTTCTAAATATTTCTTCGTAATAATTAATAATATTTATTGATAAATTAAGAATATTAATTATTTTGCATATATTGATTGTATATTGTGATATGAGTGATAAAAAAGAACAATTAAGTCTGCCTGCCGGGTGTCCGCTTTGTAATGGAGCTATCGAGGTTACTCAAATAAGATGCACAGAATGCAGCAGCGAAATCAAAGGCTCATTCAAAGCAGAGGGCATGTCTATGCTGCCTGCTGAATATCAAAAATTTATAACCGTTTTTCTTAGGCACAGGGGCAATATCAAGGCTGTAGAAAAGGAGCTTGGTATTTCATATCCGACGATAAACAAAATGCTCGACAGCATCAACACGATGTTGGGTGCCACCGCAACTACCCAGGAAAAACCGCTGACCAGAAAAGAAATTCTCGATTCTATAGAGCGCGGCGAGATGAGCGTGAAAGACGCCACATTTATTCTAAAAAGCCGCAAATAAATAAGAGGTAAAAAAATGTCAGAGATATTTCCAAAAGTATATGCCGTCTTTTTTGCCGTCCAACTCATTATACTCCTGATTGTCTATGTTATCTTTCGGTTCAAAAACAGACAAAAAGTGCTTACTAACTTATGTTTTTCTGTTCTTGTCGTAGCGGCACTGACACTACTTCTATTATGCTTTAAAATATACACTATTGCTCGTATTTCCTATGTCGACCAGCAGGAATATGTAGCCGGGACTTTCATAGTGGCTATACCATTCATATTGATCCTGATAGTAAAATTCCTCGCGTCTTTGTTGAGAGAGATTGCCTCCAGACAGAAACCCACCAGCCCGGAAAGAGCACGAATTCTCCGAATGATGGAAGAGGGCAAAATCACAGCCGAGGAAGGTGGCGATCTGCTTGAAGCCATGGGCAGATCGAATGCAATGCTGGGACAGGACAGCTTCTCTCGACTCGATATGGCGATGCTTTGTGGTGTGGCACTCGTAGTTATGGGTTTTTTCCTGCCGTGGATTTATGTTCGCGTCCCGATTTCCAGGATGCAGTTTATTAGTGATATATTTAGACAAATTACAGCGTACCAGGCAGGATATCACACTGGCGCTATTGGCTGGACAATATTCGCCATTGCGTTAGTAACCTTAGTACCTGTATTCGTGACGCCGAAAAATCTCCTGTATAAAATCTCGATTTTGCATATTTTCCTGTCGCTCGTCGGACTACTGCTGGTACTTATTACCTTGCTGCGCGTAGGTAGTCATTTTGGTATAGGCATCATCGTTTGTGCTGTCGGATTCACGATTGAGTTAATCGCATCGGGAGCGAAATTCAAGCATCTGGCAGCCTGATAAAGCTGACTTCTTGCTTGCTGTCATTTCTGCTGGATCAACTTTTATCGCCTTTTTAGGTAGATTTTCCGCCAAATTCAATTATTTAGCAGCGATGAGCAAAAATATTTAATATTTTTTTATTTTTCCCTTGACATATTCGACAAGTGTCGAATATACTCTAATAATATAGAATAAGGAGATATAAGATATGCCGAAGCCGGGAAAAATAAAGAATTCCAGCGGGAGAAAGTCCGCCGTGGAGCTAACCGAAGCCGAATGGGAAATAATGAAGGTGGTCTGGGAAAAGGAGCCTTGTGCGGCCGGCACCGTTCAGGAAACGCTGGCCAAAAGCAGAGACCGCGCTTACAGCACAGTAAAGACCATAATGGACAGGATGGCCGAGAAAGGATTTCTTAAAATAGAAAAAATCCGCAACCTTCAGCTTTTCCACTCATGCATAAGTCAAGTCGATGCCAAGCGAGGGGAATTCCGCAGGATGCTCAAGCGGGCATTTGACGGGGCCCTTACACCTATGATGCAGTTTTTGATTGAGCACGAAGGCCTGTCAAAAAAGCAGGCATCAGAGCTTCGCAGGCTTGTAAACAAGACTGAAAATAAAAAGACCGACCGTAAATAAATCAATAAACTAAATTGGGAGGTCAAAAGATGAACGAGATAATTAACAGTTGTTTGATGGCTTTGAACATTGTTGGTCGCGTGTTTTGTGGTTATGCCGGAAGTATATTTATTCAGTCCGCCGTGCTGATTGTTTTACTGTTGCTCATTGATTTGCTCATACGAAAGCGTGTAAGAGCAACTTTTAGATACTGGATATGGATGTTGGTATTTATAAAACTTGTTTTGCCTCCGACACTTTCTTTACCGACAGGTGTCGGATATTGGTGTGGAGATTGTTTATATTCAGACTCATCAGTTTTAAAGCAGACATCGACTATAGCACAACAAGAATCCATCGAAATACCGGCAATACAGGAACTCCCAGAGTCTGCTGAAATGCCTTTCATAAATGAGTCTTTGGATTCTGCCGGGATAACCATATCTCAAAATGTTATCAATTTTGCTGATGTGTCCCAAATTCCCCCGTCTCAGACCAGGATTGAAACGACAGTACCAGCATTACCTGAAAATCCGGTTCTGAATCCTATTACCTGGCAGGCGGTTGTCTTCCTAATCTGGCTTGTAGGCGTATTGGTTATTTCGGTTTTTCTTATTCAGCGTATGTTATTTGTCAAAGGATTGATTGCTCGAAGTGAGCCTTCCGGTGAAAGACTGGCCCAGGTGCTGAATCGGTGTCGGCGGCAGGTTAATATTCACCGTAATATTGAATTAAGACTGTCGAACAACATATCCGGTCCTGCCGTCTGCGGTCTTATTAAGCCGGTCATCTTAATGCCCGCCGCTCTTGATGGCAAATTACCACCGGAGAAACTAAGAGCCGTTTTGATTCACGAGCTGGCCCATCTCAAAAGAGGCGATTTATGGATCAACCTAATTCAGACTGTTCTGCAAATAATTTATTTTTACAATCCGTTTGTATGGCTTGTAAACGCCGTGGTGCATAATACTCGTGAACAGGCTGTTGATGAAATGGTCCTTGTCGCCCTTGGCAATGAAGCTCGAAGTTACAGCAATACTCTTATTGATATTGCTGAGATGGCGTTTTTAAGAACGAGTCTGTCTCTGCGTCTTATCGGCGTAGTAGAATCAAAAAAAGCATTACGCAGGAGGATTAAAATCATGTTAAATCGACCAGTACCAAAAAATGCAAAACTCGGTATCCTTGGCTTGATCGTTGTTGTTGTTGCAGGTGCAGTGCTACTGCCTATGGCTAAAGCACAGAAACGATCAGTTGACAACACTCCGTCCGTTTTGGATTTGGACAAAGATGGACTGGAGAATCAATTGGAGGCAAAACTTGGCACGAATCCTGAGATATCTGACACTGATAATGATGGCCTTTCCGACTACGATGAATACTGCAAGTATCGCACAGATCCCACGAAGAAAGATAGCGATAGTGATGGCAAACCGGATGGCGATTGGCAGGAACGGAGGGAATATACCTATACTATACGGGCTATCTGTGAGATCAGGTCCCCATCGAACATGGAAATGATAAACGATTTATATCAGGATGCACGCCCCTTTTAAAAAGAAGGCGGCTCTGAAAGATGCAAGAGTTGTCGAAGTACTTATATTTCCTTTTGCAAAAGCCCATATATACTCTCAGCCATATCCGAAGAAAAATCTTGATAAAAATCTCAAAGAATATATCAAGCCGACGATCTCGATGAATTATTCCCCTGAAATGGAAGAACAAATCGATAATATAGTTGAAGGTTCCGCTACAGACATTGCAGCAATTGAGAAAATGTTGAAGTGGATGAACCGCGAAACTGATTTGGTAAGGGAGCTGCCGCACTGGGAGTACTTAAACATAATTGATGGCAAAATAGCCTGGCATAAACCAGTTGGTAACTCACAACGAGACCGGCAGTTTTTGGAGACGAATTTCTTCGGTGATTCGATGTTCAAAAAGAAAGTGCATGGAACATGCAGCTCGACGGCGATTTTAAGAGGAGCGATTTTCCGTGCAGCAGGACTTCCCACGAGGCTTGTCCAGACCTTGCCGCTGATTACTCGTTATTCAGAGGACCCTGAGCCTTTGGCTGACCGGATGCGTATGCGGGAAATGGCTAAAGGCTATACCTGGGGGCCCGGCAGTGGCGGTGCCAATCATACGTATAATGAGGTTTTTCTGAATAATCGCTGGGTACGTGTTGATAATTCGATTGGTACAGGTCCTTTTGTTGGTGATAAGTTATTTGTTAAGGCATGGTCTTCGGCGGATTGGAATAACTTAAAAGAGGAATGGAACGACAAGAGGTGTTTTAGAGCTTTAGATGTATCGGATGCTCATCCAAAATATGAATCCGCATTAGCGAAAGCCGATATTGCCATAGAGAATAGGTATTTGAACGTTAAGAAACAACCCGATGGTCGATTCAGGGCAGGTGTAAGTATTCATAACTATGGTAATACTGCCACTCCTCAGTTTAAGGTTATTTTCTATGCAGGTGATCCAGGGAAAAAAGGAAGGAAGGTTTATCCTGGGCACCATAACGCAGGACCAATTATGCCGAGTGGCACATGGAATGAGGGCACACTTCCGTTTACTTTAAATGAGGGCGAGACTGAGATCTTCGTGATAGTTGACCCAGACAATATGGTTGACGAATTGGATGAGACAAACAACAA
>CAZZAX010000045.1:0-38796 GCA_964653075.1 uncultured Pirellulales bacterium
ACAACACCTTTTCATCCGGGACTATAGCGTTGTACTGCTGGGGTAACAGGGGCAGCTGCTTCGATGATATTATAGTAGCAACTTAAAAACCATGACCACGAAGAAGTAAAAATATTTAATGCTTTTTAGTTCAGGAGCTATTGAAAAATCATTTATATGGACGGCTTTGATAAGAAAAAGCGAGTTTTTTGGAGGAATAAATTATGAATGTTTACAAACTAATAGGGTCTTTGATATGTATTTTGGTAGTTATATTTTATACCGGTAACTTTGTTGAAGCCCAGCCAATGAATCCGCCGCACAATAATAAATGTCAACATGCGATGGCGATAGGAGAGGTTGTCAACCAGGCATTCAACACCAGCAATGCAACGTTCGATGGTCCGGGACACTGCACAAGGGGCCCAAATATCTGGTACAGATATACAGCTACACGCACTTGTAATGTTACTGTTAGCCTTTGTGGAAGCAGTTACGACACCGTACTGGCAATCTACAGAGGTTCTGAGTGCTATGTTCAGCAGCAAAATATGATCGGGTGCAACGATGACGCCTGCGGCCGGCAATCCGAACTCACCTTTCCCGCGACAGCCGGTAATGAATACCTGATCGAAGTCGGCGGATTCGGTGTCAGTACCGGTCAGGGAGTAATAAGTATCATTTGTGAATCCTCGGAACCGCCAATAAGCCTTAACAACAATAACTGCCAGAACGCAAAGCCCATCGGCAACGTAACAGATATGGCATTCAACACCAGCAATGCAACGTTCGACGGCCCAGGTCACTGTCTGACAAGTCCGAACATCTGGTATGTCTATACCGCCACATGCACGGGCGAAGCCACAGTAAGCCTTTGCGGCAGCAGCTACGATACCAAGCTGGCCGTCTATAACGGAGGCGCCTGCAATCCGTCACAAAGCAGACTGATAGAATGCAACGACGACTACTGCGGCTGGCAGTCCGAGATAACCTTCGATGTAACGGCCGGACAGCAGTACCTTATCGAAGTCGGCGGATTCGGCGACAACACCGGTCAGGGGATGATAAGTGTCAGTTGCGAGGGCGCAGCACCAACTGCACAATCAGACCTTGGCGACGCACCGGACAGCACCAACAATTTCGGAAGGAGCATGACCGCATATCCCAAGGGAGTATTTACAGGCCCCCGAGCCCATTATCCGACCGTCTATAACGACGGCAGAACCACAACCACAGGTCCTTTCGGTCCGATTCATCTGAACGCTCAGGGAGTAGTAGCCCATCTGGGCAAGAAGATTACCAGTGAAAATGAGGCCGACACAGGCCCGGACGAGGATGGCGGCAATAATATCAGGCTCCAAGATAATTGGAATTGGCCGGACAATGACATGGGCGACGACGGTATTGTCTTTCCGGTCAATATGCCCAAATGCCGCTGGACAACACTTGACTATACTGTCAATGTTGTCACTCCGGGGACGAACCTCTATGTTAATATTTGGTGTGACTGGAACCGTGACGGCGACTGGGACGACAGCACCCTCACCAATCCGAACCTTGCCTGTCCCGGAGGAATTGTGTCCGAGTGGGCGGTACAGAATCAGTATCTTATCAATCTGCCTGCCGGACAACACCAGATTACATCGAAGGCATTTCTGTCGTGGCATCCGGATGCAGGCACCAAGGAAATATGGATGAGGATTACTCTTTCCAAGAAGCCCTGGACTGGCGGCAGTGCTCCCGGCGTCAGAGGTAACGGAGGTTCCGGACCACAGGCCGGCCACGAATTCGGTGAGACGGAGGATTACTACTTTATTCCGGATACGAGCTTCTCGATATGCCAGGATTACAACGGCGACGGGATAATCAACCTTCAGGATTTGGCGGCCTTAACGACCGACTGGCTTGAGAACTGTCCGTAGTAAGTTTGCCGGACATTTGATGTAAGCACAAGGCTGTGAGTGATAATCACTTACAGCCTTTCTTATTTGTATTAATCCCAGTCCCGGCCGATAATAGAACATAGTGAGTAAATTTCTACCGACACACAATCGATGAGTATAGAGTGCCCGGACGTAAAGTATCTATGAAAACTGAAGAAATATTAAGAAAACTACACCAAGTTTCTTGTTTAGTGGAGTGCGCTGCCCGGCAGGAAAAATGTACCGGGACTGGAACTACCATCAGGGTATGGTACTGTACCATCGGCGGTAATGGAAACTTTCATAGGTATGACATCTGAGGCCGAATAAGTCTCAACATGACCATCGGTATATCCTGCTTTCAGCTTGATTTCAGGAGTATTCCCGGGAGGACTCCTTCGGTACCAAAAGGCCGAAAGGAGCCACGTTTCCGGAGTAATATCAGCCCCCTCGAACGGCTCGCAGCTACTGTATGAGCCGGGATTTCTCCAGTGGTCATAACCAAAATAATCGCTGACGAGCAGTTTGCTGTATCTTCTGCTGCTGGCCGGGCCTTGCGGACCTCTGAAAACTACCCGGCGTCCGCCAAGATAACCTCTATAGTTCCAATAGAAACAATACGAACCGCCAACGGGATCAGCCGGGAAATCGTTGCTGGGATTATCCCAACTGTCACCGGCATCCCATGCCTGCTGCAGAAACTTATATTTATGCGGCACATTCGGGCAATACATGGTACTCGCATCGGGTATGTATGTCCTGAGGTATTCGCTCATCGCCCGGTGCAGCTGCGGACTACGGTGTCTGATACCGATTAACTTGGTTGAATCCGTCCAGCGCCAAGTGTCACCATCTCCTATAGTGGCAACCGATTCGGGGTATCTATCATTGTTGTCCGAGGCGAAGAGATTCATGGTGGAGGTAATCTGTTTCATGTTGTTCATGCTCATCAATGCCCGAGCTTGAAGCCGCACTCGGTTGAATGCTGGCAGTAAAATAGCCATAATCATGGAGATGACGGAAATAACTACAAGCAGCTCGATCAGCGTAAAGCCCCGCTTTCGTATCTTACCTGCCTGCACGTGTATATCTTGCGCGCGGATTTTCCTATCCTCCTACCGTGCTCATACAATTTTTATGCGCTTTATGAGCGCCCGAGCAAATTTTCCTCATTATACTCGTGATCCAATCCTTTGTCAACCATAAAAATCGCCGGTTTTTATCGGATGTACCATTTTTATGGGCTAATTCTAATAAATTAAAGAAGTCTGCCCACTGACTACTACCTAATCTCTACGCCGCTAATAATGCTAAATCCTTAACCTTAAAAGGCTTAGGACAGTAAATATCAAATCTTCAAATGGTAATTCACTGAACTACCTATCAAAGCCTCAATGATGCCGATTATTAATTTATCGGCCAAATATACAAAGCAAGTACTGTCTTTTCAGATTCCAAACAAATCTAATCTTATAATACTGTTAATTATAATAATTGTTCTTACCACGACGGGCCACTCTTGCTCGCGAATGGTGTTCCACCATAAGCACCCATGTTCACCCTGCCTCTATGAGGTTTCTGCTCTCGCCCTGTTCGCATGCCGGGATCACCTCTGTCGATACAAGGGCTTGTTTGCGAGTCTATCGTCCATGAACGACTATTTGGTAAATATCTGCCGAATTCTGACTGCAAATGATAGTCGCCATTATTAATATCAGCGAAAAAGGGAACTTTGCTTATATTACCGGGGTCGGCGTCACCAAACTTTAATTCTCCGAGACAACTGTAGCGAGCACGGCAGCCTTCCAGGTCACCAGATTTATTGTTCCATAAGATACAGTTGTTTATACTCGGAACGGAACCTTCGTAGGCAGCAATGCCAAATTGGTTATTAACTATAGTCAAATTGGTAAGCTCAGGTGAGCCACCATAACATATTATAGCCGTATCAGGGCAATTAGTGATGACGAAGTTGCGAAGCACACACCTTAGGCTCTCAGCAAACTGAAAAGTAAACGCGATAGGATTATTAGAAGGAGCCTCAACCACGGCCGCATCGTCCGCGCTCTGAATGGTTATTGCTTTGCCGTCCACATATACAGCTTCACGATAGGTTCCCGGCCAGACCATTATAGTATCACCGTCAGCAGCCCAGTTCACCGCTTGCTGTATGGTTCTGAACGCCTGGTTTTTGTACAGGCCTGCTCCATCGACGTGAATGATGAGAGGACCGGTACTTTTGCTTGCCTGGGGGGTCCCGCCATACGCTCCCATGTTAATACGATTGCCATTTGGGAAGGGCTCTGAGCCAACCAAATCCTCAGAGGCGTGGGGGTCGCCCGTATCTATACAAGGGCTATGATTACTCCAGACCGTTAGGCCCGAATCGAAGCCGGAGCGAAGATGATAGTCACTTCCTGCTGATATAAACTTCGGTTCCAAATTGAAGTTGCCTTGTCCCGAGTAACCTCCCTGTATATTAGAATAGAGAACAGGGCTGGATGAAAGCGAACTATCGAGCAAGACCGCATTTCCACCATTATACCAGACTATACTGTTCCTGATTGTCATATAGCTTGAATTTGCGTGAACTCCTCCTCCGATATTGTCGGCGATTGTACAGTTTGTTATGTTCGTGCGGGCATTTAATTCCGAGAAGATTCCACCACCTGCTTCGGCAGTATTATTCGAAACGATGCAGCGTTCCAACGTGGCTTGTGCAGAAGAACCGCCGCAGTAAAGACCACCGCCCTTAACATTTACGTGTGCATCATTGAAGGAAATATCGCAACCGGATAACATAACTTTGCTTTTCCAGCAATATATACCGGCCCCAAGACTTTTATTATAAGCGGTGTTACTTTCTATGACAGAATTGACAATCCGGGCATCCGAGCCTTTAACAAGACCGATACCCGCTCCATATCCCCCTGTTTGGGCTGTTCCCAATCCTCCGGCCTCGCATCGCTCGATTGTACAACTAATAATCAAAGGTGAACCACCAACAACACCGATTCCACTTCCCAGCTCGGCCTTACATCGCTCAATCACACAATCAATAATGCTCGGACTGCTATTTTCACAGAATATACCGCCACCGATCGAATGTGCTGAATTCCAGCTCGAATTGTCAGAAGGAATCTCAGAACCCGTTAATGAAGCCCCCCTGATTGTAAAACCGCGAACAACAGAATTTCGGTCTTCGCCCTGGTGGAAATAGAACCCTCTGTGGCCTTCGATGCCTGCACAGTCGATAGTAGTCCGCCCGGCTCCGGAGGAGCTGCGCAGAGTTATTGCCTTGCCCTTGAAATTGATATCCCAGTTACCATTGCCCGTATAGGTGCCGGGTGAAACTCCTATGATATCGCCATAAGAAGCAGCATCAATCGCCTGCTGGATCGTTGCAAAATCACGAGGTACTTCAATCGTAGCAGGGGACGAATTCAAAAATACCTCTAAATTATCTATCAGGACCTCCGTTCCCCTGAATCTGACATAACAGACGCCACTGACAGAGTCCAAAGGGATACTATGGCTTCCCTGTCCCAGATGCCAATCCGATGACCAATCAACACCATCAACTGAGGTCGAGTATTGTAAAGAACCTGAAACCAGGTCTGTAGTGTCCTGGAAACGTACGTTAATATTCAGGTATCCACTTACAGCACTGTACGGCCGGTTCGAAGCATTGATTGGAAAGCAATAACCAAGAAGTGCCGGATCGCCGTTGTAATCTCCAAAGCCTAATTCGCTCTGCTGTCCCGTATCACTATGGTACAGATACGACTCCGATGGTGGAAAAGCGCCCTGTGGCCAGTAAATCGAATGAAGGTAGCTGTCTTGTTCAGCTTTGGTAGAACTGAAATCATCCCGATATTCATATGTCCAGGCATTAACCTGAGTGGGAACCAGGCACACTGCAACGCTTACCACAATAGCGGCAGTAATCCAACGCCAACCTGTTCTTGTCAGTTTCATTTTCATCGCCTTTCCTGGACTGAATATAATACATCATGTTAATTAGCACTCTCCTCCTTGGTTTGGGATAACCTTGCGTGCTTACAAACGGCACTAATCTACCCGAGTGATCCCTCCACTAACTGCACAAGCCACAAAAGACCCGAACTGCTCTTCGGGGCTCCCCGGCTTTGGGAACTGTCCGGAGATACAAACTCCCCATGAATAACTTCGTTAATTGTCTGAATATATGAGAATTTCAGATTCCCCTTATCGCCCTGGTCGGTTGAAAAGGTGATTTCATCAATAACATCAGTTTCCAAATCAACATTGTAGATTATCTTCAGACCTTCACAGATTACCTCCACTTGTGCAAACGGGCTGCCCGGCGTATGCTTTGTTTCAAATCGAACACGCTGTGCAGCCGCGTCTCGGCGCACTATGTCAATTGTGTGCAGTCCCAACCATGGTCTGTTTAGCCCCTTGAAGAAGCTGCCGCTCCGATATTTAACAGACTGGTCGGACAGCCGATTGTACACGTAAGCCTCATTTTTCGTATCAACTATTGTCGTTGAACCGACCCGCAGTTTCAGCCAGGGACTATATTGTGCGCTCGTAGCATAAACAAACGGTATTCTTCCCATTCCAGAGACTTTTTCACCATTTAGATGCCCGGTAACTTTAAAGTAAGTCCAACCGCGTTTATGCATAACATCGCGGTTATCAAAAATCTTGGCTGTCGTCGGCCAGTCAGACTGAAAGTAATCCTCGTCCAAAACATTGGAATTCCGGATAGCCCACGGTTCAGAGTTGTCTTTATTACGTGCGGAAATAACCAATAAACCTCTACCTTTGGCCGGTAAATACTTCATAACATTCGGGCTACCCTCGACCTGACATATAAAGTCAGTCAATTTTGGATCATCTGTCGGGAACTTCAGAACGCTAAAGTCGCCGGCCCATGTGCGGTAGTTGTTAATGTGAACACTATTGTTCTGGAAGAAGTAATTTGCATTTTCGTTCTGCAGTATCAGCTTGTACGACTTTTCACCAACCACACCGGATGTTGCCCGCAGCATCATGAATTGTGAAGTACCATGCGGAAAATAGTACCAATGCTCTTCAGCGGCGTTACTGTTCTGGTCGAACTGACCGATAACCTGTGTACTCGCCGGCGACGGGCGAGGAGCATCGGCGTCCCTCCAGGGGGCCGATGTCGTCACTATCGTGCCGGCTGTCAAGGCTCCGGCGGCAGTGAATGTTACTATTGCTGTTTTCGTGGTTGCAAGCCCGACCATTCCGGTCAGCAGGCCAACCTTAACTGTAGAGGCTGAAATTGAGATTTGTGCCGCAGCGGCCTTACTTGGCGCTGTCATCTTTCCGAAGAGCACGAGAGCCGCCAGAAGAGTACCCTTGCCAAAACCGTTACGTGATAACTCTCTCTGCAGGGCCTTTTTCGCACGTAAAAACAGCATACGCGTACTAAATTCACTGCAACCCAGCGACTCGGCAATTTCCGAATGCGTCATACCGTCATAACAACGCATAATCAGGACAGCTTTATGCCGCGTCCTGAGCTTTTTCATTGCCCCCGAAACAATCTGTTTCAACTCTTCACTAACGAGGTTCTCCAGCCCATCCTGCCGGTCTTTGAATCTGCCTTTGCGTTTCGCGCTGGAGACCGCCAACCTTTTTTGTGTCTGCTCGGTTCTGTAATGACGCCTCAGCTTATTGACGGCTATACCGTAGAGCCACGGCCAGAACCGATCATTATTTTTTAACTTTCCCAACACTTTGCACATCTCCAATAAAGTCTCCTGTACGATTTCCTGAGCCAGGTCATCTTGCTGAGTCAGACGATAGATATATGTCCGCAGGCGTTCTCTTACCTGCCCGGCTAACTGCTCAAGGCATTGCCTATCACCGTGCTGAGCCCGTCTGATCAGTTCAGTTTGACACGACTGTTGAACCATTACAGGAATCCCGTTACTATTACATCAACAAATCTATATTTAAGTGCCATCTACGGCATTAAATGTAACGATTTTTTGCATAATTATACCAGGTAGCCTCCTTAGCCTCTGCTTGCATAATCTCAGTATATTTCTGCAATTATAGCCGTTCTGTTTCCTATCCGGCCTTCGTTTTACTACAAATCAGGTCTTTGGGACATACGCTGGCACAGGCTTTGCTCGAATTCGTCCATAAATACAGACGAGACACCAAAGTATATCCTCTTATGCCATAAGCACTTATGAAAATATCGTTATAACTCTTCCAAGTATAAATTTTTTATCCGGCAATTGCCCTGCAATTCGGCCTGTATTTGTCCACTCGAGGACACCTTTCGGCGGAACGTTATTACCTGAATACATAACAAAGGACAAAATCGCAGAAAAAACCAGATTATATCGGACCATCCCTTTCCTATTGCGGTACTCCTGATACCTTCGGGGATCATACAAGATTATAACATTTTCAAGGGCGTAAATCAAAAAAAACTTTTTTGCAGCTTTTTTTGAAAAAAAATTTCTGAAAACTCCCTGCTAATACTAAAAGCACCCCCTGACCATTGTTGGAGGACAGTTTCCTGTTGTGTTTATTTCTCCGTCAGGAGTTCCTAAGACGTACTTATTTACTTTTAGTACGTTTGAGCCAGTTATCCAGTTCGGCGGACAGTTCTTTACGAACAGCCTGGTAGGCCGGGTCGTCGGCCCGGTCTTTTGTTTCACCGGGGTCATTTTTCAAATCGTAAAGATACTCATGGCCATTTTCATAGCGGGCCAGTTTGTATCCTTTACCGCGAATCATAAACGAGCCTTTGGTGCCCGGAAGGACTTTGCGCCAGCCTTTCGGATTGCCCCTGAGACGTTCGGAGAACGCGAATTGCTTTGCCTGTGAATTATCCCGTTGTCCAGTCATGAATGGCACAAGGCTTTGGCCCTGCACACCCGTAGGGATTGATTTGCCCGTAAGTTCCAGCAAAGTCGGCATAAGGTCGGTTGAGTCTGCAGCAATGTCGCTGACCTGCGGTCTGAGCTTTGCGGGATATCGAATAATCAACGGCACCCGGACGACTTCTTCATAAAAGCTGCTGGTAGATTTCCACACCATACCATGGCCGCCCATCATATCACCGTGATCGGCAGTAAAGACAATGACAGTTCCATCCATTCGGCCTGTTTTTTCGAGAGCAGTCAGAACTTTGCCGACCTGGTCATCGATGAGCTTTACCATACCGTAGTATATTCGCAGAAACTCCCGCATACCACGTTCACCAAGGCCGCGGATGATCTCGCGAGACCAGTTCTTTTCGAATCGCTCTTCAGACGTGTGACGATTGGCGGGCAGTTCAATCTTATCAGGATCAAACATTTCATAGTACGGCGACGGCACAACATTCGGATCGTGCGGCCAGTTAAACGAACAGGTTATCATGAAGGATTTCGAACTGAATCGAAGGGCATTGAGCTGTTTGCATGTGAGATCCGCGACCTGAACATCATAGCATTGAGATAACGGCAGTTCGAGCCTGCCCATTTTTGTTATGAACCCGGCAAAGTTTTTGTCCTTCCATCGATCGCCCAACGAATCGACAGCCTTTTGAAATCGCGGATCAATCTCCACCGGCAAGGGCCATCTGTACCAGCTCATATAAGTTGACGAATCAGTCTTTCTGACCTTATCGAACACGGGCTGCATTTTCTCGACATACTCGAATCCGGGGCGGAACATATCGGGATAGTACGGCAGCTTATCCCCCTGCAGATGCCATTTGCCGTAATGATGCGTTATATAGCCGGCATCACTGAGAATTTTTTCAGTGGTAATGTCGTGCGGGTGTATTCCTTCCTGTCGTCTCGGTGCGCAGTTCAACACAATACCGTGGGCATGAGGATACCTGCCGGTAACAATCGAAGCCCGGGTTGGTGAACAAAACGGAGTAACACAAGTGGCCTGGGTGAAACGAACGCCTTCACCTGCGAGGCTATCTATGTTGGGCGTAGGCACCGGCCCGCCATAACAACTCAGTGCATGTGCCGCCAATTGATCACAAATAATAAACAAAATATCAGGTTGCTGTCTGCCTACAGGTTGAGCAAAGCTTTCTTTAGACAACATAGAAAGCCCCGCCGCGGTAGCAAAGCCCGCCTTTTTTAGAAATTCCCGTCTGTTGTGCTTTTGCATAGTCTGCCGCCCTCCTTTTGTCAATATCATGAGATTTCCCATTTATCCTTATCAGCAATCCCTAAACATCGGAACTGAGCCACATTCTTAACAATATAACAAACCCACTTTATATATGCAATTTACAATATCCAATACTGTAAATAGATAAACATAGATAATAACAAGCAAACCGCTTATAAAGACATTCCAACGGTTACTTTATATAATAGCAAAGGTAAAGTGCCGTGAGAGAGGGATAAAGCACGAGGTTTCTCTTGATTTACTGCTTAATTTGGAGTATATATATTCATAAGCTTTCAGTTCCCTCTCATTATGAATTGGAGCATTGTTATGAACAGGCAAGCTGCTTTTACCTTAATAGAGCTTCTGGTCGTCATTGCCATCATCGCCCTTTTAATGGGGATTCTCCTGCCGTCCCTTCATAAGGCCAGACAGCAGGCAAAGATGATTTCATGCGGCAGCAATATGCGCCAATTGGTCTTCGGCCTGGTGACTTATGCAGAGGACAATGATTCGAAATTACCTCCCCATCCATCCACGATTCAAGCTCCGGTGGACTACCATCGGCCATACGAACTGAACTGGAACCGCAACATCGTGGGCCTTGTGACAGATATTAACAGCAAGTCTTATCACCACGCCGGCAGGTATCTGGCTTCTTACCTGAAAGACGTTCGTGTTTTCAACTGTAAGCTCTCGGCGATCAAAGACAACACGCCCTGGCCTCCTGTGAATTCCGGAGAGTCAGCGCAGGGAACATACGGCCGATTCTATCTGAACCGGTTCCTTTGCCCCTCTTCATTCAACCTATATGATATTGTGGAGCTATCAAGGGTATAATCACAATCACTCAGAGCATGTTGACAAGAACCAGGGCCATTTCGAAGGCGCCAACCGGCTCGATTCCAGGACAAAACTGGTTGTGCAGGATGCACTTTTCTATCTGACCAACAACACGAATTTGTTATGGCCGAGTCCACAGCAGACCTGGTGCTCATCTCATCCGTTCAGGGACGGTGCAAGAAGCCATCCGTACTGGGTTTTCAAGGACCCTTCAATGCAGAGACAGCCCAAGATCCGGCTCAATGCCGGGTATCTTGACGGGCGTGTGGAGGCCTTCAATGCCTGGGATGCAAAGGGCGTGAAAAACTATGGGGCCCAGGCGTTTATTACACCAAAGTACCGCTGAAAGAGACCGTAGGAAGTACTTCTTCTCAGGATTTTACTGTAATATACTCGGACGCAATCTTATCATCGGTCCTTTCAACCCATCGGCACAAAAGCTGTCGATGCGTATCCAGCACATCTTTATAGTTCTCGACATTTACAAGGTTCTTCATTTCGCCCGGATCATTTTTCAAGTCTGTGAGCTGCTCGCGATTTCCACCTGAGTCGTAAATACAGTACTTGAATCGGTCTGTTCGCAGCGTCCTTCCGCTTTGACTCTCTGAGACAACAAAATCACGCCACCGGCTGGTATTTTTCCCTTCTGCCAATGGACGCAGGCTCATGCCGTGCAGCCCTTCAGGCGTTTCGATGCCTGCATAATCACAAAGGGTGGGAAGCAGATCGAGACCGTTTGAAACCAGATGAGTATCATCGACTATGCCTTTTGGAATCATTCCTTTGTAACTCATAACGAACGGAACACGCACGGATTCCTCGTACAGCACCTGTTTGTGCTCAAGTTTGTGCGCAGAATCCATGTCGCCGTGGTCGCTGGTGAAGACTATCAGGGTGTTATCTTCAATCTGTGCTTGCCGCAAAGCATCAAGTAATATCCCTATTTCCCTGTCAACCATCTCAGTCAATCGACAGTATGCCCAGCGATGCAGACGCCACTGATTCTGCGTCCATTTTTCTCGGGTGTATGCCTGGAAAGGTCTTGGATTTATGTACTTTTGTGCTATACATTCCGGCTCAGCTTCAGGCACTTCGTGATTTGAGGGCAGAGGAGGACAATTTTTCTCCACGAAAGCGTCGATGTCCCCGGTCTTTCGCACAGGATCCAGTACAGTTTCACAAATTTTAGAGTCTAAGTTGCCTATCGGAGGCTGTCCCCGTGTGCGGTTGAAATCATTTATAGCCATATAGCAGATATCGTGTGGATTGATGAACGAGGCGAACAGAAAGAACGGTCTGGCGTGAGGGCCCTTAATAAATTTCGCGCAGGCATCGGCCAATCCCCGGCGCGAGTCGCCGGTAAGATTTCGATATCCAAGATTTTGCACACCCTTCATCTTCCTCGGCAGGTGCACCTTGCCTCCGTAAACCGTTTCATAGCCGGCTCTACGGAAAAGGCGGCCAAGCGAATGCCGTATCATAGCATCGGTCACAGCGGCCCGCCCGGAATCACCGTTCTGGCCCATTCCTATTGCGCTGGGCATAAGACCTGTCTGCAAACTAAACCGGTTCGGTATGCATACGGGATTGCAGGCATAGGCCCTTTCGAACCTGATGCCCGAGGCAGCAAGTCTGTCCATAGCAGGCGTTTTAAGCCACTTGTTTGACGTGCAGCTCATCATGCCGGCATGCTGCTGGTCGGTCATAATGAAAAGGATATTAGGTCTTTTATGTTTATCCTGCTTATCCGAGGCTAATGTTGCCTGCTTTAGCCTCAGCCCGATTGTAGCCGCTGCCGTCGCCGCGATGAATTCCCGTCTTTTCATTTTTTTCTCCAAAAACTGTATGCACACATGAGGCGCCGTTACTCCGTAAATCTACGCGCCAATTCTCAGATGAATATCACACAAAAACGCTTATCTCATCGAGTGATTTCTTTTTGATATCAGGTACCATTGCATGTTCAGCAGGATACCCGACCACCAACACCAAAAACGGCCGTTCGTTCTCCGGCCGTCCAAGTATGTTGTTCAAAAATCCCATTCTGCACGGAGTATAGGGCAACGTAACCAGCCCGGCATTGTGAACAGCAGCAATCAGTAAACCTGTGGCTATCCCAACCGACTCTCGCACGTAGTAATGCTTTACCTTTTGTCCATCCGGCAAAATACCGTAGCTCCGGCTGAATATTACAATTAGATACGGTGCTGCTTCCAGAAATGGCTTTTGATAATCCGTTCCAAGATGCGACAACGCATCAAGCCACAGCTCCCCCGCACTTCCATGATAAAACTTGTACTCCTCCTTTTCTGCAGCTTCCCGTATACGCTGCTTCTGCTCAGGATTGCTCACGACCATGAAGTACCAGGGCTGCATGTTTGCTCCACTTGGCGCAGAGCCGGCAGTGAGCAGGCACTCCTCAATCACCTCACGAGGTACCGGCCGGCTTGAAAAACTGCGAACGCTGCGCCTTCGCTGCATATCGGTCCGGAAAGAAGCCGCACGCTGCTTCATCTGCTTTTGTGGATATTCCCGGTAAGAATCGAGTGGAACAAATTTTCCTGCTGTCATACTGCCTCCCGGTATTTCTATAGTTTCGACAGCCTATTTTAACAGACTTGCCCATGAACACCTATTGTTTCTTGCTCTTAATCAGTTTTATGTCATTGGCCTGCTGTGTCCCTGTACTTTGTACTTCTGCAACAATTTGGTCAGCCCTTCCACGATGTCCGGATATTCGGTGCACAGGTTTGTTCTCTCCGAAGCATCCATACTCATATCGTAGAGTTGTACGGGCGGGTCTTCAGGTCTGCCTCGGCCGCTCCAGCCCCCTGAGCCCCGGCCCAGAATCAGCTTCCACTTTCCCTGCCTTATTGCAAACATACCATTACCGGAATGATGAACGGTTGCTTCACGAATGGGTGTGACGAGCTTACTACCGGTCAAAGCAGGCAGAATATTATAGCTGTCCTCGCCTGCATTGGGAGGTAATTCGTAACCAAGGATAGCCGCACATGTAGCCATGAGGTCAACATGACAGATAGTCTCATCGCTGACCGATCCCGGTTTGATACGTCCGGGCCAGCGGGCTATGAACGGCACCCTGTGTCCGCCATCCCATGCATCAGCCTTGATGCCTCTGTAGATATAGCTCGGATTGTGTCCGAAGCGCCGCACGCTGTTTGTCCTGCCGCTCATGTTCGTGCCGTCTCGCCCCGGTGAGCCATTGTCGCTTGTGAATATAACCAGCGTGTTTTCGGTAAAGCCGTTGTGTTCGAGAGCATCGGTTACCCGACCGACAACATGGTCAACCTGGCAGACAAAATCTCCATAAGCTCCGGCCTTACTCTTGCCTTCGAACTGACGGGCAGGAGCTATCGGGGTATGCGGAGCGGTTAGGGGCACGTACAGGAAGAACGGCTTACCGGCGGTTTGTCTGAAGGCAAGGTTGCTAACTCTGCCGCCTTTGGCATCAATATATTCGACAGCTTTTCTCTCAAGACCCTGCAGAATCTCTTCCAGTTTCCATCCTTCGAGCATCGGCCCGGGAGAGCCGAACATATCATCCGGCTTTTTCCCGGTTGGTATTCCGACAGTCATTTCATTTTCAATGAAACAGTAAGGTGGGAAGTTAGGTACAGCCGTTCCGAAATAGTAGTCAAACCCGCGGGTAGTCGGACCATTAGCGATTGGCTTTTTGAAATCCACATTTGAGCCGCTGTTTGCGACATTGGTTTTGCCTATGCCGACGGGCTCTTTGCCATCCGTGGTCGGCCAGTCCCAGCCGAGATGCCACTTTCCTATGCAGGCAGTGTCGAAACCATGAGCCTTCAGGAGCCTGCCGACCGTGAGGCGGTTCGCATCGATTAATGGCTTATCCCAGGGCCACAAGACCGAACTTTTAAGTCGAGTCCGCCAGCAATAACGGCCCGTAAGGATTCCGTACCGGGTCGGAGAGCAAACCGCAGACGGTGAATGAGCATCAGTGAATCGAATCCCATCGGATGCAAGCCGGTCGAGATTGGGTGTGGGTATTTTCGAATCGGGATTCTGACAGGCAAGGTCACCGTACCCCATATCATCGGCCAAAATATAGACAATGTTGGGTAATACTCTCTCCTCGTCTTTTGCCCGAATCAGGGATACCATCGAGCACCCTGGCATAAATAGAGCACCCAGAGCAACACCGGCTGCTTGCAGGAAGTCACGACGCTTGATTGAGAAGTTATTCATTGCAGGTATCTCCGAAATCTAATCCATTTCTTTATATCTTAGCCGTCCGGAAGTAATTCCAAAACCGCAAAAACGGGGCAGTGATCTGAGGCAACTTTCTCATCTATTACTCGTACCTCAATAACTTTCCATCGATCCTTTGGTTTGTACATAATATAGTCGATTTTCCTCCTCGGTTTGACGGAAGGCATAGTAGGCTGCGGATCATCCTGAGAAGCATATGACCACTGGCCGCTTAAAAGATTGATTGGATCACTGCCTGGAGCGGCATTAAGATCACCGGCCAAGATTATTGGAAGGTCAAAGTCCTGGTATAATTCTCTGATGCGGCCCGACTGATTCATCCGGTTATTCTGATCCCGCAAATGGTCTAAATGTGTACCTACAAAAACTATCTTCTCATTATTCGGCAGTTCTATCTGAATTTCCAAGGCGGCTCGCGGCTCAGCGTTAGGGGTGTGCGGCAGAAGATTATTCTTTGTATAGATAACCGGATGGCGGGTAAGAACCGCTTCTCCGTATCCCCCACCGGCATAATCCATTGCCTTGCCGAATACACCCTGCATTCCTGTGCGTTGGCTTAATTCGGCCGTAAGATCAAGACCTTTGGCCCGCGTTGTTTTATTGTCCACCTCCTGCAGCGCAACAAGATCGGGCCCAAGCGAATTTATTATCCCGGCAACAGCATCCAGATTTGAATTTCCGTTGGCATCTTCACCATGATAGATGTTGTAGGTCAAGACCGAGATCCTACAAGGTGGTCCCAGTTTGACACCAGCACAACCTCCGGCACATATGCTGAAAATCAATACGATAATTAGCACAATTCTTGAAGCTATCGATAAACTCTTCATATTCTCTTACCTCATTTCGTTTCTTATAACCGCTCTCAATTTCGCCAGAGTCGCTCCTTAAGTTGAGGAAACAGCTCCAATGCGTTTTCGCGCATTATTTGCCTACCGATTCGCAGTGCATCTTTCTCGTTGAGCTCTTTGCGGACAACCTTCTCGGCCAGCGCTTCGGCAAGGCATTGCCTTGTAAACATAGTCGCCCCATATATCCCTTCGGCGGTCCCGGTGTCGGAGCCCCACATAATCCTGTTCGAGGGGACAGCTTCCAGCCACTCCTGAAATGCTCGCCTGGCCATTGTGTAACTCAGAGTCGGCAGCCACACCGAGTCGATCCACACATTGCGAAATCGCATGGCAATCACGCCGGTTTCCCCAACCCAGGGAAATCCTCCGTGAAACAGAATGAACTTCGTTTTGGGATTCGCCTGTATCATGTCAACAAGCAACATCGGATTGGAGCCCTGAATCCTGGCCTGCCCTGTGTGAATCTGGAACGGCAGGTCGTGTTTGGCACTTAGCTCAACCAACCGCCACATAATGAAATCCTCGAAATCCTTAATTTCCCTATCAGTCAACTCCTTACGCGGCCGTCCGAAGACTGCCGCTGCACATTCTTTCGATACTTTCTCGAAACGTAAAGTCCGGTTGTATGCTAAAGTGCTTTTAAGACAGATAGCCTTACTTTTTCGCGCCGATACCATTATCCGATCGAGCACAGTCAAATAGTCATCCAGCGTGTTGACTTCAATGTTATGACGTCGGGCGAGCTCGTACGGATTGTCCAGCGGATTGCTGAACTCGGAGGGATGGAAACCCCGCACGACTGACGTTACGTTACATAGTGACACGGTGAATGGATAATGTGTCGCAAAATCGAGACGGGCCCAATAGGCATCGACGACCATCAGCTCGATGTTCGCCCGCCCGGTGATGACCTCGCAAAGCCACTTGTCGGTTTCGTAGTTCTCGAATATCTTGTCGTTCAGTCTTCGGGCCTGCTTGGGGGTGATTGTGTCGAAGTCAACGCCGTACAGATCCTGAAATGCCGGCAACAAATATCTGTAGAAGCTGGTTGCTCTGGCATTAGCGAAGTTGTGCTGTGCTTTGGACCACCACGTATCGAACGAGCCGTCCTTGGGCCAGGGCTCCAACGAATGAATCCATGGGAAGTAACTTCCCGCCCAGATGCTTCGCAGTGTCATCCCCTCGCCGCGGTCTGTCTGATTGCGATTGCCAATCTTTTCAAACGGCATAAGATGATCATGGGTATTGATCGCCGAGACCGCATCGACACCGGCCTTAATACGGGCGTAAACATCGGTTGTTTTGACATCATCCGCTGATACGGTAGAGAAGAGAACAAAAAACTGAAGAACAACAAGCCACTTGAACAACAGCCGCATGATATATCTCCTAACAGGTATTATTAAAAATTCTATCCTGCCCTTTTTGCAGGCACTTATCGCAAAACAAACAACAGCTATTGTATCTGAGTTCCCCTTATCCTGGAAAGCAAATTCTACGGTTCAGCGGTTGTAACACATAAACCTTTAATTCCATAAACAATAGAAACTCATCCTATTTACTATTTGCTGTGGCGTAGCTACAGGAGTTTTTGTATTGTAATCAGAAAATTTAGTAAGAAAATTTGAATTAATAGACAAAACAACAATGTTAAGTGGTCTTTACTTACGAATCGAAGATTAGGACAAAATTTTGGACGAGAATCGACCTGATGATATTCTGCGAGCGGCCCTGGGACGGAATGATCCGGCGGCAGTGGAATTAATGTGGGACCGTTATGCAAGTGACCTCCTCGGATTTCTCCAGGCCGTGCTTTGCTCAAGACATGATGCCGAAGATGTGCTCCAGACGGTTTTTGTCAGGATTGTTCGCAAACGCCACAGACTGGCCAGAGCACGATGCCTTGATGCTTATGTGTATCGGATTGCTCAAAATGAAGCCTACAGGTTGATTAGTCGTCGTAAAAGAGAAAAGAAAGCTCAGGGGACAACTGAAGCATGGTTAATAGTAAGCGAAAACAATCGGGAAAAAACCGATCTTGCCGAACAGTTGCAGGCAGCCTTAGCCCAGCTACCGCAGCCGCAGCGAGAGGTGATTGTTATGAAGATATACGGGCAGAAAACATTTTTGGAAATTTCCGGGCTTTTGGGAATATCTCAAAACACGGCAGCAAGCCGATACCGTTACGGCATAGAGAAGCTGCAAAACTTACTTGGGAATCTTATATTATGAACGAGAAAAATTTAGAGAACGATAAGCTCGAAAATCTCTTAAGAAAAGCACACTTACCTGAGCCAACACTTCTATTGAAAGAGCGAATCACCACTGAAGCGAGAAAGGTATGGAACCAAACCAGCCTGGAAATTCCATGGCAGATTCCTGCAAGGCGCCTCATAGTCTCTGCGGCCGCAGCCGTGCTCATTATCTCTATAACAAATCTTTCCAGTGACCTTACGCTTAAAAGATGGCATCCAGGAGATTTTCGGTCTACGAAAGAGCAGCTCCCTAAACCTGAAGTACTGACGGAAATGCCAGTTAGACCTTTTGTAAGAAATCTTGTCTCGATCAATCGCAGACCATCTATGACCGATGCCTCGGCATTGCACGACTACGCCGAGAGAGTGCGGCAGGTCCTGAATGAAATATAGCAGAATGGAGCTTCGAACGAGCAGGTGCCGTACGGAGGAAGAAGTCGTCTGTTTCCAGCCCATCCGGGCCCTAATTGCTATTCATAGAAACAATTCTTTAAAGGAGAATTATAATGAAAAAGAGAACTGTGAAAATCCTGACAGGTATTGCCATAGTACTTGTTGTACTCGGCCTGATATATGCTATTGCAGTGAGTATCTCATCGGCGAAGCTTCGCCGGGCTTACGCCGAGCTTAAGGAAGACGGCCGGCCTATGCTGCCGGGCCTACTTATACCACAAGAAGTTTCGGACACAGAGAATGCCGCACTTCTATACGAATGTGCAGCACTATTCCTTAGAGCTCAACCTGCGCCGGAAAATACCTTGCTGTATTATCTGGGAAATCTATCACAGACATTCATTAAAGAATCACTCGATGCTGAAAAGCTCACTGAGCTTAAGCAATTGATTGGTCAAGAAGTAGTCACACTGGCACTATCTATCGTTGAGCAAGGTACACAGCGAGATTCATGCAGATACGATCTCAATTATGATGATGGCTTGGGCATACGCATGCCTCATATATCAGGACTGAGAAATCTTGCACGCATCCTCTGCGCCAAAGCATATCTCGAAGCCGAAAATGGCAATCCCGAAACTGCCTGGGACATGATTACAACTCAGTTAAAATTCGCCAATGCCTTGAGAACCGAGCCTGTCCTAATCAGCCAGCTTATTCGTATACAAATGATCAGACTATCATGTGACACTATTAAAAAGCTTTGTGAAATTACACCGCCTAATACACAGCAAGCCAGTGAAATCCAAAGTCTTCTCAAGGATTTCGATGATATTCGCACACTGATTTTTTCCATCGACGCCGAACGCCTGCTCATAGGTGAACAGGTCTTCAACCTTCCCAAAGACGAACTGTACAAAACAAGTGTGGAGAACATTCAGAAAGATGCCGACGGACCAATCTACAAGCTTTTATTTTATGGAATAACCTTCAAACCCTTATTTCTTGCAGACCATGCGGCTTACCTGCGATACATGCACGAAGGCGTCAAGTTTGCTGATCGACCGTATTCACCCCAGGAAGCAGAAGTGCTGGAAAAGGAACTCCAGAAAAAACGCCATATTGTGACAAGTATGCTCGCACCAGCGCTATTCAGGGTTAAAGAAATCCACTTTGAAATGACAGCACAATTACGAATCACTCAGGCAGGCCTAGCTCTGCTGCAACACAAACAGACGAACAACACCTTCCCTATATCACTGGAGGCACTCAAGCTACAGAACATCAACGATCCATTCTCCGACGGCCTTCTTTTGTACAAAACTGAGGGACAGGATTTTGTACTCTACAGTGTCGGCCCGGATCAAAAGGACAATAACGGCAGCGGCAGACGTTTGAGATCGAAGTCCTCCAACGTCTTTTCCAGTCCCAGACAAAAGAAACAAGAGAAAGACTGGGATATCGTCTGGCACTTCCCTGACAAACAATAAGATATCTTCCTGTTGCATAGTTGTATATTGGGGGCAGAAAGAGTATAATCTTTACCAGTTACAGATTCATATTGGAAATTACAGTGTATAATGTCCATTAGAGTCTGGATAATTGTTTGAATGTCCTCCAGGACTCTACGATTAAAGTCCTGCCGAGATAGGCAAACAATCAACTTATGTAAAGATTTGGAGGCAAAGACTGATGAGCGGAAAAATAACTTTCCCCAATAGGCTCAACAATTCCAAGGATACCGAATATATTATGGATCGGCGCAGCGCTCTTCGTGCAACCGGTACCGCAGTACTCGCAACATCAGCTTTTCCATTGCACTGGATAGCCGCCGCCGAAAAGAAAAAACAGAAGATACTTTACTTTTCACGCTCAGCCGGTTATGAGCACGACGCCGTCAAAATCAAGGACGGCAAGCCCAGCATCTCCGACAGAATCCTCACAGAATTAGGCAAACGTCACGGCTTCGAAGTAGTCTGCACAAAAGACGGCCGTGTCTTCGACGGTGACCTTAACCAGTACGATGCCATCGCCTTCTACACCAGCGGCGTCCTGACTAAATCCAACAAAGCCAAAACCCCTCCGATGACAGTGAGAGGCAAAAAGAGACTTCTGCGCACCATCGCCCGAGGTAAAGGCTTTGTCGGCCTCCATTCCGCTACCGATTCGTTCCATTCCAAAGGCCCCAGAGACCAGAACCAGACTGAAGTTGATCCTTATATCGCTATGCTCGGTGGTGAGTTTATTGTGCACGGCGCCCAGCAGGACGCCTTAATACGCGCCGCATCGCCCAAATTCCCCGGAGTTAAGCAATTCGGCAAGTCTCAAAAGCTCAAAGAAGAATGGTACACTCTTAAGAACTTCGCCAAAGACCTGCACGTAATCCTCATCGAGGACAACGAGGGAATGAAAGGTGACTGCTACCAGCGCCCGCCATTCCCGGCCACATGGGCCCGAAGGCACCGAAAAGGCCGTGTTTTCTATACTTCATTCGGCCATCGCGACGACATCTGGACCAACCCCGACGTACAGGGCATAATCGCCGGCGGCCTGGCCTGGGCCATGGGCAACGTCGAGGTTGACGTAACACCCAATATCGACAAGGTTACGCCCAAGGCCAGCAAGTTGAAATATTAATTCAACCTCCGGTAGAGGTCAGGGTGATAAATTTTTCCTTGCACTTTTCTGTTATTGTAGCAAAATGTAGCAAGGTTTACAGATATTATGTTCGCCTGATTATCCCTTCGAACATGCTTATTTGTTTAACTTTCTATATAGCAGAAATGTGTTAATGCCTTATTAATCAAATTTTAGAAATTCTAATCCTGTCGGACCTGTAATCCGGAGGGTGTTTTGTTTGTCGGAACATGTTGCTTATAGAACAGAAAGTCGCATGGCCGGAAACTCATCTCCCGCTCACATGGGTCATCAGACAAAAGGAAAGGAGTGTTTCATGAACATGCAAGAAAAGAGCCAAGAATCCTCAACATCCCGCCGAAAGTTCCTCAAGCAAACTTCAGGAGCCCTGGCCGGGGCAGCCCTAGTTAGTGCCATAGGAGTTCGGAGCTATGCTGGTGAAAAGAACACAATCAAAATCGCCCTGGTCGGCTGCGGAGGGCGAGGGACCAGTGCAGCGGCCAACGCCCTTTCGACCAAGGGACCGACCCAACTTGTTGCAGCGGCAGATGTATTTGGCAATCGGTTGCAGAACAGCCTTAGGAATCTTCACAAACAATTCGCTCAACAAGTCATTGTGCCTCAACATCGACAGTTGCTCGGTATGGACGCCTACAAAAAAGCCATCGATGCCGTCGCGCCGGGCGGGCTCGTCATACTGGCCACGCCTCCGGCATTCCGCCCAATCCACCTGGAATACGCGGTGGCTAAAGGCTGCCACGTGTTCATGGAAAAGTCGTTCGCGGTAGATGCACCGGGCATTCGCCGGGTGCTCAAAGCCGGCAGGAAGGCCAAAGCAAAGAATCTCAAAATAGCCGGCGGCTTGATGAGCCGGCACTACAAACCGCTGGAAGAGGCGGTCCAACATCTGCACGACGGTATTATCGGAGAGGTCATTACCTGTTGGGCCTATCGTGAGCACGCCCCGGTTGGATTCGCTCCGAAATCACCCGGGATGAGCGAGTTGGCCCACCAGATCCGCAACTACTCCTGCTTTACCTGGATGAACGGCAGCTTTCTCCTTGACTGGCTGATCCACAATCTCGACGTGTGCTGTTGGTGCAAAAACGCATGGCCGGTATCGGCTCAGGGCCAGGGAGGCCGACAAGTCCGGACCGAACCCGATCAGTTGTTCGACCACTATTCTGTGGAATATAGTTTTCCCGACGGCACGCGACTGCTCGCCCAGGGCAGGCACATGGATAACTGCTGGGGATTTTTCGGCGATGTAATCCACGGTGCAAACGGCTCGGCCGTTCTCGGTGAAGGGATTCCGCAACCTCGCATTTTCAAGGGACACCAGCAGACGCCTGCGAACCAGATATGGCAGTATAATGGGCCACGCTGCTATGCATATCAAAACGAACACGACCTGTTATTCGAGGCTATCCGCAAGGACAAGCCCTACAACGAAACCGAGCGTTCCGCATATGCCGCCATGACTGGTATCCTCGGGCGAATGGCCGCCGAGTCCGGTAAGATGATAACCTGGGAAGAAGCTATAGAATCTGACCTTGAGTTGGCCCCGGGCCTTGATAATTACACAATGGACTCCGACCCGCCGGTCATGCCGGACGCCAGGGGCGGCTACCCGGTTGCGATGCCCGGACAGACAAAGGTACTCTAAAAGATAGCAGTAGATGGGTAATATTTTTCATGCGCCGCCGATATAGCTCGCTGAAAAGACCAGCGTCTTTTTATCTGATGAAAATCGGTCTCTATTTATTTAGTGACGATAAATGAAATCTGACATCTACGATATATTATTAATTCTTTTGTTATTGGTCTATACTCCCGTAAGCCGCAGTAATGAGGTCTTCTCTGCATTTGAACCCATACGTCAGAGGTCACACATCCGGAAGATTCGTTCCAGTAAGGCCGAATATTCGATCGACATGGGTGGTACGGCCGATATGGACAACACTATAACGAGGTCATACGAAACGTTCAGCATCGCATTTCAGAATAACGTTTCACTGGCTCTTGCAAATACGGGTAATACAACGGTAAAGAACCCGCGAATAATTACAAACGGCAGACGCCGCTGGTGGTGCATGGAGGAGCTGCTCAATGAGATACTTGCTTATGCAAAGAATGATCAGGAAAGGGCGTTTTTTATTTATGACTTTGTTCGCAGTCATCGGCATCACGATGATCCCATCTTTGCCGATAATGAGCTGCACGATCCGGTGAAGATGCTGAACGTATTCGGTGCCGGATTGTGCGATGACTCAGGATATGTGGGTTGCTCACTTTTCTATCACGCGGGCTTAAATGAAAAGAGATACGGCAGGAATCCTTCTGTACGTACCCTCCACGGTCATATGATATGCGAAGCGATTCTCGACAATGGATACCAGTTTTTGGACATAGACGAAAACACTTACTACCTCGACCTGGAAAATGAGCTTCCTGTTAGCGGAGATGCAATCGTACGCGATCACTACCTTGCCAAACGCGAGCATTCGTATGGACCTGTCTTCAAAGGGTGGCGGATTGGCGAGAAAGCTGCTTCGCTGTTTGGCCGAGACGATGGCTCGACTTTTCGCGCAGTATCGGGACATCGTATAGAATTAAATCTCCGACCCGGCGAAAAGATTATTTACCGATGGGACAACTGCGGCAAATTTGCATCCGATGACAGCCAGAATAAACGCGGCCGTCGATTCTGGGGTACTTCGCTGTGGATTTACGAACCAGTGCTTACGGATAAGCGTATCAAAGCAGATACAAAGGAGGCTTCGAACAAGCACCTGGTCTATGAAATGAAAACACCCTATGCAGTATGTGGAGGCCATATAAATGCCGAGTTCGTCGGGCGCAGTCAGACCGATCATTTCATTGCTTCCGTCTCTCTTGACGGCAGGAAATGGAAGAAGGTCTGGGAGCATACAGGCAGAGGTAAAATTGATTGCAATGTTAATATCGACGAAGCACTTGAATACAAGAAGCCCCCGGCCAAGTACGTTTACTTTGTTAAAATAACAGCAAACAAAAAAGCGATAAAGTCACTTCGTATCGAGTCTGATATAATGACATCTCCCCACGCCCTTCCACGCCTGAGTCTTGGCAAAAATAAGGTTGGATATACCGACGATACCAAAGAGCCACATGAAATTACCGTCAAGTATCTATGGATTGAAAGTGACAGCGTTAATCCCCCTACGCCACCCGAGCAACCGATTACCCCCTGCAATAACGAAACTGTTCGAGCTTCAACAGTACCTTTTCAATGGCCGGCCAGTAAGGAGGCCAAGTGCTACCATATCCGCGTGTGCCGGCGAGAAGATATGAAGCTGACATACCGGCCGTGTTTTGACGTATACGTTAAATCTGCCGAACATCATTCCCCCTTTGCGGGTCTGTTCAATCCCGAAGAGCAATACTACTGGCAGGTGCGAGTCTGTAACATGCAGGAAGTCTGGGGAAAGTGGAGTCCCATATGGAAATTCAAATGGCAAGGCCCGAGGATACCGATTAATCTTAATAACACGATACACGACCAAAATATCACTATCTCCTGGCTGCCCAATCCACTGGGAACAAGGCCAGTACGATATGAAGTTTATGGCAGCAATGAGCGAGGTTTCACACCGAGCAAGAAGAAATATGAAATAATAGGCCTTGGCATGCAGCCGGGCAACCTGCTTTGCACAACGACTGATACAAAATTGCTGGTAGTATCTCCGGAGGCCATGAAACCAGCAATGAATTGCTCATTTTATCGCGTGGTTGCTGTAGATAAGAATGGAACTGCAAGCGGGCCTTCCGAGCTTTTGGAACTTCCTCATCCCTTTATCTATTCAAAGCCCATCATTAAGGCCAAAGTTGACAAGCCCTATCGTTACCAGGTAAAGACGCTGAATTGTATCGGAGACCTGCAATACCGCTATGCCAAACCAAATATGGACTTCTGGGAGGAAGAAGGATACGAGTTCGAACTTACCCAAAAACCAGCCTGGCTCACTGTGGACAAGAGCACAGGTTTGATTAAAGGAACCCCAGGTTTAACTGATAAAGGAGCTCATCGTATTACTATTGTCTGTCATCGAACATTCCCGCACGAACTCAAAGAAGGAGACTACCGCTCTTCCCATTTCCTGAAAAACAGCCCGCGCTTTAGCGCTCAGCATCAACAAAGCTTTGAGTTGAACGTCCGGTAGCGATTGATTGGGACACCAACTCACAAAAGAATCCTTGAGCACATGCAGCACCTGTAATAAGATATCTTTGACAGCATTTCAACTCATTGAGTTTTTAGAGGAAACTTATGACCTCAAAAGAGCGTGTTCATTCGGCACTGAAGCGAAAACCTGCGGACCGCGTTCCGATTTTCATGTGGTACCATCCCCAAACCACTGAAAGGCTGGCCGGACTGCTGGAAATTCCCCCTAAATACGTGTCTCTGGCTATGGGGGATGATATTCGTCAGGCCTGGGTCAGTAACAACCATGCAATGGAGGGGATTGTGCACGAGCACGATGGCCAGTCGCACGTCGATGACTGGGGGATAGAATGGACTCGCATTGACGGCTTCAACCAAATCTCCAAATACCCTCTGGCTGATGCTGGCGAAAAGCAGCTTTTACAGTACAAGTTTCCATTCGACCGAATTGATTCGCTCGTGGACCTGATGAAGCTGGTAATGGAACTTAAAGACGATTACTTCGTGGGCTGTGTGATGTCTCACCCAATGTTTTTGAAATGTACTGGCGTTTACGCGGTATGCAAAAGACCTTATTGGAGCTGGTTCTCAATCCTGAACTGACACAAAAAATGTTAGAGCGTTCCGCAGAATTTTCCATAGAACTATCCGAAGCAGCCTGTCGGCGATTTGAACTGGACTGGCTTTGGCTGGGCGACGATGCCGCCGGTCAACAGTCAATGCTGATGAACCCTGATACGTGGCGGCAAATGGTAAAGCCTTTACTGAAGCAGAACGCCGAGGTGGGCAAAAGGCACGGTATTTACGTGGCATTTCATTCCTGCGGCGCCATCCGGCCCATCATCGGCGACCTGATAGAAATCGGCGTAGATGTATTGAATCCTATTCAATGCAATTGCCCCGGTATGAATCCACTGGAATTAAAAAAGGAGTTCGGCAGGGACCTTACTTTCATGGGCGGCGTTGACACACAGGGGGTTTTACCTAACGGCACAGCCCGTCAGGTGCGCAAAGCGACAGCAGAGCTGCTCGAAGGAATGACTGCCGACGGCGGAGGTTACATTTTTGCCACTTCCCACACCGTTCCTCCTGAAACTCCCGATGACAATATCTTAGCTATGTACGATGAAGCCGGTATCACCAAAGAAGAGATTTTCGACAAGGCGGCCCAGCTCCGCAAATCTTTACGGCAGTCTAATCTCGATTAGACCGGCAAAACTGACTATTAAAAAAGCAGAGCAGCCGAAAGATGAAAGGAAATTGATGATGAGAACCGGAATTAATTGGTTGATAACTATAGTTATTATATTAGCGATATGGCCGGGATTAGCAGCAAATGCGGCGATGGAATCCTTATTGGTCATAGAACCGGGCAAAGAGAATCCACGTAATTCCGAGGGGGATATAATCGAGCTGAACGACGGACGGTTGTGTCTGATTTATACTCGATTTACAGGCGGCAGCGGTGACCACGCAGCAGCGGACCTTGCCATGCGTATTTCGAAAGATAACGGCTTAAGCTGGAGCGACGACAAGGTAGTAGTCCGGCGTACGGGCGGGCTGAATGTCATGTCCGTATCGCTTTTGCGTCTGAACAGCGGCGAGATAGCCCTTTTCTTTCTCCGCAAGACATCAAGGGAAGATTGCCGTCCCCTAATGTGCCTTTCTACTGATGAAGCCAAAACATGGAGCCAGCCGACTGTCTGTATCACTGATAAGGTGGGCTATTATGTGCTGAATAATGACCGCGCAGCTCAGTTACGAAGCGGCCGGTTAATCCTGCCTGTCGCCTGGCACCAGGGACCGGGGCAGGCCCGGGACACAGCCGGCGTGATTATGTGCTATCTGTCCGACGACAACGGCAAGACATGGCGGCGAAGTAAAGACTCTTTCAAAGGCTATGCACCCGGCGGACAGCGTATTACTGTCCAGGAACCGGGCGTGGTTGAATTGAAAGACGGGCGATTAATGATGTACATGCGGACCAATGCAGGCAGCCAATATATCTGTTACTCTCAGGATGGCGGTGAAACCTGGTCAAAAGCATTGCCGTCGAATCTTGCTTCTCCTTTAAGTCCCGCTTCAATCAAGCGCATACCCTGGACAGGTCATCTGCTCTGTGTCTGGAATGATCATTCCGGAGTCCATAGCTATCCGGCGGGCCGTCGCACACCACTGTGTCTGGCCATCAGCAAAGATGAAGGTAAAACATGGGATAAATCAAGAATTATCGAGGGAAATCCCAATGGCTGGTATTGCTATACGGCGATGACATTCGTAAAGGACCGTTTGCTTCTGGCCTATTGTGCAGGTGACAGGAAAATCGGCGGTTTGAACCGGCTCAAGATTCTGGCAATACCGAAAGATTGGCTGACCACTTTCCACAATACCAATGATATGTCACCGAAGACCGGACTTTACCTGGCCGGGGCAATCTTAACGGGCTCATTGTGTTTTGCCAAAGACGAAACGCTCGGAATTTTGAAAGGTGGATTTCAGTCATTCAGTACGCCAGAGCCCGCTACCGTCGATGAATGGGAAAAAAGAAAAATTAAACTACGTAAAACGTTGTGGAAATTGCTCGGTGATATTCCCCCTATATTAACCCCCGAGGTGATAATCAAAAAAAGAGAGGTAAAAGACGGTTACACACTTGAGCGATTTACTTATGATAACGGCGCAGGTGATACGGTTTATGGGTACAAACTGATTCCAAACAACCACAAAGGTCGTATGCCAGCTATACTCTATAATCACTATCACGGCGGCAAATACAAACAGGGCAAAAAAGAGGTACTTACAAAGGCGTTTACAAAGCTGGATTTTGCAACAGGGCAGGAGCTGGCGAAAAAAGGTTATATCGTCCAATGTATAGATGCTTACGCATTCGGTGAGCGCCGCTTTCAGGGACCGGCCGGCAAGAAGGAAGAAGGCGGCAAAACCGAAGCTTCTCTGTTCAAGACCTTTCTGTGGGAGGGCAGAACATTATGGGGCATGATGGTTCGTGATGATATTTTGGCACTGAACTATTTAGTCTCACGACCAGAGGTTGATCCCAATCGTATCGCCGCTATGGGTATGAGTATGGGGTCCACACGAACCTGGTGGATTACTGCGCTGGACGAACGCATCAAGGTCGCTGTAAGCGTGGCCTGTTTGACCAGGTATCAGAATCTAATTGCCCAGGGCAAGGTTCATGCTCATGGAATATACTATTACGTACCAAATATGTTAAAGGAACATATCGATACAGAATCGGTGATTGGTTTGATTGCGCCCCGGCCACATCTGACTCTAACCGGTGATAAGGACGAAAGTTCCCCGGCTGACGGCGTTAAAATAATTAACGCCTTCCAGAAACACCTTTACAAGTGTTACGGAAAAAACCAGAACTTTCGCGGGATTTTGTACCCCGGCGTTGACCACACATATACACCGCAAATGTGGGAGCAGACTCTACGCTGGCTGAAAAAGCATCTATAAAAAATATCTCAGTTATCAAATGAGCATCAAGAAAAACTTATATCCGAGGACAAAAACACTATGGAAACGGCTTCTAAAACAACACAAAAAGAATCTATCAAAGCAGTCCGCTTGGGGACGCCTGACGGCGGTACTAACCACATCAGGGTACTTGTCGGCGTCGGAATCATTATTACAAGCTTCATCATTTTCTCCGGGCACAGCCGGGGCGCTGCGACGAGTGCAGGAAAGATTGTTACTTATCCCGTTCCGTCCGGGGAAGTCTCGTCGAGTAACTATCAAGTACAAGTAGCAGACCGGAAGATTGATACGTATATGGCCCGTGTTCTCGACCCGCCATTTGCGGAAAATTACGACCACGGCGGTCCGTATTCATTCGCTAATTTTGACATGTCGGGCTCCGTAGCGGTTCGAATTGTATCCAAACGGTCGCTTCGGAATGTGGTAATCCGGCCACAGTCGTACGGTATCAAGCCAACGCTGGGGAATGACCATACACTGACTCTCACGCTGGATCGGCCGCTCAAGTTCAGCGTGGAGCCGGACGGCAAGAAAGGCCCCCTGCTGCTGTTTGCGAATCCCATTGAGACGGATGCACCCAAAGCCGGTGACGAGGATGTCATTTACTTCGGGCCTGGAGTGCACAAACCGGAGAAGATTATCCTGGGGAGCAACCAAATACTTTACCTTGCCGGCGGGGCCGTAGTTAAGGCCGAAGTACTGGTGAAAGGAACCAACATTCGGATTTGCGGACGCGGGATTCTGGATGGCTCAGACTGGCAGTGGCGCAAGGGCCCCGTGGGCAACCTGATTGCGATTCGAAACAGCACCGACGTCGAAATCAACGGTATCACGCTGCGCGGCTCTTCCCACTGGACTATCGTACCGAAGAACAGTAAACGGGTAAAAGTCCGTAATGTGAAGCTTTGCAACTCAAGAGTACAAAATGATGACGGTATCAACCCATGCAACTCTCAGGATGTACTGATAACCGATTGCTTCATCCGGAGCGACGACGATTGTATTGCCCTTAAGGGTCTGGACTTCAGCGGCGAGAACAGTAATGTTGAACGAATTACTGTGGAGAATTCCACTCTATGGTGCGACAGGGCCCGAATCTTCCTGCTCGGGCACGAGAGCCGCGCAAAGTTTATGCGAAACGTAACAATTCGGAATCTCGATATTATTCACTTCACCATGACACCATTTCTGTTGGAACCAGGTGAGGATATGAGGTTAGAGGATATTACGATTGAAGATATCCGAATGCACGGCGAAGGTCAAAGAGAATTCATCCGCCTGCGCCCGGTGGTGAACCAGTATATGCGAAAAAAGGTGCCCGGATTCATCCGTAACGTGCTGTTCAAAAACATAAGCCTAAAGGGACAGCCGGGCGATTATCTCGTACAGATACAAGGGGCGGACGCCGAACATAATGTTCGTGATATAACCTTCGAGAACGTTTCAATCGCCGGGACAAAACTGGAAAGACAGTCAAGGCGGGTGCGCATCGGCAAACATACCGAAAACCTGAAATTCAAATAGATGAATTAGCAAAAGCAAGTATTGCAGTTGTGGAATATACTTTCTCTCTTCTATTCTGCAGGTGCAAAACGTAACTTTAAGCTGCGGCTCGAATATCAATACTTCTTTTGGCCGTCCGGACTCAGGAGTCCGTAAAAATAATCCCACGTCCAGGCCTTCGAGCCGTCAGGTCGTATAAGCCAAAAACCCCGGACGGAATCATTGCTGTGTACGGGCGGCTTTTGCTTGTTGTCTTTCAGCTCATTACAGTACAGTTGCCAATACACTATATAGGGACATCCCCAATTTAAGGCGGTCTCTACTGCGCCGGGAATAACTTTTTGGATTTTCTCAGGAGAAAACTTGTTCTCAGGCATGCCAAATTCGCCCACATATACATTTCTATCTCCGAATTCGACGCTGTCCGGCATATTCTTTGCGATAAAATCCAGGGCATCACATAAAATCTGTGAATTTTCAGAATACTCCGCTGTCGCATCCCAGGCCGAATAGGAAACCAAATCCAATTTGGTATGAGGCAAAACCTTATCAACCATATTCGGCCTGCCCTGCTTCATAGTGCTGACGACACGGTTCACCTCGGCTGCGTGATATACCCAAACGCCATCCGTCCCAACTTCTTTTCTTGCCTGATTAACACCCTCCTGTCGCGCGTTGAGCCAGCCAATCATCCCGCTTATGGCTTTTGGCATCGGGTCAGCATTTCTGTCGTAATTGCCGCGAATCAGCCAGTCACCTTCCCAGTGCTGCAATATAAAGGTCTTGCCGGTTCCTTTATACGTAGTCAACAGGTGTTTGGTCAGCTCATAAAACTGCCTTTGTTCATCGAGTTTTTGCTCCGAGGTAATACCATTTCTCCAGTAGGCCGCGTTTTTTCCAATTGAAAAGCACATCATAATGTAAGTGGTGAAGGGCTTGTCGAACAGTTTCTTAAAATATTTTGACTGTGCAATTTCAACCAGGCTTTTCATCTGAGGCCATTGTGAGTTGTATGAATATGACTTGCGTGGATTGTGAAACCACACCTTAATTACCCGTGAGCCCAGGGCTAAAATCTGCTCCGCGCCCTCGTTCAAAAAATCTTTTTCCGTCAAATGGTACTTACCATCAACATGTGTGACTCCAATAATATCCCATAGCTCTTTGTGAGAATTTGTTCCAGGGGTGGCTCTGACAGCTTGCTGATTTAGTACAAAACCTATAAGGATTATTGCTATTACATTTGCCACAAAATAATTTCGCATTTTCGTCCGCTCTAAATGTTAATTGCCTTATCGCCTGACTATAACTGCTGCCCAGGGACCTTTATCTGGAGTGTTTATCGTTACTATTTTGCCACCGGATATGTCTGTCACCTGTGCCCAATTACCCGTTCTGATATCAACCCAATGAAGCTGGAACTTACTATTGTATGTCTTTAGATTCAGACCAACCGACCCGTGGTCTGTAAAATAGAGCAGATATTGCTTTCCAGGCTCAGCCGCAAGATATACTTCATCCTCCTGACGATTACTGAGAAGTTCCATATGCGGCTCGATATCCCAGAACTTAATAAGGCTCTCAACCTTTCGCGCAGCACGAATGCAGGCTATCGCCGTGTCATTCAAGCCTATACCGGCAATGGGTCGATGAAAGCGGCAAGAAGCACACCCGGCGATAAGGTTACGCCAGAAACGCTCAACACCATCTATGGGAGTGCCCGAACCCCATGTTGTCTCGCCATCTGAATATATTTTTGTGTTATTAAGTGGGCGAGGATATTTATTTGCTTGTTTAACAACCCATTTCACATTATTCCAATGAGCTTCATTAAAGGTCCTGCTATTGACTTGTGAAATATCGAGAAAGGTATAAATACGAGGACTATCCAGAGCTTGTCTTAACTTGGCAGATGATTGTGGCTTCCACACATCATCGAACATATCTGTCACATGCACTTCGAGACCTTTTTCGGAGGCCTTGCCTTTTGTAAAGGTCATCCAGTAACACCCCCAAATCGGGTCAGTAGAAGTTTCATTGTTCATGCAATAAAGCACATTTCCATATCTCAAACTATATGACAGCATTTTGGCGACAAATCTTTCCTGGTAATTTCGAATAATATCATATTGTTTTTTATATTGACTCATTCCCGGGATAGAATGGAAGAAAGGTTGCTTGTCTCTCCAGGCATGAGCAGGATAGTTATTGGCCAATCCCGACTCCTCTGATGTGTAATTAACATTGTTATAAGGACGCCAGGGGCTTTTTTGCCAATGTTCCTGGGAGTAGTCAAATCTGTCCCAAACTTCTATTTGAATAATAATATTTCTCTCGTCACACCATTTAAGACAATTTGAAAATCTGTTCCAATATGTCGAGTTCCACTCGTCCAGGTCAAATTTTCCGTCGTCAAGTCTTTTATGAGGTTTCAGGTCAAGCCCTTCTCGCTGGCTCATCGTATTTCGAACATAATTGCCGCCCGCATTAACGATTTCATCTAAATGCTCCTTAAGATCCTCTATAAGGAAAATATGGTCTGTCTTACTTCCCCCAAGGAGCAAAACCGGCTCACCTTTGTACTGCCAGTACCGAGGATTTTTTTCATATGGCTTAATCCGGCCTGCATTTTGTTTTTGTGATTTTGCAACAATATCTTTTCCATTTAATCTTATTGGAATACCAACCAGAAAAAAAATAACTGCAAGAATTAATACCACCTTCTTCATAGCAACATCCCTTCATAGTTCATTATTGATAAATCGAAATTTACTATATCAACTCTGTGGAACTGAACCATAACTTATATCTAAACAGTTTCAAAAATGCAACTATGCTAATCACCTCTTCGAGACTTCCATTAAATTGTGATAAGACATTGTTTTTCCAACCAACAAACTATCTTTTGCCTTTTGCCGGAAATTATGTTCCAACACAATCCTTGATGCAGGAAACGGATTATTATACTTACAAGACCGGATACTTTAGGTGGAAAGCAACTGCGTCCTGGTAGGCCTTGGCAACCAGCAAAGTCTCTGTCTCGCCAAATAGTCTGCCCGTAAAAGTAATGCTGGTCGGCTCATTCTTATCATTGAATCCATTGGGGACAACAACGGTCGGGTGTCCTGAAAGATTCGTCAAAGCAAGATTATTCCCGACCCACGATGGAGCGACATAGACGTCAATATCCGACATCAACTTTTCCATCTCTTTAATCAAAAGTGTCCGCAGGCGGTTAGCCTGGATATACTCCACAGCAGTGACCATCCGTGCCGTTCGGAATATATTCGGCCAGGAACCTTTGCCCTGGCTGACAAGCAGCGAATCACGATTGCTTCGGGTAAGCTCGTCAAATGCAGCCGCCGCTTCTACTCTGAGAACAAGTCTCATAGCTCCGATCGGAAGGTCCGGCAACTCGACAGCTCTCAAATCCAGACCGAGAGAATGTAGTGTATCCAAAGTCGCAAGGTCGTTGGCCTTCCATTTTTCATCTTTGCGGTCTTTTTCAAAATCGCTCTTTAGATATCCGATTTTCAGTCTCTTTATTGTTCGAGCCGGGTCCCAGTTAAAAGACGCTTCTTCACGCACCGCCGGGTCCAGGCCATCGGGGCCGTGGATAGCATGAAAAACCAGCGCACAATCCTCCACGCTTCTGCAAATCGGTCCGAGCTTGTCCATACTCCAGCTCAGTGCCATCGCCCCGTATCGACTGACTCGTCCAAACGTCGGTCGAAGACCCGTCACACCACAGACCGTGCATGGTGAAACAATCGAACCGAGCGTCTCGGATCCTATCGAGAATCCAACAAGTCCCGCCGAAGTAGCCGAAGCAGGCCCTGCGGACGAGCCGCTCGAACCTTTTTCAGGATTCCACGGGTTCCGTGTTTTGCCGCCGAACCAGACGTCTCCCATTGCCAAAGCACCCAGCGTCAATTTTGCTATCAGCACAGCACCGGCCTTTTCCAGCCGCCTGACAACCGTAGCATCGTAGTCAAGCACCTGGTCCTTAAACGGCATAGCTCCCCAGGTCGTTTTATATCCTTTAACCGCCAGCAGGTCTTTGGCCCCCCACGGAATCCCGTGCAATGGGCCGCGATAGCGACCGGCCGCAATCTCTTTGTCGGCTCGCCTGGCCTGTTCAAAAGCCAGCTCCTCAGTCAAGCTAATAATGCATTTGAGCTTTTTATCATATTTTTTCAGCCGTTCAAGATACATCTTTGTCAGCTCTAAGGAACTGACTTTACGTGATTTAATCAACCCGGCAAGGTCCGTAATCGTCCAAAACGCTATATCTTCCAAATCTGGAGTGAGTTTTTTTCTCCTGGGCTTACTTATCTTAATCGTCTTTTGCTTTGCTCCGGGCCGAACGCCGGAAACAATAGGATTGAATTGAATGGCCGGGGCCACATTGTTATCCAGAGAAACCTCTCTAATCCGCTCATAATTTTTCAACTGGCCATTTAAACCATCGATCATCAACTCTCGCTCTTCATCAGTAAATTCAAGTCCAATGAAACGCTCGGCTTCATCAAGCATCTCCTTAGTGAGCTTCTTATCCTTGGAGTCCTCTACTTTAGCCCACAAGACTTCAGATAGAACCACACTTGAAAATCCCAGGCCGGAAAGACACGCCATTAATTTACGGCGTCCCAGCAAATTGGCTCGATTGGCTGTTGAAGATTTCTTTGAATTTGACATATCGATTACCCTCTCAAAAAATTCAATTCACTAAGATGTTCTTTATAATACAACTTTTCGTAACATCCCGAAACCTTTGATATTCTGTATTACCAGATTTATCCCGCAGCTTCTACCATTTTGCTTTTCTTATAATCTTTCCTTCTCGATGAACTCTTGCATTATCCACTCTCAGGCAATAGGATAGAAATATGAACCGGCATTACGCCGGGAAAGAGCAATCGCCCTCGATGTGCCGATCCAAAGGACTCCCGGCGACATGCAGGGCGAGCAGCTACATCTCAGAGTCTTCAAAAATTATAGAGTTTTATAAAAGGTTAGATTATGAATGCAATTATCAAGAATAAATCCAATCGCCGATGGCGTCATATCCTGTTTGAAATAATTTTCGAAGCCGACACGCCGGCGGGGAAATGGTTTGACATAGTATTGATAATAAGCATTTTGCTCAGCGTCATTACAGTCATGCTCGACAGTGTTAGCGCCATCAGAGCAACACACGGTGAATTTCTGTACGCAGTTGAATGGTTTTTCACTATTCTTTTCACGGTTGAATACATTTTTCGTTTGATATGTATCGGAAAACCGATTCGGTATGCAGTCAGCTTTTTCGGAATCGTTGATTTGCTGGCGATACTTCCCACGTATATGAGTTTGCTGTTCTTCGGCAGCGGCTATTTTGCGGTGGTCAGAGTTCTTAGAGTACTGCGCATATTCAGAGTATTGAAACTCGGTCACCATACCAAGGAGGCAACTGTGCTCAAGACGGCTTTGTACGCAAGCCGCAGAAAAATTATTGTATTTCTTTTTGTGGTTTTAACTTTAGTTGTAATCATAGGTTCATTAATGTATGTAATCGAAAAGCAAGAAAATGGTTTTACCAGCATACCGCGTTGTGTATATTGGGCTATTGTAACTCTTACGACCGTCGGTTACGGTGACATATCGCCGGAAACCGGCCCCGGGCAATTTTTAGCGGCCATCGTGATGATTTTAGGATACTCGATAATCGCCGTTCCAACTGGAATTATGACCGTGGAATTATCGCGGGCACATACGCAACTATCGAGCCGCCAGGCATGTCCAAATTGCAGCGCCGAAGGGCATGACCGGGACGCCAAATACTGTAAATTCTGCGGAACAAAACTATAACATTTAAGTGCCCTAAAAAACCCCGGCCGGGGCAGCGGTTCATCTCGGGAGATTATATAAGAATGATTATCGTACAACTCGTAATAGCAGTAATCGGATTAGCTTTGACCTTTTGTATCGGAAAACGTATATCCCGTCGCTTCAAGCGAAAACGCCTGTTAGCAATGCCGTTTCCGGAAGATTGGAAGAAAATCGTACAAAAGAATGTACCACTTTATAACCGGCTGCCGGATTCGTTGAAGCAGCAGCTTCACGGCCTTGTGAATGTCTTCACCGCCGAAAAGAATTTCGAAGGCTGCGGCGGTTTGGAAATAACCGACGAGATTAGAGTTACAATCGCTGCTCAGGCGAGTATGTTATTGTTGAATCGAAAAGCACACTACTTTCCAAAACTTCATACTATACTGGTATATCCACATACTTACGCAGCAAAAACAGTCTCTTCGAACGGCACGGTTACAATCAACGGCCAGAGTGTTCGTCTCGGGGAGTCCTGGCAAAACGGCCCGGTTGTACTCGCCTGGGACAGCATTACAGGCGGAACCCGCAATATCGCCGACGCCCAAAATGTGGTACTCCATGAATTCGCCCATCAATTAGACCAGGAAGACGGCTCGGCTGATGGGGCCCCAATCCTGGAGCACAGGTCCAGCTATGCCGCCTGGGCCCGTGTTTTGAGTAAGGAGTATGAAGCCCTGCAAAGGAAAAAGAAAAAGCACAGAAAGGCCGTAATGAGTAAATACGGGGCAACGAATCCCGCTGAGTTTTTTGCCGTAGCAACTGAGACATTCTTCGAGAAACCAGAACAAATGAAAAAGAGACATCCGGAACTTTATGATGAGCTGAAGAATTACTACAAGCTGAATCCCGTTGAATGGGTATAGACCAGCTAAAAGATAGACGCAGAAAGTATAATACAGCAAAGCAGTTAGTTCTTCCATTGTTTCAATATTTCAAGACATTCAATCATAGCCCGGCCATTGTGGTAACCTGCTTTCCACGGGTTGGCTTTATCGCCCTGCGGCCTTCCTTCATTCGTAATATTAGCATGCCATTCGCCATTTTCCCAATCCACTATATTTTTTCAATAAAGTCGCCGGTCTTTTCGAAAACGTAGAGGTATTTCGAGTCTTTTGTAAGTCGATGCATATACAGGGCACTGACAATCGCCTCGGACTGGACCCACCAGACCTTACTGCGTCTATCGGCCGGGCCGTTGAAAGGACCGCTGTCATAGAAACCGCCGTTAGTTTCATCATAGCCGTACTTTAGCGAATAATCGAAGAGTTTTCGGTATAAATCAATGAAGGGATGGTTCGAGACTTTGGCCGCATCACAGGCATCTATAAGCAGCCAGACATTCTCAATATCGTGACCATAGGACACTCTCGCGAAGTCCCCTTCCAGTCTCGGTGTCCAGTCGCGTTCGTATTTGTCCGTGCATGCGCCGATATTTTTTCGCACGACCGTATTGCTTTCGATGTTGATTAATTCCAAAAGGCGCTCACGTGCAAGAGGTAGTCTGCTGGCACGATAAAAGGTAGTCATGGCCTCCAGCAGATGCAGATGAGTGTTCATTAACTTCATATCAGGCTCTGTTCCCATATAAGAGCCCTGTGTAGCCGGTACCGGCGTCCAGTCTTCGTTAAAAAATTCGATATAACCTCCGTAAATTTTATCATGAGACTTAGCTTCCAGCAGATTAAAAAACCTGATTGCAAAATCCAAGACATCCTGTCTTTTAGTTGCCAGATAATATTCGGAGAAGGCATAGAGGGCAAAAGACTGGCCGTAGAGATGCTTACGCGGCCTGAGCTTTTTGTCGCCGGTCATATCCACTTCCCAATAGAAACCCCCGTTTTTACCATCCCACATCTTTTCTATTAAGAAGCGACAGCCTATACCCGCTGCCTCGATGCACTCTTTACCTCCGTATCCGGCCCGGGCCAGACGGGAAAAGAGCCACACTGTGCGGGCCTGTGTAACAATCATCTTTGTTCGGTCACCTTTTTTAGGCCCGCCATTAATATCGAAGTTGATGATATAGCCGCCATTTTTATGGTCTAAACTTCTGGAATACCAGAATGGGACAATATTCTCTGTAAGTATTTTCTCGAATTTCGGGATATGAGATTTCGCAAGACTTTTCCGATCCGGGGCCGCCTGCAGTTTCGAGCAAATAGATATAAGAACCACGAAAGTCAGAACCAGGTAAAAACGAACTTTTTCTCCACTTGGGGACGCCTGACGGCGAAGCATTTTACTTTTCATTATTTCTCCTTCATCTAATAGTTCTCATTGTCACATAGATAATATTCAGAATTCGGCGAAAATTCAAGCGTTCTGAGATGATTGGGTTTGAATTGGGTTTGAATTGGGTTTGTTTTTTCATAGCCTTTATCCGCATTTTCTTCATAATCCTTTGTATTGTATTGGTTTACGTTCATTTT
>CAZZAX010000046.1:0-38757 GCA_964653075.1 uncultured Pirellulales bacterium
TTGTTTTTTGATTTTTCGCAGGTTCTTCAAATGTGCCTTGCCATGATGCCGCTCAGGGAGCTTGAGCTTTTCGCATCTGCCGAATTCGTCGCACTCCCGGCAGCAATACCGGCATTACGCTCTTTGCCTCTTGCTTCACGAACTTGTTTAGGCTAAGCCCCAGCAATTAACATTGCCGATAAATCGGTCGATATTCCATCAAGAGGGTGCTTATGCATCATCAGCCACGAAGGATTAGATACCTCACCAGTACAATTACCAGTACAAGCATTCCGTAGAACGTCCATACTGAAAATGAATCCAAAGCTCTACAGACAAAAAAGATAACATTTTTCCAATTCGATACTGGTTTCACGATGAACGTATCCTCAAACACAGCTGTCTCCGCCTGAAGCTTCTTAATGAAGTCGTTGTAGCAACATCTGAAAGTACGCTCCAAGCCGAGGTAGTAAGAATCCAGAAATAGGAACATAAGCACAGGAATCAGCGCAAGCCAAACACAGTTGGGTTTTCCTTGGGTTGCCACTACTACGACGATCGCAGACACGAGCGTTATGCACCATGTTTTACAGGAACCGCTATCCGGCGCCGCCGGAAAAGTAAATATAGGTTGTACCAGAGGGAATAGTTTCTAAGTCACCGGATTTGAAGTCCCACTCTACGGCGTAACTGTATCTCTTCAAATAAGCGGATTCATCATAATCTGTAACATCAAAATCCTCAGAGGGGTATCCATCAGCATCCCAGCCCCCTGAGCCCCATTTTTCATCTTCGACAGATCCCCATGCTTCGCCACTTCCATCTGCTGAACCTTCAGTGCCATAACCCCAGAGTTCACTATCAGAGTCCGAGGCGCTCGTCGCAGAGCCACTGGTGATTTTATTTTCTCCATACGCATAGTCGGCGCCTATACCGGTAACGGACCAGTCTAAGGTACCCCCGGGTGCCTGTCCTGGGGCTCCGTTCCATGTCCAGTCGATCATCCACCAACCAGAAGCATCTGCGTAAGCATATCTACTTTCTCCTCCATCTGCTATGGCTTGAGTCCATGCCCAGCACGAGCAGGATCCGTCTTCATCCGCATCTCCACTCGCAACCGCCAACTCGCCATCCTCTTCGTAATCTTCGTACTCGTACTCACCAAAGTCTGGATCACCCTCAACGTACTCAGCCTTCGCGGTGTGTACCGTCACTGACGACAGAAACGCAATAGCTAACACTTCTGTCAATAATAATACATAAAATCCCTTTTCTTTCTTCATTTCTTTTCTCCCTTCTTTTATTTATTAGCACTATCATACTTAATATGCATTAAATGGACTGTATCTTGGTGGTCCTCGAGCCATAATGCTGCCCTCCTTTCTATCGTATCGTTTGCGTATATGTTCTTTGGTTCTCTGCTCTTTTTAATGGCACCTTTACTCGTGGGGATCTCCGTGTTCCTTACAATCAAGGCAATCCAATCCTTTTTCCGACTTAAAATCGACATCGTAGATTCCTTTAGTAAGTAGTGAGAGGTTTTCCCATGTCGGTCAAATTGTCATAAGCCAGAGCATTTCAGCGCCAATTGAATAATAACAAGAATTAAATTTATGCAAATCAGTGGCGCCTCTGTTTTTGCTGTAGGTGAAAATCCTATTTTTTCTGAGGGGGTAAACACTGACAGAAGGATCAGAACAAAAAGGAGCTTTGGAAGACGAAAAGCATATTATGGCTTGAACAGAAGATCATGATAGATCGCAATCATGCTCATGTTATACGCTGGATGTGTTGTTTACATATTGAATGGCGTAACGGATCAATTCATCCGCGTCGGTGAGGATTAGTTTTTCCTTGACGCGTGACCGATAGGTCTCGACTGTTTTTATGCTGAGATGCATAGAATGAGCTATCTTGGAGGGTTTGTAACCTTTGCCAATCAAGAGAAAAATCTCAAGCTCCCGGTCGCTAAGATAATCCATCGGAGTGAGAATCGTATCTGACTTGCCGGCGGTCACTTTACGAAGCAGCTTCTTTGCTATAGCATCGCTGACATATATCTCGCCGCTGAGAACACTACGGATTGCATTTATAATGTTCTCCGTTGCTACCTCCTTCATAAGATAGGCCAAGGCACCTGCTCGAAGGGTTCGTTCGGCGTACGAGAATTCGTCATGAGTGGAAAAAATAATCACCGGCAATTTCGGGCAACGCGCCTTGAGATTTTTGGTTAATTCAAAACCGTCTGAGTTTTTCAGGATTATATCAACAACAACCACATCCGGCTTTAGCTCAGATATAGACTTGTTAGCCTCCCAACCTTCATCAGCTTCGCCGCACACTTCTAAATCCTTCTCGTGATTGATAATCATTTTAAGGCCTTCGCGCACGATAGGGTGGTTATCAGCGATAAAAATCCTTTTTTTTGAATTTTGCAGCCGTTCCCGCTTCATAATCTCCACAGTTCTTTTTGGGAACTATTTCTATATGTATATGTACGTATAACGATATTACCCTTATAAGCGTATAACGGATTATGTCCTGGGGTGGTCCTCGAGCCATAATTCTGCCCTCCTTTCTTTCTCGTCCGGCGGTCCCCTGACTTATACCTCAGGTTTGTCCGGCGACCACCAACTTTTTTTTCACAATTATCAGGCAATGCCTGGTTAATAGTCCTTAAATTTTCTCATCCATACCGGCCAGTCTTCGGGCAGCACACCTCCGGCCTTTGTCCAGGGCCCTGCCGTGTCGAACTCTGTATTCCATTTCAGAGTCCACAACTCTTTGAGCCCGATCTTTCTTACCGACCAATCTAAGAAAAGGCCATTGACGTATCCGTTGTGACGGTTTATGCAAAAGGCCCCCCAACCACTACCAAATCCCTCCCAATCCGGAGGTGAGAAGCGATCTAAGGGATTACCGTCAGGATTTGTGGAATCGAGAAGCGTGGGGATGTTGCCTCTGCCCCTGAGCGAGAAAACATATATGCCCTCCCAAGGGCTTGGATTGGATTCATCAAATGGGCCTCGCAACAACCATTTGTTGAACCCATAGCTGCCGCGAAACGACAAATCGCGGTACGTACGTTCCCAAGCTTCGAATGTTGAACCCGACCATCCATCCACACTGGGTCGAATGGCCGCAGGGCAGCAAAGTATACCTTTGATTTCAACGCCGTCCAATCTCGGCTTATCCACGCTGAGCAATGAGCGTCCGAGAAACCAATGTGTGGGAGCAAAGGTGCGGGGAAAGAGTCCCTTGTTATCCTCCACGTATAGCGCCAGTAGAGATCCCCACTGCTTGAGGTTTGCCTGACAGACAACCGTCCTGGCCTGCTTTCTAACTCGTTGGAGCGCGGGCAGCAAAATGGCCATCAACAGGACAATAACGGAAATCACCACCAACAGCTCAATAAGTGTAAATCCTGCCCCATTAGATAGATTTCTTCTAACGGGCCAGGTTAGTCCTGAGGACTCCTTTCGCAGAAACCTTCCATTTTTACGATTGGTAATTCTTTTTATTAGCGGGGCAGCGGCTGTGGGGTTAGAGAGATTTCCCCCATCGGACCCGGGGCGGTGTCCGCTGCTTTGCCGATGGGAAATCCGCATTCCCAAACGCGTAATGCCTCTCATTCCGCGCATCATAACGCCCTACCTCATCAGGTAAAGAGCCGTTTACCAAATATCTTTTCCAAAAACGATGCGCCTGTTCTTATAATATATAGTCATACATTCACTATAAATGTTGACGGTTTTTTTTATTTTTTTTGAAAAATTCTAAAAAAACAACTCTGGCCGCAATTCCACATCTGCTTTTTCACCGCCAAAGGCGAGAAATCTTAATAAATCGGTGTAAATCAGACGTTTTCATACTCGCTTAGTCGGCGTCTATTATAATCTGCACAGGCAGGAAAAGGCAAGAAAATTTCAATTGATTATTGGATTTGAGTTTCTTCACTTCAATTGTTAAATAAATCCCTCCAAGTGCCAACCAAAATCAGCCACATTTTTACCCAAAATCCCCCCTTCTTGTGTCTTGCGTCTTGAGTTTTTCCAAATAATCAATAATCCGTAATCAATAATCAATTGAAAGCTGCCTTCGGTTCGCACCAATTTAAATCACTCCGGCACTTCGTGCCTTTGTTATACTGTACGATGCTCATGCTGGCCTCAGGCAGAAATGCTTCCCTTCGATATTCGATATTCCTTGTTCGATACCTGTCCTGGGCGTAGCCTGCCCTGCGCATAGTCGAATGGGTCGAAGGATTCGATATTTCTTTCCAATCTCTAATCTCCAATTCCCTAATTCGCTTATCTTCTACTCCCCAAACGCGCTAGATGTTATTAACAGGTAGTGAGCTTGCCATTACCCTTTTTTAATTCCACAAAAATCCCCACTCACCTACCCTTTATTCGTCCTTCTCCCATCGTCCATCGTTTCTTCTTCACTCTCTCTGACCCATCCCATCTCACCTAACAATTCCCCACCACCAAAATCCGTAACATCCGATAATATTTATTGGTTGCCACAGATACCCATCTTGCCCGAACCAACAAAAAATCCACCCCGTTAGTTTACCCTGTGGGATAGTAGGACTTTATCTAACCGGGATAACAAAATCAACCACATTTTCACATTGTTTATGCTTTTTTAACTTTTGCCCTGGAGTTTACCCCCGAGAGCTACACACTTGGCCTATAAAAGGGGGCATTTCTACCTTCGGTTCGCGCTAATTTTTTATCACTTCGTGCCTGCGTGATTGTATGATGCTCATGCTGGCCTCAGGTAGAAATGCTATATGACTCGTTACTGTGAGCGAAGCGCGGTAACCTCAAAACCAACAATAATCAATAGTAAATCATCAATAATCATTTCAATGGCGAAGTGGATGGTAGTTCTCGTCATCATCTACTGCCTGTTTGCAAGCTGTAGACTGTGCGAGATTGACCCAGTAGCTAAGAGTCAAGATTTTTAGACCTCCTAACTATCAAGCAAGAACTCATAAGAAGCTAAAGTGTTATGTTTGTATACTTTAGCTCAAAGAAAGTTTCGGGACGTCTGTCCTGAGCGTCAGTTTTCTCTCTCTAATTCGAGTTATCACTTGGAATGAAGTGATTGGCCCAGCAGTTTGTGTCATGTCTTGGGATCTAATTTTGCACATTTTGGTCTAATTTTTCCTTGAAAATATAGTTTCTCCGATGTAGATTTCTTGTAGCGAGTCAAACTTGATTACCAGCTTCGGGACCATAGCGTTCTCAATTGGGCGAGGCGTTTGGGGGACACCGAGGAGGACGGAGTCTAAACACGCTACTATGATCTGTACTAATGGGCTTCGGCGGGGGCGGCAAAGGTGTGCGTAGCCCTCTGGACGGTCTCAGGAGCAGCCCTGTAAAGGTCTCTTATACGGATCTGCATAAAACCCCTGGATAAATTGCAGATATTCCTGTATCTTTTTGAGGTGAAAGTAGTTAAAGGCCGAATCATGATTTACTCGCTGGGTTCTTATGCCGCAAAACCAGCGTTGTTTGCGTTCTTATACGGAACCATATAAACATTGTTAGTAGCCAAGGTTTCTTAACGTTGGATAAATACTACGAAGCAGAGTTAAACGTCGTACTGGCCCAAATAGGTAAGCTAGACACTGTTCGCCTCCAATTCTTGAGCTTTTTTGGTACCGCTACACTTACAATGCTAGGCCTCGCAATCACCCAAAAGAATTCCATTCTTATTATTCTTGGCGTGATTCCATTGGCCATTTCCATTGTAGTTGATTCCCGAATTAGGAAGCAGATTCAGATTTATTACTATCGCGGAATTCAGTTGCAGCGGAAGCTTTCGAACGATGATCCGGAGGTTTTCCTCGAACTTCACACTAGCATGCTAGCAAAAGAGGCAAAAAGGATTCTCATCCATCAAAGTGTCGACGAAAGAGTGAATGCTCTTGCGGCTTCAAAAGCTTACCGATCTGGTATATATATCTGGTTGCCGATCCTTATTATCGTCTGTCTACTCGTCGCTGCATCAGTTTTGCGCTTCTTATACCACTGGTAATGGAAAAAATAGAAAAACCTAACAAGCTGGTTCTAGGGACCTCGTACCTCGGCCCCAAACCAGCGGCGTTGGACATTAATGAAGAAAGGATATAATCAATGAACTGCACGCCGTGTAAACCCAAAGATTCTCATCTCTCTGAGCTTGTGCGTGGAGCATCCTTGGCGTTCACAAATGCGGAGGATTTGTTTCGAGAGGCCAAGACTCTGTCTGCCTGTAAAGCTTTCAGTCGCGCACTCTTCCTGCACCAGATCTCTCTGGAGGAGTGCGGAAAGACAGAGATCATTGGGTGGTGGGCTACCGGCCACCTTATGGGTACCTCTGTCGATCTCAGCAAGATGAGGTCACGACTTGCAAGGCACAAAGTCAAGAACTTCGCCAATGCATACATGCTTCCCCTTAGCGAAGCAGAACAGAAGGCACGTGACGAGTCTGACTGGCACCGCGAACATCAGGCCTTCAAGGAGCAGCAAGCTGCGTTCCATCAGCAGTCTAACCACAGGAAGAACGCTTCGCTCTATGTCGACTTTGTTGATGACGTCTTTCTTACACCAGACGACTGCATCACTGAGGACATGGTTCACGAGATCGCAGAGACAAACCACACGTTTATCGAACTCATGCGCCCCAAAGTGGAAATGCTCACGTTGTGGGAGCAAGATCCGGGCGGCACTCGTGACGCAATGAAGGGCTTTCAAGAACTGATGTTAGCGTTGCAGGAGGAGCACCCCGACGATCCCCGTGAGGCGATTGAAGCCCTTCTTGGGGAGATGGTAGCGCAGCGAAAGAAAGCCCAACAACCACCTGAACATGACAAGAAATAGCCGCGCAGACGCGGCCATTTCTTGCGCGTCACGCTCAGCGTTAGCACACAAACATCCCAAGTAATGATGCTACCAAAGGAAGAAGTTTAATGGACCTAGGCAAAGTAATGGAGCTTCTTGAAAACTGGCGCAACAATAAAGTCACTTCTATTGCTTCAAGTCATCAACTTGTTGCATTCTACCTTTCCGTCCTAACTGAAGAGAAATTTAGATGTTATGCCCTAACTGGTTTTCTCGCCACACAATCTAGTTTTGTCGGGCACGTCCATATCCGAGAGGATGTCTTTGCTCTTGAGTGGGCTCTTCGCAGCCTTAGCCTTCCGGATCCTGAATTCATTCTTATTGATAAGCTTAGAAGAAAATACAAGGATGACATCGCAAACAAGGCACATCAAACACTAGCGGATATAGCAAACTACTCCCAAATAAGAGACTTAATCATATGTGCAAACCGAGGAGGATATCTGGTTGAAGCCCCACAACACAACACACTGCTTTTTAAGGATGATCCAAATTGGACTGGGACTTCAGATATGAAGTCACGCCTAATCGGAGATCTCATTTCTACCGAGCGTAATGTAACAAGCGATGTAAGATCTCCAGCAGACGTGTCTCTTTATAAAACGTCTGCCTATGATGATTTCCCTCACAATATCCAGAGTTCAGTATATACTGCCTCTGATTTCTGGTCTCTCTGGAACTGGCTCTGGGAGCTGAGTAAAGAACGCATTTTTGAGGATAATTCCATTCGTAACTATGGGACTTATACTGCAACGAGCAAAACGAACGAACTTTGCATACTAGTGACTAAGAAAAGGTTAGTTGACGATATATTCAATGCTGTAGGAATAAACCGTAGTATTATCCGGACATTTCTTGAGTGGCTCTCATTTAATTCAAAAACACCAAGAAAATTCACCCTCTTTCACTGCCCCTTGGTCGAAATTAATGAAAAGTTCTTTCTGATTCTCCCACACGTAATAATGATGAGTCATATACCAACTATATTCCTAAGGCTACTTGCTCATCACGACAAACAACTATTTGACTCATACTCCACAGATATGGAAAAAGCGACTCTACTGCGACTTAAGGACCATTTAATCAATACTGAATGCAAAGTACTGACAAATGTTAAAGTGGATACATCCAGCGGTCAAATGGAGCTTGATATCATTGAATATAATAAGAACGAAGCCACTCTTTCCGTTGGGCAAGCTAAGCTTACTATTCGGGCCGATTCTGTCGCAGAAGTGGATCATTCAAATAGTGTTATGTCCCAAGGGGTAGATCAGCTTAAGCAGAATAAGGCATCTTTAGAATCGGATCAAAGTGTATTACTATCTATATGTTTAAAGCTAGGCATTGATTGTAAGGATATATCAAACATAAGATACTATTTACTACCAACGAGGTTTACCGGAAGCGACTACTTGAGTATTCCTGATTGGATAATGTGTTTGCCGATTGAATTCTGTCTTCAACCTAAGTTCCAGAGCAAGTCATTGGCTTTGATCTTAAAGGAATACAGCAATCTTTGGAATTCACTGGATGAGGAAGGTGCCTTTTCAAAGTATGAAGGCACATTTGAAATTGGGGATTTCAAAATAACATACCCTGGTTTTAAATTGAATCAAGTAGATCAGTAAAAGGTGTCATGTTGTAATGCTTAAAAGGTATCGTAATTCAACAAATATTTGCTAACATGTCGCTCCAGAGCACGCCGTTGTCGCGTCAGCTCTGAGCTTTTCGCTAGCAGTTTCGTAATTTAACCCTCATTAGATAAGCACGATCTTTTGAGGTTTTTTTGTAAACTTCTGTGTTCAGATATGCCACGCTGGAAACGTGCCTTTTATTTTTTCTAATTGAATCCTTTACGAGTAACTTTTGCCCTATTTAGCCGTTAATATCGGCAAAATTTCAGCAATTTTCGACAAAAAACGCTGGTAATTTTTAACAAATTTCAATTTTTCTAAAATTTTTTTTATTCCTTTTCTCATAAGCACTTAGCGAAATTCACCTTCCCGAAAATCCCCGAATTTTCGAATCAATCGTGCAGGTACGTCTAATTATAGAGGGACTGTTTTTTAGTCCCCTGAGTTTACCCTCGATGGTGGCTCACTTGCTTTTCTGTCGGGGGGCAAGACATGGTAAATATATGAAACTTGAATCATTAAAATGAAACCTCAATCGTTAAAAAGTCGGGTAAATAATCAAAAAGGTTGTTTAATCAGAGGAAAAATTGCGAAAAGTTCCGTCACTTTTCGCAAAAACAAACCCAATTCACCAAATGTCCAAACATACGTAACATCTTTTACAACAACGATTTATACAATTTATGCCAGTCTTACAAAAGTCAAAAACAAACCCAATCAAACCCAATTCAAACCCAATTCAAACCCAAATTTTTATTTGGCTATATTTAACTTAAGCTCTTTAATGACAAGTGAATATGTGAAATCTGACGCTTTAGCAGGCGACAAAACAAACCCAAACAAACCCAATCAAACTCAATTTCGAACTTGTACCCGCGAAACTTGTCCTCGACTCCGATCGCAGAGCGGGTATCTGAAATATGAAATCTGTAATTTGAAATCTGAAATTTTCTGTGCAAAGCGCAGAAAAAAAGCCACAGGTCACTTTCCTCCCATCCGACCCATGGCTCTTAAAATTGAAAAGATGAAAACACCTTATTTGTCCAGTTTAGACAGCGCCTCCTTAAGTATTTTCGTCATCCGCCCTGTCTGCACCTTAAGAATCTGCTTCCCAAGCTCAGGACTGGCAAATTTCCGCGGGTCCTTGCCGCCGACCCCAACCGGCCAGCGGTCTTTGGACAATCTGTCCATCTGCACCAGTTCCGGCCGCAGCGCCATCACAAGCGAAGTCTCATTCATCGCCGCATGGTCCACCTGGATTCCCATCCCCTGCTTATCGTACTCACTGCCCCAGCACACGAACGTCTCAAGCCCGAACTTTTCTTTCCAGTCGTCCGCGTTTTTCCTGAAAAATCCGGTCGACGGCCCGTGCCCGTGCGCGACCACGATACGAAAGCCCGCCCGCTTAAGCTGCTTTAGCGTCGCCTCGATAATCGTCCTGAAAGTCTCCTGCGGCACCCAGTATGCACTGCCCGCAAGCTGCTGGTTCTTATATCGCTTGTCCTCCGCCATACCCTCGCCGAGCGTATCCATCCCGTACAGCTCTTTTCCGTCCACCTCCTCCATCCGGTCCGGCCCCAAAAACAGCATCGGCAGCACAATCCCCCCGGCCCGCTGCGCAACCCCAATAAAAAATCCGTACGACTGCAAACCGTCCGAGCCGATAGGCAGATGCTCACCGTGCCACTCCAAAGTCCCCAAGGGCAGATATGCAATGGGTGCGGCCGCTATCCGCTCGCGAAACTCCTGCGGCGTCAGCTCCGCATACAGCACCTTTTCTTCCGACGGCTCCAAAACCAAAACCGCACCCTCAGTCGCCTTGGACACCTTCCCGACCTTATCGGCAAACGGCAATGTCTCAGGAACAACTTTTATCTGTGTCGTGAACTTATATGGAATACCTATCCCACTGTCAAATGTAAGCTCGACAAAAAACGCCGTCCAGCCCTTGTCCGGCTCAGGAATCCTTGCCAGATACGTCCCCCTGCCGCGCCCGGCCGAACCGATGTCCGTGCTCTTCCAGGCCTTCCCGATTGTCTCGAGCCGAAAGTCGCGCGTATTTTCATTCGTCGCCTGCCACAATTTAACGGCCTTCGGCCTTGTCTTCGTATTGACCTCGATTGCTCCATCATCCCGCACCTTCCAGCTAAATTCCGGCAGAGGCGCGCCCCTCAATATGGCAGCATAAAACGCCAGCAGGCTCTCAATCGCATCCGAGCCGCCCAGGCCGTGGTCGGTATTGGGAACGTATCTAAGATATTTCGGGCCTATCAAATCATGAAAATAAAACTGAGCGGAATCCGAGACAAAAAACTGGTCCCCGCTCGAATTTATCAGAAATTTCGGGATCGTATATCTGTCTCGATAATTATACGGGTCGATAAATGTCCTCAGTCTCGCCCCGCCCGGCGTATCGAGCCTGCTGAAAATATCAAGGTCCTGGTAATCCTTGATGGCATCGGAATAGAAACCATAAGCGCTGAAATGGTGCTTCATCTGCTCGGCCATATTGAGTACGTCGATGACCGCCGGAATTATCGCAATGACCCGCTTATCCACCGCCGCCGTCAGCCACGTTGTCCAGCCCCGCTTGGAACCGCCGGAAACCACAAACTCGTGTATATGCAGCTTATTATTGGTAACCGACGAGATATGGCTGTGAACCGTGTCCATCGCCCGCACGGCACTTTTTACCATCGGCAACAGCAGCGGCCATGTACTGTCGCCTGTTTCTATATATTTATTGAACGTGTAAGCGATTATCCCGTCTTCAGTCCGGGCCCCACCGCCATCGGGAAATACCAGCGGCTCGTTCGGCACCATTCTAAGCTCCGCTGTGACCGTTTTGCTCTTCAGCGCCATACCCGCCACCATAGAGTCCGCCCTGCTCGGTGCGGGACTTCCGTTACTTCCGCCCGTTATCCAGAGCAGTGCCTTATCGGAAGCTACCTGGTCGGGCTTTACTATCGTCAGCCAGTGCTTCCAGAGGGTCCTGTCCACCTCATCCTTGCTTCGCCACGCCTGCGAGGTCATATCCAGAACATAGGCCGTGTAACCTTCTCCCTTGATGGTGTTCACGACACTGTAGCGGTAGTTGTCATCCGGCGCTTTAACATAATCATCCAGCGGCGTCCCGACCGCAAACCGCCCCGTAACAAGAACCACCAGCAAAACTATAAGTTTCCATCTCGATTTCATAATCTACCCTTTCGTTTCGTTCGGCCCCTAAGCCGTCCGAATGTTGCATTTACACGATGGGTGGAAAAATGCCCCGCAGGTATTCGGCGTCATAACGGCAGCTTTCCTCAACACCCAGCGGCATCTTCGTCCCTTCCATCACGAACCATCCCCGATAGCCGATATCGTCCATCGCCTCTCGCACCCTTACAAAATCAATCGAGCCCTTACCGTACAAATCGTCGTAATCCTTGGCGTGAAACTCGCAGATATGCTTGCCAAGCTGCCGTATCTCTGAATAAATGTCATAGCCCGCTTTATGGGAATTCGCCACATCGTAATATACCTTTATATTCTTCGAGCCGACCCGCTCGATAATATCCATATGCTCATCGGCGCTGAGCCAGGACTCGATAGCAAGAAACACCCCGGCCTTTTCCGCTTTCGGAGCCACCCGTTTGAGCCGCTCGACAACAGCATCTGTTCCCTTCCTGTCGTCCTTCAAATCACCATTGCCGAAAAACGCCAAAAGAACAACGTTTACACCCAGCGTCCTGCACACATCGATACCATCGGCAACCCACTGCTCGGCGCGAGGGTCGCTCTTGTAAGGAATGTTATTGAGAACGCCCATCGCCAGTGATGCAATCTGCACATCCTGCCTGATCACCTCATCGAGAAATTTCCTCTGCAAATCGGCATCAAACAGCGGCAGTTTATCCTCGGCCCTTCCGAAATCCACCTGCACGCCGTCAAGCCCGATTCTTTTGGCTACCTCAAGCGAGATCGGGTTCGCCCTCTTTCCTATGGTCCAATCGCAGACCCCGATTTTGAAACCACGAGGTTTCTCTATCCTCTCCCGGGCGAATGGCCTGCACGAGGCAGCCACAGAAAGACCCGCCAGGGCACTCGCCCCATTGACCAGCATCCGCCGTCGAGTTATTCCTGATTGTTTTATTTCCATACTCAATATCCCTATGCTTTCAAACCTTTAAGATTTGCATCAAGCTTCTCAGGATTCTTAAGAAGCCTTCTCCATGTTACCTTGCGTTTGGTGTACGCAGCGGTCCGGCCAAGAATCGTCACAAGATTACTGCGAACGCTCGATGCAACCGTCGGATTATCATATTTGCCTTCGGCAATACTATTATAGAACGTCTTGATGTTCGTAACGGCGCCGTCCTTATAAATACCGGGGCTTCTTCCGCCGCGATAGAAGGTTTCATCCTTTCCCCGAATCAGTACCCATCCGCCGTATTCCGTTTCAAGCACACCTTTGGAACCGAACATACGGTTTCGGATACCATCAGGCTTAGTGCCGTGACCCTCGATTTGCCTTGAGCTGAACGTGATACCTATGTTGTTCGGATACTCAAACATAAGGGTAAAGTGGTCGTTACAGGTCCCGACAGGACGAACAGTCCTACCGCACGTCCCAACCGCATAAACAGGCTCGGAATCCATAATCCAGCTCATCACATCGAGCGTGTGGATATTCTGCTCGGTAATAATATCACCGGATATTATCTTATCCAGCCCCCATGCCCGTAAACGATTCTCAGAATCATTCGGGGCTTTCCTCCATGTATCGTACATACGCCCAAAAGGACAACCTGCATGATATATCGCCTCGCCAAAAACGAAATCTCCTATTGCGCCGTTGCGGACACGTTTAAGCGCTTCGAGATAGAATTCATCGACTCGGGTCTGGAAATCCACAAGGAAACACTTTTTTTTACCCGACGCTTTTCTTCCGCTTTCGCCGATGCTCTGACAGCCCGGCACGTCCACCGCGATTGGCTTGGCGACATAAACATGCTTACCTGCATCCACCGCCGCCGCGGCCTGCTCCGGATGAAAATACGGCGGGCTTTCAATCGCTACTGCATCAACCCTTTCAAGCAGCCTGTGGTAACCTGACAGGCCCGGATAACGGCGGGACTGCGGCACGCCAAATTTACCGCCGCAGTTGTCAATCCTGTCCTGAAAATAATCCGCTACTGCAACAATATTGTATCCGCCATGCTCTTTAAACAGGCCGGTTATCCATGTCCCCCGGCCGCCACATCCGATTATACCCAGGTCAACCTTCGAGTTGGCATTGAAACCGCGCACTTGCCCGGGTTTGACCACCGTAAACGACAGAGCCGCCGCACCGGCCCCGGCAATGAACCGGCGGCGGGAAATCGGCTCTCTTTGCTTATTCACAACTGAAACTTCTTGTTTTTCCGACATGTCGTAGCCCTCCTTTCATAAGGGAATAGGTCATAAGCAGCTTTCGCTCTTATGATTGTTTCAATTATCTTCTCAAGTCTCCGTCCCGATACAACGGAACATCCGGTGCTCCATTGTAATCTCCGGATACATATATGCAATTTTAATTCCGGCCCGTCGGAATAAAAGAATAGCTGCCATGTATCAGGTAATATGTACTTATGATGTTCCAAGCTCCTTCAAAAGCCGTACAGCCGCCTCAGCCATCTTCTCGCCGCCTCCGGGAGCAACCCGCGAGTTGACCGTCTCGTAACTGCCTTCGGCGAACGCCTTCTTCGTAGGGATATAACCGGGGGCATCCTGGCACAGCTCAATAACTAACGTAGTCGCAAACGGACTGGCCCGTTTGACAGCAAGACCCAGGTCAACGAAAACCTCTCCCGGCAAACCGACCACCGCCACGTCACTGCTCAGTCGAAAAACCTGCACTTCAAGCCCGATTGTCTCGCTGCGGCGCATCTCTATAGCTAATATCTTATATGCCTCGACCTGTTCGAGAAACGAAAGCTCACTGGTGCCGACTTTCTTAATGTTCTCACGGGCCCAGGCAACCTTATCCGGCCCGTAACGCTGAAGCGGCACCCGGACAATTTCGCTACGCACCGCAAGCGAAGGCCCGGCAATATTCTCCAGAGACCGGGCTTTTGCCTTCACCGTTTGAGCCAGCGTATTTCCAATGAAGTCCGTCTTGAGCCGTTCTCTCCTGGTTACGTCGATATGGTTGATGTCACCACATGTACCTGTGCCAAACAGAAGGACAAAATCATTGCCATAAACCTGCCGCAGGGACTGCTCTATATAGAAAGGATAATCGGCAGCGTACTTTGTTCCGCCAACAGTATCGAGGTGAAGGGTAAAGTTCACAAGCGCCGCATTGGGACTGCCGTCCCCGGCCTTATTGAAAAACACAATCCCAACATCAGGATCAATCGGCCCGGCAGGCCGGAGGATATCAGGATTCATAACGCCGGGATTAAACCGAACGGTCCCGTTTTTCATGTGAAACCGCCGATTGAATGAAAGACCATCCTGCTCAGCAACTCCCACATTGAGCCGGACGGGCTCTGCTTTCGAATTGGCCTGTGTTATTGCCCTTATGATTTTCTTAGCCAGCTCAGACGAGTAATCCACTTTCTCACATGAGTCCCTGCCGTGTTCGGCTATGGCAAGGTTATGGAAGTGTTTCCTGAGAGCACCGAAGTAGAGCGGCCCCGTGTGGCTGTGCGTTGCGGCGATAAGGATATTTTCAGCCGGAATACCGGTCCTTTTGGCTGCTATTTGACGCACACGCGACGAAACATCGAGCGACAAACCTATTATGTCACAGAAGACCAAAGCCGCGCTTGTGTCACCCTGGCGAAGGACTATCGCCTTTGCACGAAGCGGATTCGACGTGCCGGTGCTCAAACGCTCGCTAAAATATCCGCTCATTCTATAACCAACCGGGGGCGTTATATCAATAACCGCCAGACCTGCTGTCAATTCAGCATTAACAGAATTCTTTCTCGAAGATGAAGTCTTCTGTCCGGTCAGCTCTTCCAGGAACAATCTGGTTTTTCTGGCCTGGACAATAGACTGTTTAGCATCTCCCGGGTCAAGGCATTCTATGATGAGCGGTCCGTGTGTAAAGCCTCCTTTTTTAAGGCGTGCAAAAACCGCAGGAAAGTTTACCTGCCCCATTCCCGGTGTTATTGCCACATTCTTCGGGTGCTTGTAATCCTTGATACACATACCAACCACAAGCCCGTCCACGGTAGCGGCATCATCAACAGGGTCGAGCTTGCCGTCCGAGTAGAAATAGATATTACCCGGGTCGTACCAAATACCAAAGTTCCTGTGGCCGACCATTTCAATTGTTTTGCGGCACTGCGGCCCGGTGGCATTAAGCCCGCCGTGCGGCTTGATACTGATACCTAACCCTTTCTCCCGGGCATAATCGCAGCACTCGGCAATGGCCTTGTAATATAACTTGAAGAGCTTCTTATTACCTGTCCCGCCCATCAGCAGGTTAGTCGCCCCGCAGGCGGCGCAGTTGTCAATAAGTTTCTTCATGCCCTCGATGCCCGCCTTAAGTGACTTTGCCACTGGAATGCCGCCACCATATATCGATGGAACCTTCAGGCCGCGTTTTTTCACCTCCCGCCCGACCCGCCGGGCCTCTTCAAGCGAAGTATCAGCCGAAATTACCAGCCCGGATTTGGATGTCATCAGGCCGGCATACTTAAAACCCGCCTCAGCGATGGCGTCGAGAGCCACCCGATAATCGTACTTAGCCCAGGGTCGCGTATAGCAGCCGATTTGCCAGCGGTCATTTCTCTCGTTCGCCAGAGCAGTTTCAATTGATGTCGCGGCACATGAGGCTGCGAGGCCTGCGGCGCCAAGTTTTAATGTTCTGTCAAGGAAATCTCTGCGGCTCAGTTGTTCATAAGTGCTCATCTGTTCTTTCTCCTTACTTTTTAATACAAAATGATTTCTGCAAAATTGAAGTTAGGCATATATTATTTTAGAAAATCTTTTTTCACGATTTTCTAAAAATAATTGGATGCCGTTTTGTAACATAGTATCAAGTAAAACTTTACACAAATCGTTTTTGGAAAGAAAAAATAAAAAAAGAGATTTTTTCTTTCCAAAAGTATGCCTAACTTCAATTTTGCAGAAGCCTTTTAATACAAATTAAGCAAACTCAAAATGACACACGAATTCTATCCCTCGTGAATTTCACGTCTCTGGGGTTCGTATATCATCCGGTGTCCGGTGTCATACGACCGCATCGCCATGATGCAGGCGACCGCATGCTGATAACCGGCATCAATGGAAGCGTTCGGTGTCTTACGTGTTCGCAGACATTGTAACCAGTCCAGGAAGTGGTCGGGACGCTGAACCTCTTCCACAGGCTTTCTGCCGCGTATCCGGCCCATCCTCTTACCTCCGCCTTCGGCCGTCAGAACAGGGGCATTCCAGTTGACCATGTCCATCACGCCCTGGTCGCCGAAGATCTTGAAGCTGTTCCCGCTGCCGTTGCCGAAGTTCGTCGAGTAACTGACCATAAACCCCTCCGGATAAATCCACATGGCCTGAACATGGTCGGGACATGTAAAATTATGCTCGTCTTTCCATGTGAACGTACCGCCCAGACAAACACAGCTCGCGGGGAACTTCGCGCCGGTAATATAGTGCACAAGATCGATAAAGTGACTCGCAAGACCCGGAATCGGCCCATCGGAAAACTGCCTGTAACCATACCAGCCTGAATACAATACCGGGTCAAACATCCGGTAAGGGGTATCCATCAGGAATTCTTTCCAGTCCACGTCCTCGGCTTTGACGTCCTTGACGTATCCATACCAGTATGGTCTCTCACTGTTACGGCACTGCTCGATACGCCCCACCTTGCCGAGAATCCCTGTCTTGTAAAGCTTCCGGCACCCGGTAAAGGTAGGATAACTTCGCAACTGGGTTCCAATTTGAACTACAATATTAGCCTTTTTCACGGCATCGCAGGCATCCTTGAGCCTGTCAAGCCTCCTTGCCAGAGGCTTTTCACAATAGACATCTTTGCGTACCTTGGCGGCCGCTTTAAGGTGTATTGTGTGCTGGTGGTCACACGAAGCAATCATAACAGCATCCACATCCTTCAGAGCCAGCACGTCACGATAAGAAGAGAATTTTCTCGCCTCGCGTCCGTACCATTCTTTGACCTTGGCCGAGGCCGCATCCTGACGCACCCGCCAGGGGTCACAAACCGCGGTAATTTCAAAGTTTTGACTGTCGTTGTGTTTGTAAATTCCCGGCATATGAGCGCCAACACCACGTCCACCGCAGCCTATAATGCCAATAGATATCCGGTCGTTGGAACCGATAACACGGGAGTAGCTTGTAGTTGACATTGCCAGTGCGGCACTGCCGGCCGCGGCGGTCTTAAGAAAATTACGACGGGAAATAGAACCTTGCATTGCAAAACCTCCTAAAAGGGACGAATTGATATGAAACTTATTTTTTTAAAACAAAACGGTTAAAACTTTAATCAATAGAATTTCAGAGAATATTTCTTAATCCGCTGAATCCACAATATTATCTTATCATAATTTCATATAAACTTCTCGTTTAATCTTTCCGGTAGAGGTCTTATGAAATTCTTCTATTCTTATTTCAAGATTATGCGATGACAACTTTTCATAAGAGGACAACCGCCTGCTCTTTCTCTGGCATTCATGAACGCTTTGCCAGACGAGTGACCTGAGGACCTGAGGCTGCTTTACCAAATCGGAATATGAAAAACTGGTGTTGGCCTCTATTACGTCCCAGTCCGGCCGGATGATTGCCCTGACCGTCTCCTGTTCTATGCCGACCGTGTCCTTTCGGATATCAGGTACCACTAATATCTCGCTTACATAGTCGGCCTGCGAAAGAGCCGATTCCAGTGATTCGGGATTCACGTTTTTACCACCCGGCAGCACAATCAGGTATTTCTTCCTGCCGGTAATATAAAGGTTACCATCCTCATCCAGATACCCCAAATCACCCGTATGCAGCCACCGAACGCCCTTATCATCCGTAGTCACTACGGCCTGAGTTGCCTTGGGATTCTTGTAGTAGCCCTTCATAATACACGGCCCGCCCAGAGCGATCTCCCCCTTTTCTCCGGGTTGGAAACTTTGACCTTCTTCGTTGATAATCTTTACCAGCAGGGTGTTGATGGGTTTACCGACAGAGCCTAACGAACCCGCACTCTCATTGAAACCGTAAACCGGCGAGTTTTCCGTAGTGCCATAGCCCTCATACAGCAATATGCCCCTGCGCCAGAACACATCCAGCACCCACTTGGGCATCGGCGCCGAGCCTGACAGGAAAAATCTAAGCCTGTCCCAGCCTAACTTTCTTATGATTCTTTTTCCCACTACCTTCGGCAGACAGTGGTCAAGAAGTCTGATTAAGGGCTTTTCCTTCTTCACTGTCGAGATATTTTCTTCGAACTTTTTGGCAAGGACGGTAAATAAAGCAGGCACTGCAATGAAAATAGTCACCCCCTTGTCCCTTATAAGTTCGGACACCCGGCGGTATTGATTGGTATAAACATTATTTGCACCGACACAGAAAGGCAGCAGCTTGCCGACTGTAAGACCAAAAGAATGATGCGGCGGCAGAATATGTCCGAGTGTATCCTCATGGGTTAATCTTATCTTCTCCACGGAACCCTGGATGTTGGCAATGAAATTGGTGTGGGTCAGCTCAACTTCCCGCGGGTCACCCGTCGTACCCGAAGTGCAGAGAATCACGGCCGTATCCTCGGCGTTCTTCTTTTCACAAACTTTGCTCAACAACTCATCTGCTTTGGCCTCATCCGTACTGACTTTCTCAAAAACGGTCATCTCTATCAGACCGATACCCCGACCGTCGGCCCACTCCCTTAGTTCCCGTTGGGAATTTTCGTCCTGATAATCGTCGGCCATAACAACCAGCCTGGTATCCGTATTAATCAGATGCGTTTGCAGGCCTTCGACAGGCCTTTCCGGGTCTATCAAGACAGGCATCGCACCCGCCAATATAATCCCCCAAAGGGCAACGTCCCAGTCCACACGGTTTTTCCCCAATACCGCAACCTTGTCATTGATGCCTATACCCCTGTCCTGAATAAGCCATAAAGCAAAATCCCGTGCCCGTGTTTGTAATTGCCCGAAGGTGAGAACTTCCCGGCGTTCCGGCCGAATGATTTCAAGACATTCTTTATCTAAAGATGGGATTTTACTGAGTGACCCGTTAAAAAGCTCGATTAGGTTTCGATATTCAAGCTCGGTCTGCATATACGTTTTGGCTCCTGTCTTTGCTGCGCAGCTTGGAACTGCAGGCCTCCCTGCCCCATATCTGCCTTCCCGAAAATAATACTTCGCAAAACTGTAACTTCTCCGCTGCAATATAGCAAGTCTTTTCCTTAAAGCGGGTTAAATTTTATCGATGACACCGAAGCGAAAAATTCTGCTTAAAATACTAAAAAATTTGTTACTTTTCTCACTTTTTATGCCTTATATATGTGAAACCGCGGATAGTCTGTATATACGAGGTAACTATAAGTGAAAGCGAATATATACTTCTGTCTGATTTTGGGATTAATACTACTTGCCCCCGGCTGCAAAAAGGAACAGCCTGTAAACTCAGAAGCCCTGCACCAGGCCGTAAGAGCAGGTAACATCGAGCTTCTTCAATCTCTCATCTCGGAGGGTGCCGATGTAAACGAGAGGGATTTGAATACGTGGACAGCCCTTCACGAGGCCGTACATAATGGAAATATCGAAGCGGCTGAATTGCTTATCTCAAACGGTGCAGATGTAAATGTAAAAGATAAAGACGGCTGGACGTCACTGTTTTTGGCACTGCCTTCCGGTAATAAAGATTTAATCGCTCTGCTCGTAACCAACGGCGCTGAAGTCAACGTCAAGTGCGGCCAATATGAGGAAACGCCCCTCCACTACACCGTTCAAGAAGGCTACAAGGAAATAGCTAAAATACTCATTACCAAAGGTGCTGATGTAAATCTAATGAACCGATGGGATAAGACCCCACTCCACATAGCTATTGCTAACAGAAGCAAAGATATAGTCGAATTAATTATAGCTAATGGCGCTGATGTCAATTTTAATATCAAGTATGAAGGAACTCCACTACATATTGCAGTTAATAAGAACCAAATTGAATTAGTCGTACTACTTATATCTAAAGGTGCCAATGTTAATGCCCAAGATACCGACAGCGAAACACCACTTCATTTAGCAGCACAGCAGGGGCTTAAAAATATTATCGAACTGCTTATAAATAAAGGCGCTAAAGTTAATCCAAAGGATAATTGGGACCAGACCCCTCTGCACCGGGCAGTTTATTCTAATAATAAAGATATAGTCACCCTGCTTATAGATAATGGTGCCAACATACACGCAAAAGATGATGATGGTGAGACACCAATATTTTTCTTAACTTATCACAGATATAACAGTAAGGATATATTTGATTTGCTTATCTCAAGTGGAGCTGATATCAATGCAAAGAACACGGAGGGTGATACTCTACTTATGAAAACTCTCAGCGAGGGTAATGTGCTTTTAGCTGATCTACTTCTTGCAAAAGGTGTCGATATTGATGAAACGGAGGAAGAAAAGAAGAAATTGCTATTCTTAGCAGCCTCTAATGGTATTGAGAAGCTGACCGAACTGCTTATTGAAGCAGGCACCGATGTTAATTTAAAAGACGAGGAAGGAAATACACCCCTGCATGAGGCGTTCTGGTCATGGAGAGCCAATAGAACAAAAGGTGTTAATCATCGAAAAGTGGCCAAACTACTGATTATTAATGGTGCCAATGTCAACACCAAGAATTATCATGATTCACCCATAAACAAGGCAGCTCGTGATAATGATAAGGACATGGTCAAATTTCTTATTACTCATGGGGCCAATATTAACACCAAAGATGGCTGGGGTAATACACCGCTGCATAACGCAGCATGGCTGGGCCACGATGATATAGTTGAACTGCTTATAACCTACAAACCTGATATCAACGCGAAGAATTTGGACAAAAGTACACCGCTACACTGCACTATTTCCAAGCACCACACGAGTATTATGACAATGCTTATAACCAATGGCGCCGACGTTAATACAAAAGATAAGAATGGCGATACGCCTTTACACCTTGCAGCCCTTCAGGGCCATTTGGACCTGGCTGAACATCTCATTAAAAACAGTGCTGATATTTACGCAAGAGACAATAGAAACTACACGCCGTTACATAAAGCTGAGCAAGTAGGACACCAGGACATGGTCGAACTACTCCGCAGGCACGGAGCTAAAGAATAATCATGAAGTCCTTCTTAAAACGACAGAATTTCCAGAATATCAGCAGCTACTTTTTCACGATTGGCAATGGTTAGGGTAAATAGTTGGATATTGGGGTAATTCTTTATTTCGGAGATAAGGCCGGAGCCTTTCTGTGCCACAGTGGCCAATACCGGTTTATCAGATGCAAAGAGCCTGTGCACTGCGGCGGTAAACTTCTTCGAAAAGCATTCCATCTTTCCAATTTCGTCAATAACAAACAAATCCGCATCGGTTTGTTCAATATCCAAAACAGGGACCACATTTTTATCGAAACCTTCGACGTCAACGCCGTATTTACCGACCTTAAAACGCCCCTTGATATCAACGTGAGCAAGTGTCCCCTCGGTCCCATCGAGCCGTTTCCAGCTAAATCCCTTACGGACATTATTTTGCCGAATTTCCTGAGTATAAAATCCCGCTGCTTTTAGGTGGCACGGGCTTCCAGCCCGTGCACGGCCAAGCCTGTCCTGAGCGAAGCCGAAGGAATGGCCGTGCCACGCGAGACTCTCTATAATCTTTATCACGGCGGTTGTCTTACCGCAGCCCGGCAAACCGGTTAACAGGATTTTAGCTAATTGAGAAGGCATAGCGACACAATATATTATAACAGCTTTGGAGTTGTAACCCATCGGTCGGCAAAATTCGAACGCCGAATTCAGAAATACCGCAGCGAGCACTATTTCTCAGTAGTCCCTAAATCTCCTCATCCACTCCGGCCAGCACAAACCTGGCGTCTTAGTAATCGCGTACTATGACTGCGTCTTTACCTATGAGATAGCGGTCTGAACCTTCGACTTTGAGATTATAGACCTTGCCTATATAAGGTACTGCTCTTTTGGTCACTCTTATAATCCCTATCGAACCATTTGATGTTAGAAGTCTTGATCCTGCTTTTAGATTCAGCAGCGAGATCCATTGCCCGGATTTCGCCATGAAGTAATGATTCTCAGCCACGCCGACACTATTTCCGCTCTCAAGTAAAACATCATAGCACGCGAATGTCCCTTCGTGCTCCTCTAATTTCTCGATTTGTACGGACGTGTTTGTCAGGCAGGTGAGTTTACCAATTGTCCGGCCTGCGGCAACTTTCGAGATTTGCACAAGTTCCCTATCTACCCATACGGGCATATCAGCAAGAAAACACCCCCTGCCTTTGGGTGGAGGCGGCGGAGGAACTGTTGTAAATGTCCAAACTGCACCGGTGTTTATTTTACCCTCGCTATCGACCTCATCTATACGCCAGTAGTAAGTGACTCCATAATCCAGTGTACCGAGTCGTATTTCGTTTGCGGCCTGCTGAATTGATACAGGCAGCATGTCATTAATATCGGGCCCGAAGTACACGTTATGAGAGACGGCGTTTAAGCCGGAGGTCCAGCTCAATGTGACATTTACATAGACGTCGACAGCCCCATATGCCGGGCTGGGATTGGAAGCCTGGCCGGACAAATGTGGAAGTAATTGTAGTGACAGGCTGGCCTGCGGCGTACCGCCATAGGCTCCCATATTAATTCGGTCGCCATTGGGAAAACGCTCAAGAATAACGGGCTCGTCCGGACTGCCCGCATCGATACACGGGCTGCTTACAGCGTCAACGACCCAGTTACTGCCAATCGAGTCCCATCGCCCACCCTGAGATTCCAGATGGAAGTCACCATTCTCGGGATCTGCAAATAATGGATCACTATCGAGATTACCTTCGCCTGACCAGCCATTTTGCACATTACTATAAATGACTTCGAATCTACCGGTTATACCGCCTCTTCCGCCTGGACCTACAACCCGTATTTCATCCGGCGTATCAGCCCAGAGGATACAGTTGGCCAGTGTCAGATAGCCATTCTGGATATTGGATATTCCGCCCCCTTCATGTTCTGCGAAATTTGCGCTGAACGTACAATTATGCAGTATCGAGTAGCTGTCGCTAAGATTTTCCATCCCGCCGCCGTTTCTGGCTGAATTGCCGCTGAATATACAATTATTCAGAATCATCTCACTGTTGTCGTAATTGTACAGGCCGCCGCCGCTTCTTGATGCCGCATTTCCGTTGAAAATGCAGCCAAGCAATGTCAGCCTGCTGCTGTTGTTGTACATCCCACCTCCGCTTCCTTCCGTCGAGTTAATACCAAACGTACAGTCAGCCAGCGTTGGAACGCTCTCTTCGTTGTACATCCCGCCGCCGCCGCCGCCGCCCGCCGAGTTATCGGTGAATGTGCAATTGGTCAGTGTCGGAACACTCTTTTCATTATAGATCCCCCCACCACTCATACCTGCAGTGTTACCGGTAAATATGCAGTTGAGCAATACAGGCATGCCGTTGTTGGTGTACATGCCGCCACCATGGCCGCCGACGGAATTCCCGCTGAACGTGCAATCTGTCAGCATCGGGCTGCTATTATTATTGTACATCCCGGCACCGCCATCCGGCGCATCGTTCTCGCTGAATGTGCAGTTGAACAATACGGGGTTGCTGTCGTTGTTGTACATCCCGGCGCCTCTTTCCGCCGCCAGGTTCCTTCTGAAAGTACAATCAATCAGCGTCGGACTGCTCTTATCGTTGTACATCCCGCTGCTATGTTCGTAAGGGCTTCTGCCGCCGCCGGCGATACCACTGCCGGTGACAGTGAAACCATCCAACATGGCCGTCGCGTCGGTCTCGCTGGCCGTTACCACATGATAACTGTTCTCCTCGATATTGGTTAATCCCGGGCCATCGTCGGCGTTAAGGTCGCCGCTTAGAATGCTTTCGTATTGGTTGATATCTCGAACGTCAGGCTGTCCCCGCCAACCGCTCAAGTTTTCAGCATAGCCGCCTTTAATTGTCACTTCGTTTATGAGCTGAAACGAAGCCGTGCGATCTCCCGGTATGATACCAAGCCCTCGATCGGGCGTATAAACACCCTTGGCAACGCGTATTTCAACAGGCTTGCCAGAAAAATAGGCAAGCAATAATGCGTCCTGCAGGGAAGTAACGGCATCCTTCCAGCTTGTCCCGATATTCAATCCGTCGGCATCGTCATTAACATAAATGATTTTCGGCTGTTCCAATGGATCAGGCCCGGGCGTCTGTGCAGAAACTGCTTCCACCGCCGTCAGGACAAACAGCACGCATAGAAGCCATCTGGTATTATTTGCTCTTGTTCTCATTTTCCTGCCCTTTCAAAAAAATAAATGTATAATAACACTCCGGCCAGCGCAGCCGCAGCACACTTCCATTATCAGTCAAATCAATCCATAAGAGACTTCTCCCGCAATAGAGACAATAGTGCCGTAGCTTCGACCAATGCAGGCACCTTACGACGTCCCTATTACGTATAATCCGATTTTACTCGGGAACAATCCCGGCAAAGCACAACAACGCCGCTTCACTTAGGGAAACTTCTTATCTTCGAAAGGCAGGTTTGGTATGATATAATAAACGTATGAATTATGATGGCACGGACAAATATAATAAATTACAGCCTGCCTATCTCTACTTCATTATTTCTACTTTTAACACTTTGCTTTTGTTCGGTCTTTTTTCGGATTCTTTAATTTTTTTTCATCGGCCGCATAAAGCGAAAAACATAATGAAATGATAACTGTTTGAAAATACGAAACGCACGTCATCAATCCGGACCGAGTGTGCCGTTATCTCGGTCTTTTGCTTTTGACCCAGCTTTTGATTTTAGCAGCCGTAAGGGTATTGAGAACATCGCCCTTCGTCACCCACCCCCGTGCGGCGGTCGCCACACCAAAGCCCATCAGCCCCAGCCCCGCAATACTGTGCGCATCGGTCCCGATGACCAGCTTTACCCCTGACTCGACAGCCATCCTGCAATGAATGTCCTTTAAGTCCAGACGCCACGGATTTGCATTGACCTCGAATGCGGTCTGTGTCTGGGCCGCGTGCTTAATGACAGCAGCGATATCGATGTCCATCGCCTCCCGCTGGCCTATCAGCCTGCCCGTCGGATGACCGATGCAGTTAACGTAAGGATTGTCCATCGCCTTCAACGTGCGTTTCGTCACCTTCTCGCGCGGGCTCGCCAATCCCGAATGTATCGAAGCTATGACAAAATCCAGCTCAGCAAGCAATTTATCATCGAAATCCATTGAGCCATCGGCAAGTATGTCAACTTCGCTCCCTGCCAGGATGGTTATGCCTTTTATTTCTTCATTGAGCTTTCGTATTTGCTCTATTTGCTGAGCCAGTTGCCTGGCCGAAAGACCATTGGCAATCGCCGACGACCTCGAGTGGTCCGTAATACAAATATATTTATAACCAATATCTTTCGCGGCCTGTGCAATTTCAGATATCTCACAATTGCCGTCGGATGCCTTCGTATGCATGTGGAAGTCACCCCGGACATCACCAATCTGAATCAATTCGGGCAGAGAATTTGTCTTTGCCGCCTCAACCTCTCCCCTGTCCTCGCGCAGCAGCGGCTCGATATATGCAAGTTTGAGCTTCTGATAAATTTCTTCTTCATCCTGCCCGGCAACTATTTTTTCCCCCTTGAACAGGCCGTATTCATTCAGCTTCAATCCCGCCTTTATGGCTATCTCTCTCAAGCGCACGTTATGCTCTTTCGAGCCGGTAAAGTATTGTGCCGCGGCCCCGAAACTCTCCTTCGGTACCACCCGCACATCGACCTGAACAGGCGCGGTCTCGGTTCGGATAATCGCCGAGCCTTTTGTCGGCCCCGATGCAAGTATCTCCTCAACGAACTGGGCTTTTGTAAATCCCTCTACAATCCGCTCGGAGGACTTCTTACTCTTGCCCGAAGAAACAAGTATATCCACGTCCCCGATGGTCTCTGCCCGGCGTCGCAGCGAGCCGGCTGTCTGAATCCTCTGAGTGCCGGCAAACTCCCGCAGTAAATCGGTTACAATATACGCCGCCCCTATGGCCTCATCGAGACGTATTCGACCCGTTGACTTTTCCAGAAATTCTATACCCCTTATAATTGCCGCCGCCTTTTTATCACCAAAGCCCGGCAGCCCGGCAAAAGAACCGTCCTTTATTGCACCTTTAAGGTCTGCTATGCTTGTTACATTCAGTTGTTCATAGACCGCCTTTACTCCCTTTGGCCCCATCCCCGGTACACGCAGCAGCTCTAATAATTTCGACGGGATTTTTTTCAGCAGCTCCCGGTGAGCCGTTATTACTCCTGTTTTGATAAATTCTTCTATCTTAGCTATACTCGATTTTCCAATACCCGGCACCTTTGCCAGCTCACCCGTTGCCAGCAGTAACTCAATATCGGTCGGAATATCACCTATAACCCGCCCGACCTTTCGATAGCTGTTAATACGGAAACGGTCCTCGCCGAGTATCTCCATAATATCGGCCATCTCATTAAATATTTCACTCAGAACAGTGTTCTTCATAGAACTGATTATATCCCGACATGAGTAAAATCAAAATGATAATTATATTCGCTAAGCAACACCCCAATTTAACGGCGGAAATAACTGATAAGCCACAGGATAAGCGTAAGGATAATCGAGATTATTATGCAGCTTGCTATCGGAAAATAAATCCGCCAGTTCTTAGAGCCTAATTCCAAATCACCGGGCAGCTTAAATAAACCAACCCGCCCAAGTACAATAACAAGCACACCTAACAGCGCTATAACAATACCAGCCGCGATTAACCACTTGCCAGGTTGTTGTGGGCCAAAATTCATTCTACTATCTCCTTTTACATTCCTGATTTTGAAATTATAACCATTTTCAAAACCATTCAAAACGTTAAAATATCCTCTATGAGCAATCCGGCCTGCAACATTCGAATAGGCACATCGGGATGGTATTACGACCACTGGAAAGAGCTGTTTTATCCTGCCGGTATAGCCAAGAGCAAATGGTTCGAGCACTACGCACAGCATTTCGACACAGTCGAAATCAACAACACCTTCTACCACCTCCCGAAGGCCGAATCTGTAAAGAGATGGCACAAGCTCGCCCCCAAAGGTTTCCTCTACGCCGTAAAGGCCAACCGATATATAACCCATATCAAGAGATTGAAGGACACCTCAGAACCGCTGCAGCGATTCTTCGATAGAATCAGTTTATTGAAAGGCAGCCTCGGCCCAATCCTTTATCAACTGCCGCCGAGCCTTCACAAGGACCTTGATCTGCTCACAAGTTTTATCAAGCTACTGCCAAAGAGGCGAACTGCCGTCTTCGAATTCAGGCACAGTAGCTGGTATTCGGATGATACATTTAACCTGCTTCGTAAATTGAAAGCCGGCTTTTGCATCCACGACATGCCTGGCAAAGAATCGCCCCGCATAGTTACGGCCGATACAATCTACATCCGCTTCCACGGCACAACAGGAAGATACGCAGGCAGCTATTCGAAATCCGCACTACAGAACTGGGCCGAATGGCTCAAACAACATAAGAACGAGGCGCTTGGCATCTACGTCTATTTCAACAACGATGCACACGCCCACGCAATAAAAAACGCTAAACAACTAAAGCAACAATTTGAAGTAAAGTATTAACACTTGTCCAATCGATTAAAGATATTATAATTTTGAAAAGCAATCTAATAGCGGCGTTCAACTAAATTCCTTTGAAGTTTTGAGGTGAACATTGTGAGTGATACCGAAAAGATCGTAACTCCAGAAGAATACGAGTTATTTAATAAAATAGCCAAAGATATTAAAACTAATCCAGCAAAATACATAGAAGCTGGAAAGTGGTTAAATGAATATTGCAGCGAAGATGCTTACTGGAAGCGAAAAAAAAATAATTTCAATGAACTCCAAGCACAAATTCATACACTTCCCGTTGAGATGGATATAAAACAACTCAAAAAAGAAATTGATGTAAGAAGAACACCAGCATTGATGATTCGATTTCAAGAGGCCCGAAATTACCTACTCGAAAAATATGAAGATCAACAATTTATTCCAGAAGAAGATGCAAAACGCATTATTTTAACTACGTGGCTTCTCACAGATCCCGATGCAGAAAAAGTTGATCTTGGTGTTACAGAACTTGAGAAGTGGCCATGGGAGCCAATAGATGATGTAACGAAAATGAGTCGTGGATACGCAAATTACTTGTGGTTCCATGGAGGTAAAGTTTACAGTCCATGGATGAATTTAGTTCGAATTGCTTGGTCGAAACTTAATGAAGAAATGGATGAAACAATTCCTTCGACTACTGAGGATGAGAAAAAAAATCTAGCCAGAAATTTTTTAAGTAATCTTTTACGAGCATCAATCAAACACCTACCTTTTTGTGGTTCATTCTTATATGATGTCATCTATGGAACACTCGATAGCCAAGCAGTTCAGAAAGAAACGATACGACAGCCAAAAATTACATCTGGCTCAGTCTTTGAAAAACAAGATTCAGTATCCAAAAATAAACCAGTTGTCGAAAAGTGGTACCAAAGCCGCACAATTCAAGCTGCACTTATAGGTGCTACTGTCCTTTTGTTAGTTTCAACCATTGGCTGGTTAATTACAATATACATCAATAAATCCAAGGCTGATTCTAGAAAAATTGAAACAATTCCAAGCGAAAATAAACTCTCTCTGTCACTAAAGGAGATATGTCAGGATATAGATAGTCGGCCTCTTTTACAACAAGAGGTAACTGCGAAGCAGTATATAGGTATAACAGTAGAAAATGAGCATCTTATCCTTGTTCATGCCAATGAATCTTCTAGCGAAAAAACGATTAGTCTCATGATGATACGTCCCGAACAAGTGCAGGGTGGAAATATAATTGGTAGATATATGCGTTTCAAAGTCGATAAGGAAAAATACCCCGAATTAGTAGCTTCAAAGAAAGGAACAGAATTCCGCATATCTGGGCGCATTTCAAACATCAGTAATGTGTTTATTGATCTTTCTGAGGTATCATTGAGTTTCAATTAAACTTCAGCCGAGAATAAACTCGAATGACCTATTTCTGTAATTAACAAAATTGTTAATGTTAAGTTACCGAAGGACATTCAGGCCCTCTTGGATTGCGTACTGGCGGACGGATTCGATTTCTTTGTAAGTCGGTCTGCGGTTTATTTTCGGATGTGAGGCGGCCTTGTAGCAGGGACGGTACTGGTCCATAACATTAATCGTCGTCTTAGAAGAAATCTGCTCAACCAGAAAATCTATTACCTTGAAGCTGCCGGCCAGATTCTCCGGCAAGACCAGATGCCTGACCAAAAGCCCCCGCGTAGCCAGGACGTCTTGAACTTGAAGGTCGCCGACCTGCCGGTGCATCTCTTTTACGGCCGCGAAATTCACCTCCGGATAATCCGGCGCCGTGGAAAGCTCTTCAGAAACACTCGAATCCGAATATTTCATATCCGGCATATAAATATCAACGAATCCTTCGAGCTGCTTAAGCGTCTCAAGAGAATCATAGCCGCCGGTATTATAGACCGTCGGCAGTTTCAACCCTGCATCCCTTGCCAATTCAATAGCCGCCGTAATAGCAGCAGCAACGTGGGTGGGAGTAACAAAATTAATATTACTGCATCCGTATTCCTGCAGGCCGAGCATAGCCTCAGCCAGCTGCTCAATCGTCATCTTTCGCCCGTTACGATGATGGCTGATATCGAAGTTCTGACAGAAAAAACAGCCCAAATTACAGCCCGCAAAGAATATCGTACCCGACCCCCCGCCGCCGACAAGCACGCTTTCCTCGCCGAAATGAGGCCCGACAGAGCTTACCACCGCCCTGTTGGCAATCCCGCAAAAGCCCGTCTGCCCCCTGCCGCGATAGACCTTGCACTGCCGCGGGCATAGTGTGCAGGGATTCATCTTGTTCCACAACTCCTGAACGGGCTTACTAAACGAACCGATATTGGCCGGTAAAAGCGTCATAGTTTTATGTTGCACACTGTCTTTTAAACACGTTCAATCCATTATAATATTCACATCATACCTTATAGGCCACCATTTAATATTGCGGATAAAGCAATTTCAAGTTAAACTGACTTTTTCAGCAAAAAAAAAGAATTGAAATGACGCTAAAAAAGGCAAATTTAACAGAACAGAACTTTGATTCGGCGCATCCTGTAACAAAACTGCGGGAACTCAACAAGGCAAAGGAACGCTCGGAGCAAACGCTTGATTCGCTTGCCCGCCGATTAAGGGCAGGTGACCATACGGCCGCAGCCGAGCTTGTTGATATATATTACAAACAGATTTATTTATTTATGAGAAGGCTCGGACACGACCGCCAGGTCAGTGAAGACCTGACCCAGGAAAGTTTTCTTAACGCCTGGCACCATATAGGCCAGTTGAGGGACGGAAAAGCCTTGAACGGCTGGCTCTATCGAATTGCTGGTAACATTTCAAGATTATACTGGCGCAGGAACAAGCACAAAAAGACGGCCGGCGTTGAAAGCTTTAACGTCTTTGACAGTACGAATACCGGCCACGACATAGTCGAACATAACGAACAGTTGGAGCAGTTGAAAAACGTTGTTGCACGACTGCCCGTTAAATTAAGGCAAACGGTCGTTCTACATTATATGCAGCAGTTGACTATCGCCGAAGCAGCCGATGCAGCAGGAATAAGGGAAGGAACCTTTAAAAGCAGGCTCAACAGGGCATTAACAACCTTGAGAAAGCAGGTTATATAAAAAGGTTGTCAAGCAAAAAGTGAAGGCTGCGATGAAAAACGATAAAGAGATAAAAGAACTTTTGAATAAACTATCGGACGCCACGACAGAGCCGGTCCCCCCTGCTCTCGGCGAGGACATAAAACGCCAGATACCACCCAGACTTTCACCGCACAGGGTAGGTATGGATACAATCAACATAATAATTCACCTGAGAATAAATAAACTTGCCGCCGCTGCGGCCATAATTATTACAATAATATTCTGTGCCACCTTCCTTGGCGGCCGGGACTCTACCGGAGGGGTACTTCAGGATAGCATGCTGTTTATTAAACATTGGGCCACCGCCGATACCGCCAACATATCGGCCATAAAGTCAAGATATGACCGTATGCTTGGACGCGGTGAAGACGTTGTATGGTATGGCGATCGGATTACCACAAAGGACAGCTCCGCTGTGCTGATGCAGCGTAAGCTCCCCGATGGCAAGTACGAGGTAATGTTCGCCGATGGGCGTGAAAAACAAGTTACTGCAGAAGAGTTAATACCACTTCTCACTAAGATGCTGCAAAAAAAGGCGAAATAACAATTATACTACTGGAAAAAATTTGCCTATTTCACCCTTGAATTAATACTTAAGATATGGTAAAATGCCGATGTACGGAACATAATTTCCGAAAACTATTTTTTTATTGTAGAATTGGAGTTTCATCATGAGGAGCCGAAGAGGGTTTACTTTGATAGAACTTTTAGTGGTTATCGCTATTATCGCGCTATTGATGGCGATATTGATGCCCGCGCTGGCCAGGGTAAGGAAACAGGCTCAGTCTGTTACCTGCCAGGCAAAACTGAAACAATGGGGCCTTATTTTCAAGTTTTATACGGACGACTATGAAGGCTATTTCAATCCGGGCTGGGACGTGGGTGAGGCTGCGTTGTGGCCGAATTTAATGCGCCCGTATTACAAGGACGACTGGGACCTGCTCCTGTGCCCGACTGCAACCAGAGAAATGGAAAACGAAGGTGACTGGGGTACATTTAAGGCCGCCTTTCGAGTAATGGCCATGCCCGGAGGCGGGTCACACCGTTACGTATTCAGCTACAGCATAAATTCCTGGACCAATTATATGCACCAAGACCGCGGCGCCCGCCTGGTAGAATGGTTCTGGAAAAACGTCAATAATGCCAAAAATATGAGTCAAATTCCCGTCTTCGGTGATTCCACATGGCATGACGGCTGGCCGCGCCATACCGACACGCCAATGGAGTTTAGGGATGGTTTCAATATAGGAGACCAGGGCACTTCCGGGGAAATGAACCATTTCTGCATCGACCGGCACAACGGATTTGTCAACATGCTCTTTATGGACTGGTCCATCAGAAATACCGGGCTCAAAGAGTTGTGGACCCTGAAGTGGCATCGTGACTATGACACAATGGGCCCGTACACAAAAGCCGGCGGCATATTGCCCGGCGACTGGCCGCGATGGCTGCAGCGATATAAAGATTACTAAAATAACCTGCTAAAGACAAAAGGCCGGCCTCTCGGGGCTGGCCTTTCTTTTGGGCTGATAATATCTGAAAAGAAATCTGAACGGACAAAATGAAGGTTTTTCTTATGAGCAAAAAAACAGGATTTACATTAATCGAGCTTTTAGTGGTTATCGCTATTATCGCGCTGTTGATGGCAATTCTGATGCCCGCGTTGAACCGGGTGAGGGGACAGGCGCAGAAAGTCGTTTGTCAGGCAAGACTGAGACAGTGGGGTCTTGTGTTTAAGCAGTACACAGACGACCACGACGGCTACTTCAATAACAGGGATGTAGGGGCATCGGGCCTGTGGATGGCTGCAACGGAGCCGTACTACAAGAGTAGTGCGAAGATGCTTCTGTGCCCGACGGCCACGAGACTCATGGAAAACGATTACGACTGGGGCACCTTCAAGGCCGCCACGCTCAACGATTATATTTTCAGCTATGGCATCAATTCCTGGACAAACTCCGTGGAGCAGGACCGTGGAGCCCGCATGTTGGAATGGTTCTGGAGGAATGTCCAGAACAATACAACCGTAGTACCTGATACGAGGAAGACCGAAGGCAGACCGGTTAGTACGAATACAATACCGGTGTTCGGCGATTCCACATGGTATGATTCCTGGCCTCGCCACACCGATGCTCCGTCGCTGACTATGGATGCTTTTTACATAGGCGATCAGGGCACCTCCGGCGAAATGAACCATTTTTGCATCAACCGGCACGACGGGTTCGTTAACCTGCTTTTCATGGATTGGTCCACAAGACCTGTAGGACTCAAGGAATTGTGGACGTTGAAATGGCATCGTTCGTATATCACAACCGGTCCGTGGACGAAAGCCGGTGGTGTAATACCCGGCAATTGGCCGCAATGGCTGCAGCGATTTAAAGAGTACTAAAAATTATCTGCCGAAAAAAAAAAGGCCGGCCTCTCAAGGCTGGCCTTTCTCATGGACTGATATTATTTGAAAAGAAATCTGACAGGATAAAATGAAGGTTTTTCTTATGCGCAAAAGAGAAGGATTTACCCCGTTAGTCCTAAGGACTCCTCACGGAGAAACAAGAGCTTCTAACCGGGCCCGTAAAAGATTTTTAACGGGGTTCACATTAATCGAGCTTTTAGTGGTTATAGCTATTATCGCCCTGTTGATGGCAATCCTCATGCCCGCCCTCCAGCGGGTAAGAAAACAGGCGAAGGCCGTTCTGTGCCGCGCCAATCTCAAAGAATGGGGCCTTGTCTGGGCAATGTACATGGACGAAAACAACAGCAAATTCCCCGACTACATGGCCGGTAACTGGATGCAGAAGCTGATTGATTACTACGCAAACAGCGAAAAACTCCTTTACTGTCCGATGACCATAAACAAAACAATAGAAGAGGGCGCTCCCGTCCGCTATTCGATCCTCCCTACCGGCGGAAGCTATTCACTGAACGAGTGGATTTATGACAGCGACGATACCAGTGACGGCCGCAAGCTCGAGGAGTACTGGAGAAACACCAATCATAAAGGCCTGAATAACGTCCCGGTTATGGCCGACGGCGCCTGGCGTGCCGACGGCCAGCCGTACGAAACCGACAGCCCTCCGCAGTACGATGGAGAGCCCCGAACAGGAGTTGGCACATCCGGAAACGAAATGCGCATCTTTGCAATCAACCGTCACGATGGATTTGTAAACGTCCTCTTTATGGACTGGACCACCAGAAAGGTCGGAATCAAAGAGCTGTGGACTTTGAAATGGAATACCGACTATAACATTGCCGGACCCTGGACCACGGGCGGCTTTGTGCAGTCGGGCGACTGGCCGCAGTGGATGAGGCATTTCAAAGACTATTAATAATGACCATTGAATAAAAAAAGCCTGCCTAAAAAAGCTGGCTTTTTTTATCGACTCTGTCTCGTGACTAAGCCGACCACCCGCCTGAAAAGCTCAGACTCAGACCCGTGTCTCTAAACAGCAATTATATTTGCCCGCCGACGGGGCTCTCCTGGATGTGCAGGATTAATAGATAATCGCTGTGGCTTCTTCAATCCTCCTGATGACCTCTTTGGCATCAGCCGAGTATGGTACGTAACCGTCGAAGCCCTTCTGCATCAGGGCTTCGGACTCAGATTCGCTTAAATTGTTCACCAGAGCTATAATCTTAATAGTCCTCAAATCCTCATGCGTATGAATGCATTCACAAATGCTCATCGCATCTATGTCCTCAGATAAAAGGCTTACAAGCAAAACATGAGGGGCAAATTTGTGAGCTATCGCACCGGTGCCAAAATTGCTCCGGACGGTCTTGACTTCGTAGTCGGCCTCACTCCGCAAAACATCCGCCAAAGCCGATGCGGTCTTGTCGTTGCTGTCTGCTATAAGTATCCGGATTTTGCCCACCGGAAGCGCCGAGGTCGGCATATTATGCACCTTCATAAACCGAATCAGCTCGCTTACAGGTATTCGCCTGTCCTTGCTGCCCGGTATGCGATAGCCCTTGAGCTGGCCGTTATCAAACCACTTCGAGACTGTTCGCGGAGCAACATGACAAATCTTGGCTACGTCACCTGTCGTAAGTACGTCTTTGCCTTTTGCCATTTCCAGATTCCTGCCACTATGAATGATACTGAATGATAATTAAACCATACCTTTAATCGGTTCAAAATCTAAGGTTGTTTAACACTCAAAATGTAATTTTCATCTATCAGCCGTTTTATTTCATAAAATCCGCACAGAACTAACAAATAAACATTTACCCGGGCGGCACTACGTCCTATAAAGATAAGAAAGCTTTCCCTTTTCCAACGAAAATCGCAGGGCGGCAATTGTTCCTCCGGCGCATCACATATTCAAAATATCTTTGATTTATCGGCCGGTGAGGGTACAATTTTTTCAAAGGAGTTTATATATGCAGATATATTTGTCTCGGCCGGACATAACCGCCAAAGAAATCGAAGCGGTCTGCGAAGTACTTCGCGGTCCCGATCTTTCCCTCGGCCCAAAACTAACGGAATTTGAGCGGGCTTTTACCGGCTACATCGGTTCGAAGCGGGCCGTTGCCGTCAATAGCGGAACCAGCGGCCTGTTCTTGTCTATGTTGGCTCTGGGAATCGCCCCGGGTGATGAAATTATTACAACACCCTTTACTTTCATTGCCTCAGCGGCCTCAATTATGATGGCCGGCGCCAAACCGGTCTTTGTCGATATTCACCCGGAAAACCTTAACATAGACCCTGATAAAATCGAAGCTCGAATTACTACCCGCACAAAAGCCGTTTTGCCCGTTGAGGTTTTCGGCAACCCTGCCGGCCTCGACGGGATTTCTGAAATTGCCCAAAAACTCAATCTGCCCCTGATAGAAGACAGTTGCGAAGCCCTGGGTTCCGAATTGAACGGGAAAAAGGCCGGGACATTCGGCACGATAAGCGTATTCGGCTTTTATCCCAATAAGCAGATAACCACAGGAGAAGGCGGAATGATTCTGACAAACGACGATTATCTGGCCGATATGTGCGTATCACTCCGAAACCAGGGAAGGGGACCGGACGGCCCCTGGCTCGGCCACGAAAGACTGGGTTATAATTTCCGGTTAAGCGATATAAATTGTGCGCTCGGAATTGTGCAGCTTTCGAGAATAGACCAAATCAAGGAAAAACGCCTGCAGGTCGCAAAATGGTATCAGCAAATGCTTGCTGATGAGCCCAGACTGATAGTGCCCACCGAGCCCGATGGCTGCGATATGAGCTGGTTTGTATTCGTCGTCCGTCTTGCTGATGGTTTTACTTTGGCCCGCCGCGACCGTATTCTGCAGCAGATGAGAAACAAAAACATTCAGGTCGGCAATTATTTCCCGCCCGTGCACCTGCAGCCCTTTATGGTCGAAAAATTCGGCTATAAACAGGGTGATTTTCCCATTACCGAAGCCGTATCTAAAACCACTATCGCCCTGCCGTTTTACAGCAACCTGAATAAGGATAACGTGGCGATTGTATGCAAAACATTGAAAGAAGTTCTGGACAATAACCAGCCATAGATACAATTTGGCCGTCTTCGAAAAAGGTAAAATCTATCCCTTTATCACTTGCCCGTTACCCTGTTATCTAAGAACAAAATTGATGGCCATATACCAATAATTCTTTGGAAAATAAGGTAAATATCGCAGTTTTTTGCACTTTACACTTGGCATTTGCGGACTTTTTTGTTAAATTCTTAATAGTGGCAAATCAGAAGGCTGGCGGAGGGGACCAGCCGATAATATAGTTCACAGGAAGGGAGAAAATTTATGAGAGGATGGAGAGCTAAACTCGTTTTTTTACTGGTAGTTTATTTTGGAGGATATGCAACTGCGATTTATACTTTGGCGCCCGCCCCTGAAAACAAAACCAATGCCTCCGCCGGCTCCTCGTTTTTTCGAGGAATAACGGCGGACACAGAAGAAAAAAGCTCTGTTTTTTCGGCGGTCAAATCAGACGAGTTCAAACAATCTTTGAACTCAGGGATACACAAGTGCTTTGAGTTCAGTAAGGATGTTGCCTGGCGTACAGCAAGATTCATAAAACAAAAGATTGATGAAAGACAAGCTCGAACTGATAGCTGAGAAAATCGCGGATTTGCGATTTGCGATTGCCGGTTGAAACTTATAACCGGAAATTGCAAATCCTAAATCGATGTTCCGCCGCTCTTATTTGCAAAATTATAATCCGTATATACGTTGCCAGGTTTTTCGGAGGGGGGGCGTATGTGCAAGATTGGAAGGCCGTGGGTCCCCAGAGGCTCACGGCCTTCGGAATATCAAGCCAAAGTCTTGAGCCTTATAACCTGAGTCTGACTTGCTCGTTGAATGTTCGCAACTGCACGCTTATAGTGTTTAGCGCCCAGTCTATGTAGTGCAATTTGTGAGCGGGCCGATGGTGCCCTTCGTTCATCAGACCGTTCCTTACGGTTTTTAAGAATCTGCTTATGGTTTGTGAGCTTATCTGAGTAGGTTCCGCAGCCCATTGCTTTAATTCTTCATATTCCCGCCGTAATTTCCTGCTGCTGCGTAACTGTTCAACTGTCAAATAATCACCGGGATTATAATCGAGCTGAAGGCCCTTGAGACACATAATTAACGGCTCATAATTGGTCTTTTCTCCCAGACGAATAAATTTATACTGATGAACATAAGTAGTCGCCTGACTCGGCGGCTTGTCGGCAATACCTCCTCCGCCCAGATACCACCTGCGCTTGCTGGTTCGGGCAAATACGAGTTCTTCACCATTCGTTTCTTCGCTCTGTGGCTCGCCGGAATCCGGCAAAGTCGATGAAAAACGATTGGTATATTGTGTTATCTCATCGTAGCCCATTCTTGAAACCCAGAATCTGCCCGTGTCCTTTCGTTCCGGACCGCCGCCGAGCAAAAGTAAGCACTTAACAAAACCCAGGGGCAATATTTGTTGATCATCGATCTGTTTTTTTCGAAGCTGGAAAGAAAGATGCAGACTATGCGGGCGAACGTCATAGAAATTGGTTATCTCATGTATCAACCTGTTTAGAAGCCACGGATCCGAAGTTGCCGGCCGGGAAAGTTCTCCCCGGATATTCAGCCTTCCAGGAGCAAGCTCCAGAAAACCGCACCTCCGACCCTGGTCCGTCGAGCCTGTGTGGTCGTCGATATATCCACCAAGCTTCCAGGACAAAACATCAAGGCGAAAATCGTAGAAATACTTAAAACCGTCATACACGGGGTCACTCTTATTCTGAATGCTTCTTTGCGGTTCGACAGCCGCAGGACCAAGATTGCTTAATTCTACCTCAATTCCAAGTGGAACCAGCCCAGGCTGAAGATTCGAACGAATT
>CAZZAX010000047.1:0-37180 GCA_964653075.1 uncultured Pirellulales bacterium
GTTTCCAACTCCGCGCAGGCTGTTGTCGCAAGGCTCTGCGAAGATAGCTCCGTCGGCAATTATCAGGGTCTTCTGGAGCTGGCTCGAATCGCCGCACAAATCCGCGAAAAATACCCGCAGCAGGCCGATGAGCTTCTCCGACCGCTCATAGGGCAGATGGTCAAACACGCCGGCCCCGACGCGCTGCGCAGCCTCGAAAGAATAATAACGACAATCGACAGAAACAAGTGGTTCTGGTATGGAAAGCTGCTTATTGAGGAGGTCCGCAGACAGGGCCTGGTGGAAGAGGATGTTGCGGACACTTTGGGCGCCAGACTCGAAGCGGCGCGCCTGGCCAAAGAATTGCCGCCACCTGATCCATACGAGTCAACCAAGAGCGTTAAGCGGTACCTGGCACGGCTCGATGCCGAGCCTCCAAAAGGCACACTGACTATGGACGATATTCGCGACATCCTGGAACAGGGACTCGCAAAACCCTGCGCGGACGCCAACCTGGACTCAACAGATGAGCTTGTAGCCGATACCGTTCGCTCGATTCATCTGATTGTCGGAGAGGGGCCCTTCCGAGGCGACCGGGCCAAGCTCATCGATTCCATTAAGCAATTCTCGGGACTTTATCTCGTAGTATTTAAGTATAAAGAGCCGATAGATACTGTTCTGGCCACGTTCCTGGCCCTTTCCTTTTGTGATATCTCGACGCCGGAGGACCATGATGTGTTATTTTCTCAGATTAGCAAACTCTGCACAGAATTCCAAACACTTACCAATACCATGTTGAGCGAGCGGGGACTCAGCGACCTTGTTAAGCCCGCAGATGTAGAGGGTGTATTCAGTATGTATGAGAGAATATTCCGCCGGAATATTAATAATCCTATTTGGCCCGCGTTCAAGTTTCCCTTGACTGATAATGAACAAATACGGCTTAGAAACAAACTCAAGCAACGTTTCAGCCAACTGGAGCCGCTGTTCGACGAGATGTCCCTCAAGGTCAAGTATGGGGGTTTTAGTGAAGAGCTGAAAGACAGAACAATATACAAAATTTCCTTAGCGGCACAGCAGCTTCTCCCGCAGAGCGCGTTTCTACGCAGGCCTCCCTATCCGGGCGTTTCGTGCCGGTACCGCGGTAGATATGGATTTGCAGCGGTCATAAAAGGCCCACTGTATAAAGAAGGCGAGCGGCCCAAGGAGAAATTCAGGGCAATGAAATATTTCCACCTGGGACACAGACTTGAGGACATCGTCAAACGGGAAAGAGAGCTGTCGGGTTTTAAGTAATAAAAGCCCTGTCTATGTGTGTTTATAACTCTGAAATCTGAGATTTGAAATCTTAAATTCAAATTCCCAATTCTAAATTCTCAATTTTCTATTGTTTAATCAGGCGCTTTTGTGGTCCATAAAGCCTTCGAGCTTGCGGGCGCGGACGGGGTGCTGGAGCTTTCGTATAGCTTTTGCCTCGACCTGCCTGACGCGCTCGCGGGTAACTTTGAAGATTCTGCCGACTTCCTCCAGGGTATAGGTATAGCCGTCCCCGATGCCGTATCGCAGCTTGATAATCTCACGTTCGCGATATGAAAGTGTTTTGAGGACAACATCGATCCTGTCTTTCAGCATTTCCTGAGTGGCCGAGGCCACCGGCGAGTCGATGTCGTTATCTTCGATAAAATCTCCGAAGTAGCTGTCCTCGCTTTCGCCTATGGGCCTGTCGAGACTGATTGGATGCTTGGATATCTTCAGGACCCTGCGTGTCTCATCGATACTCATCTCGGCTTCTTCGGCGATTTCTTCGATAGTTGCTTCTCTGCCCAGCTTCTGATGCAGGACTTTGCTGGCGGTTCTCAGCCGGCTCATCGTTTCAATCATATGGACCGGAATTCGGATAGTTCGTGCGTGGTCGGCAATTGCCCTGGTTATCGCCTGTCGAATCCACCACGTGGCATAGGTGCTGAATTTATATCCCCTTCGGTACTCATATTTATCGACGGCTCTCATCAGGCCAGTGTTGCCTTCCTGGATTAAATCCAGAAAGCTCAGACCCCGGTTGCGATATTTCTTGGCGATGGAAACGACCAGCCTGAGGTTTGCGCTGGAGAGCTCCCGCTTGGTGTTTTCATATTGGCTGAAGACCCTGTCCAGAACATTCAGGTTTTTGTCGAGCTGCTTCGGCATTTCCATAACAAGTTCGGTCAGGCCGACCAGCTCCTGCTTCATCGAATAGATATCTTCTTCGGTTATCTGGTTGTTTGGACCTGCTGCAATAGCATGCTCTAATTGGTGCATTTTACCGCAGATGCCGTGGATTTTATTTTTGACCGGCTGGATTCTGCTGGTTCGCAGGCTTAACTCTTCAAGCAGTGTTGCGATTTTTCGTTTGTTGCGACGTATTCGCTTCAAAGCGGCTTTGGTTTCCTTGCTGTTTTGGTTCGTGAGAGTTTTCTTAAACAGCTCATGGTTGATTTTGAGCAGCTTATCTGCTGTGCCGATGTTCTCGGAGAGCCGCTTTTTTATTACGCTTTTGGTGAGGTTATATGCCGTGCCGACTTTGATTGTTCTGTCGAACGACATCGCGCCGTTCTGTACCTGTTGTAATAAATCGAGAGAGTTTCGGGCGCAGTAGTCGCATTGGAGCATTTTCCTTCTAAAGGTCATTCTCGCAATTTCAATTTTTCGCGCGAGAGAAATTTCAGACTTTCTCGTCAGCAGAGGTATCTGGCCCATCTGAGTCAAATACATGCGAATAGGATCGTCAATTCGGCGGGAGCCGTCTTCGCCGACCAGTTGTTTTTCGAGCATCTCGTCTTCTTTTAGCTGCTGATCTTTATCATCTTCATGTTCATCTTCGGATTCGTCTTCATCAGACGTTTCAAATTCGCCGTCTTCATGAACTTTGGCGGCCTGATGTGATTCCACATCATCTTCATCGAGCAGAGTGACGCCCATTTCATCGAGATTTGCCAGGAGTCGGTCCAGGCGGCTGGCGCTGATGGCATCGTCGGGCAGGTCGTCGTTCATCTCCTCGTACGTCAGAAACCCTTTTTTCTTGCCCTTTTCGATGAGTAATTTTATCTGCTGTTCGGTGTCTTTGATATCGGTGCTCTTCAAAGACTGCTCCTGGGTTTCGACTTTCACAGCTTTATTTTTTTTGCGAGGGGTAGTTTTCCTGGTTTTCTTTTTTCTTTTTTTTGTCACAATTGCACCCTTGTATATGTTTTGTGAAATTAATCCTTAATCAAAAAGGACACTTAGTCAAATTGTCCTCCCTCCTGCGGGAAAACGGACATTTTACCATGTATATTATTTCTTACGGCTGTTTGCCGGTGGTTGTTCACTATATCATACCCACATTGTGTGGATTTTCCTTTCCGGTATTTTCATGGACTTTGCGCAGGAACTGTTTCTGGTCATCTATTATTTTTAGAGAGCTGTTTTTTTTCTGTGCCTGGTGGCGCTCAATTGCATCGAGGGCACCTGTCAAGCGGGCCTGAAAGTTTCCTTTTTCTTCTCCGATTTGGCTTAATTCGACAAGAGAATTGCCGAGTTCTACGGATTCAGTTTTGGCCAATATCTCTGTGAGCGAAGTATTAATATTGTTATTGAGCATTTCAAACAAAAGCACTGCAATTTGTCTTGATATCGGCACATCGAAGATATCGGATGTAATTTTTTGTTTTACAATTTCAAATAGCCTGGGTTCGTTGAGCAATACTTCGAGAACCTCGCGCTGAGCTGCGGCGAACAGGCCATGGCCGTAATCTATGGTTTCGCTTTGTTTATCTTCAGTGTTATAGCTTGCAGCTCTGGCGGCCTGCCTTAGCCTTCTGTTCAGCTCGGAGTTAATTTGCTGAGTTTCAAGGCCGATAATTTTCGAAATCCGGTTCACTATCAATCCGCGGTCTATCGGTGAGACGTTGCCCGCCCACAGCGCGGTGGCTATTGTCTGCAGGTACTCTTCAATCGCGTTCCTTTTGCCGGTAAGGGTGTCATCGCTGCTTAGACCGGCTGTTAACCTGTTCCACTTGAACTGGAAGACATCGACAGCGTCGTTCAAGAGCTGTTCGAATCGCTCTCTGCCGGCGGTCAAGAGAAAATCACACGGGTCTTTACCTTCTGGTACCGAGGCAAGTCTTATATCTATGCGCTGTGCCAGACAGACATCGAGGGCCCTGTTGGCTGCTTCGATTCCGGCGACGTCGCTGTCGAAAAGCAAAATCACTTTTTTCGCATATCGCCGGAGGATGCGTCCGTGGCCGGTGGTGAAACTGGTCCCCAGTGTTGCAACAACGTTGGTGCAGCCGAATTGATGTGCCATTATGCAGTCGGTATAGCCCTCGACGACGATCGCGGTGCCGGTCGAGACAATCTGGTGGCGTGCCTGCTCGAGGCCGTAGAGCGAATTGCTTTTATCGAACAGGGGGGTCGTCGGGGAGTTTATGTATTTTGCGCCGGTTTCGTCGAGAGTCCGGCCGCCAAAGCCGATGACCCGGCCGGTTACATCGGTAATTGTAAACATCAGACGATTTACGAACTTGTCCTGATTTTGGGCGGTGATAAGGCCTGCCGGTTCGAGGAGTTTGACCTGTGCATTTTTAGAGCCGGCTGTGCCGAGCAAATCGTCGGGCGAATTGATTGCCAGACCGAGCCTCCAGTTTTTTATGCTTTCGGGGCTTATCTGCCTCCGGGCGAGATAGTCGCGGGCATATTTGCCCTTTTGTTTGTCGTGGAGGTTTTGCTGAAAGTAATCGGCGGCCCAGGAGTTGACCTTTGCCAGTTTGTTCGGGTCGATTTGCTGTGAAGGCTCCTGGGTCCGGTCTGGTCTTTTGGAAGGTTTGAGAGGTTTTAGTTTTATGCCCGCCCGCTCGGCCAGCCTTTCTATGGCCTGGGGGAAAGTGAGGTTCTCGCGCATCTGAAGAAATTTGAAGACATCGCCGCCGGCGCCGCAGGCGAAACATTTGAATATCTGCTTGACGGCGTTGACGTTCAGGCTCGGGCGGTTATCGTCGTGGAAAGGGCAGAGACCGACCATCTCCCTGCCTTTTCTCTTGAGACTGACGTGTTCGCTTATGACGTCCACGATATCGTTGGCCTGCTGAACCTGAATAACCGTACTATTATCAAACATCCCTGCCATAATACTTTGGCTCCGCCAGGAAACAGGCGGTTTGTGACAGCCCTCCGAAAAGCCCGATTACAATGGGCACCCCTTGAAATAACTGATAAAAAATTGCCATTCAACTACTTAAGTATAGTCCTAATCGGCCAAAAGTCAAGTTGGCCGGAAAAAAGCCGTTTTAATGCTGTAAAAGGCATTTTTAGGTAATTGGACATTTGGTGAAATCAGACAATGAAATAGTGATTGATATTTAGTGGATGGCCCCGGTGGTATTAAAATCCCTTATACAAATATTAGATAAATCATGAGACCGAGATAAACCAAAATCCATATTTTTGCAGCGCGTTCGAATTTCTGATATGTCATTCTCCTTAATATTTTATTACTTAACATCACGGAAACAGGTAAACATAAAAATACCCAGCCAATCCCGGACAAAACATCGCTTAAATAATGGGCGCCCAAGAATATTCGTGAGAAGCAAACCATTAATGCTGCAAAGACCAAAAGGCATTTGACCAGGGCATGGAAATGTCCTTTATATTCTGCGTAAAAAAGAAAGGGCAGGGCAAGCGCCATGCTTTTGGTTGAATGGCCGGAAGGGAACGAAGGGGAGCCCGGACGAGATAAGAAGCTCAACTCGTTTGCATATTCAAGAAACGGGCGGGTGCGATTGAATATTTCTTTTAATATGTCGCCTGATATGCCGGCGACGGCGAATGAAAAGATTATCAATAGAAATATCTGTCTTGAAGTTTTTAAATGGGTATATTTCAAGGATAGCGCCAAATACGAAAGATATATAAATACGATGACGGACATCCCGTATTTCGTGAGGAAGCGATTAATAATAACAAGGTAATCACTAAAATTAGAATTGTTCAAGGTAAATAAAATGTGCCTGTCCGCTTCAACCTGGAACCAAAGAAAAAGAGAGATACTCCAGGATATTAAAAATACGATACTAAAACTAATCCATTGTTTTTTAGATGTATGTATCAAATCGACGTGGGATAAATTGGGATGGTTGTTTTCACTCAAAATTCGACTCCTTTTTATGCCCAATAATACTGTATAACTATTAGGCCCGGAAGGGGTGAGTGCTCAATTTTTTATTTGTTAATGATTTGGAACGAAGGTGTACCTGAAAGGAGAGACTAATCATTGATTTATCTCGTTTAATGTTTTTAGTTCTTTTCTTTTAGGGATAGGCAGGTTCATCTGCTTTCTTTTCCAGTCAAGGTAGGACAAGGCTTCTTTCTGAAGGCTTTTTAGATAATCTTTATAATCATCATTTGCTTCTCTGAGACCATCATCATAATATATAAGACCGTCGATGAGTTTCATATTGTCATCCCCTGCCACAGCTTCTTCGTTGTTCATATAAGCCGTAACTCCGGCGTGACCCATACCGCCAATCAACGCAACCATGACTCTATTCTTACTAAACCATACATAAACAGGCTCAAGGTTCAAGATAATCTCAGGAATGTGCTTCAAGTCCTTCAAAGATGCATCATGAATACTGATGTGAGCTTTATTGAATACTCCCTTATTATAATCCTTAATCATTTGTCGGCAAACCTTGAGTAACTCATGGTGATTTGTCTGATGGAGTAACTTTTGTGTCTTGACCGCCAATTCTTCGATAGTCGTCATCATGAAGTCCATAAGCATATCCATACTTTCACCTTCTTGTTTTACTTCCTCAAGAGTAGCCGGTGATTCATCCGGGAACCTCTCGTAAGTTAAGCCTGGAATGAGTTCCATTTGAAAATGGTTGTAGTTCTCATTGAGATAATCCAGAGATTCGGCACCCGAGAACTTATCCATTTCAAAAGGATCGCTGCGGAAACCAAAACCTTTTGTGTCTTCACTGTTCGATTTAGGTTCCCCAAATTCATTTGAAAAGCTTCTCAATGACTGTATGCCATCCTTGCCGTGGTGGAAGGAAATGTCCATCATGTTTTCACCCACGTTCACACGCGTTGGCTGCAATGAGCGTATCGGTTTCGGCAGTTCATTCTGCCTGGCTGCTGTATCGTCAGGGTAAAATGTGCTATTAGAAAGCTTGCCCTCTCTGTGCAGGCGCATAAGCTCCTGACAGCTTTGATAAACAAGCTTGTGGTTGATTTCATAAAATAATTGTTTTTGCCGCTCTTTAAAATTCGTGGGATTGTTATCTGTGCTCGAATCGCAGCCGATCAGGAAACAACAAAAAAGAACTATTGCCAACCTATACATAATATTCTCCCATGTTTATCTCGGCAGGTTCGCCTTATCTTAGTTTACTTATTTGTATTATCATTATGGGCTGACAGGTGCCATGTAGTGAAGATCTACTTCGCAGAACAGCAAGTCCATCGTTCCTCTGCTGATGTATTTTTCTATTTTTATGCCTTTGTAACTTCGATAATGATACCACGCATAAATTCAGCGGCTAATTGGGCATTTTTTTCTGCGAATTCGATGCCTACTGTTTGACCATTCACTTTCGGCAGCGGATGGCACAATTCATAACTTAGATAGCCGGAATATCCAATCTCATGCATTGCCTGAATGAAAGGTGTGTAGAATTTAGCACCTTTTATTTTGCCATTTTTGTCCCTATCGTATTCACCACCGAAATGGGACAGGACCTGCAAATTACCCACGGCTTTCGCAGCCCGTCGGATATTTTCAGGACTTTTATCTAACATAATCGGAACATCCAATGAGACTTTCAGGCTGTTGGAATTGACTTGTTTGACCATTCGCAGCACATCCCGGTAACTCCAGATAACAGGAGCATGATTTTGTAAAGCCAAAATAACGCCGGCATCTTCAGCATATCGTGCGCATTCGGCAATGCCCTCGCGACACCAAGTCCAAATTTGTTCTTCAGTAAATTTTAGATGGGTGTATTTCCAGATATCTTTTGCAATGGTGTATTGTGCCAGTTGAGGATGCTTGGTAACACCCGGCCAAGCCAGAAACATCCGCAAAGTCCTCGCACCCAAATCCGATGTCATTCGAATCAGCTCTTTAACATAAGCAATCTGACACTCTCGATATTCGGGGACAGGACTGCTGAAATCATTATTGGCCGCGACTCCATGAATTTCAATACCTTCTCCGTCAGAGAAAGAGCGAAGCTCCCTGCAGCGTTTTGTCGGCCAGTCAAGCGGATTGCCATGAGGACGCTTTCCATCGATCTCAATCCCTTCATAACCATAACTTTTGGCTCGTTTAATCATCTCTTCCAAAGAAAGGGCCTCTCCGCGATACCAAACCCCAAGAAATGTGATGCTGTACAAACCAACCTTCATATTCGACTTTTTCTTTTGAGCACCCTGGGAAGTGCTGTTGATGTTTGCCAGAAGTCCGGCGGTGGCAGCCAGCGAGGTGCCCATAAATTGTCTGCGATTCATTTCAATGCCTTCTTTCATAAAATTATCCTCCATTTTTTTTAATCCGGTTCAATTTGGAAAGTATAAGAACAAAGGTGTGCGGTCCACACCCGACATTACTTCCTTGATGGCTAAAATCAAAGAACGTCCGCATGCCGGAATTATATTACGGTGTAAGGAGGGTGGAAGGCAAGTGAAAAATCCCCCAGTTTAACCGGGGGAATCCGAAGCATGAATTGTCAAAATATAAAATTCAAAACGATAATTGAATTTATTGAGTATCATGTTTTTTGAAGAGGCTTTCTATGTCTCTGAGCAGGAAGAAATTCAGGCCTGTTCGGTCATTTCTTTAAGTTTTCCAAACTAACGAAAAAAATCAGCGTTTTTCCGGGGCGGCGCCGGTTTGGGCGCCGGTAACTTCGAGGAATTGGGTTTCCAGGCTGCGGCCTTCGGTGAGTTTTCGCGGGGTGATGGACATATCCAAAAGAGTTCGCAGAACAGGGGCAATAACCGCATCCTGATCGAGGTGTTCGGCGGACAAGTTAAGTATTATTAAATAGTCTGTCGATTGTTTGCTCAGGCTTGCGGCGGCAGTAGAGAGCTTTTTTATACTGCGGACGCCTTCAATCGAGGCCAGCTTTTCGAGTTCTCTTTCCTGCAGCGGGCGTGAGAGGGACAGATTATATTCGCGGTCGGCGCGAGTAATTTCGTCAACGGAACCGGACAGAACGAGATTACCGTGGTCCAGAATAGCCACATGGTCGCAGAGTTCCTGGACTTCGGCCAGGTTGTGGGAGCTGACAGCGATAGTCGCATGCTGCTGCAATTGCTTAATTAGGTCTCGAATCTGACGGGCGCTGGCCGGGTCAAGGCCCGCGGTCGGTTCGTCGAGAAGTATAACTTCGGGGCTGCCGAGAAAGGCCTGAGCAATACCGAGGCGTTTAACCATACCGTGAGATAAACTGCTGACGCGTCTTTTAGCAAACGATTTTAAGCCGACCAGCTCAAGGCTGTGCAGGACTTCCTCGCGGGCCTGTTTTTTCGTGCGGCCGGCAAGCAGGCGAAAAAAAACGAGCTGGTCAAGGATAGGGACATTGCGCTGGAACTGCGCATCCTGGGGCAGGATACTCAAGCGTCCCTGAAGGCGGGATATGCGACGGGTATCGATACCGAGGACCTCGACCGTGCCGCCGTCGGCCTTGAGGAAGTCTGCGATGATGGAAAAAAGAGTGGTCTTTCCGGCGCCGTTTGGGCCGAGCAGGCCAAAAATGGAATTTGACGGGATATCGAAGGACACCTTGTTAAGGGCCTGAATGCGTCCGAATCTTTTTGATAATTCTTTTATGGAGACAACGTTCGTCATTTTCAAACCTACAGATCGCGCGTTTCAAATCGGATATAACCCAGTGTCAGAAAGAAAGCCGTATAAGCCAGAGACGCAAAAACCGCCCCGAGCCAATGGGCCGGGGCCGGATGGAGCAGATTATTTTGCCATCCCCAGGGCAGGGCGTACAAGATATATTTGGCGGGTTTCCATGCAAAGCTGCCGAGGATTGCCATAAGCAGTACACCGGCGATAGCCACTTTAGCCAGGACCAGAGAGAGGAACGGAGAGTTTACTGATGCGGAAATCAGCGAACAAACAGCGATGTAGGGCACCATAAGAATCGCCAGGGCCAGAAAGCCCTGGACAGCCCAAATTGCCAGGTCAGAAGCGGGGTAGATTCTGATCTTCATGCCGAGATAAAAGGTAATAGTAGCGACGATAATTGCCATAACGGCTGTTGAAAAAAAGGTGGTACCAATAAAGCGGCCGAAAAAGATGTTGCCCCGTTCGGTTCTCAAAAGCAGGTATCTCAGGCCATGGTTCTGAACATCACCGCTGATTTGGTTGAAAGCCAGAAAGGAAATCACAAAGGGCATACCGAATATCAGTATAAGAAAAACCGCCGATAACAGGGCGGGCTTTTTCTCGAGAAGAAAATTCGTCCAGGGGTCAAAACCAGCGGCGTTATTTCCGGATTGTGCCGACTTTGAAGTATCATTCGGAAGGGGCAGATGAGATGATGCAGCTTCTTTGGCGACTTGTTCAAATGATTTTATTCCCAGGACAAACTGGATAATCGGCTGGCCTATGTCGATGATTGTCTTCCTGATGAGCTGAGGGTTTGCCTGGCCTATTTGTTTTTTTTGCAGGGCCATTAATCGCTCGACAGGCATGATTATTATATGGGCTACGGAAAGACCGAAGACCAGCGCAATCATAAGATAGACCAGACCCGACCCACTTCGTACGGCATACCGGCTCCAGTAAAGACTGATAAGGCGAACGTGGGCGATATTTATTGTTTTCAGATTCATTTGTCCTGGACTGGCAACTATAAAGATAGCGAGGTAATAATCCTGCTTTAGTTGGTCAGGTCCTCCTTAAAGGTGGTGTTGAGCAGAATAAGTGTAAGTACCGGATAAATCAGGCCGACCATGGTCATGATGGTAAAACCTCCCCCTGTCTCTGCCGTTAAGACTATTCCGGAAATAACACTGCTGATAATATCAATGACGGCATAGAGATTGCCGAGGTTCCGCCCCAGGAACTTTTTCTGTTTGAGATAACCTATACCGGACAAGAGTAAAAGCACACTGGATATAAGAGAAAGAGTTAAGATGAAAATGAATACAGGAATTCCCAGCTCTTGAAAGGCCTCCATCTGGGTTTTTTGAATCTCATTCATTTGGTCGGTTGGTATTATTCCAATGATTACAAGGAAGATAATTATCCAGCCAAGAAGGCCAAACAAATACAAACCGGAAAAAATGAAATTAATTACTGCAAGTGCAGTCAAGCCACCGGGACGTTTCTCTTCATTCATTATTCTTTCCTCATATAGTTAAGTTGATGGTTTTAGTTATTGATCCTGTTGGATCACCTTTACTTTTACTTCGCTCTGCAAGAGCTAAATTGTTGGATATTGATCAAGTGTTACTACCGGCTGATAAGCTGGTCTTTCCTGACTGGTTATCCCCCTTCTAAGAATTTTTATAAAGTTCCAACAGTTTCTGTTCGGCCTCTTTAGTCCACAGGCCGTTATTTAAGCACTCGGCGACCTGCGGCATTTTTTCGTTCATCTTATCAAGCGACACGAGGGGTAAATCTTTACAGGCAGGATAAACGACAATTTTGCCTGCTATCGAACGGCTCTCGACCGCGCGAATGCCGTCGGTAGCACCGGCAAGCCCGGAAACAGCGGCGACGCTGAGATTGGTGTCGAGTCGGCCGGTTTCGGCTTTTTCCAGCATTCGCTTCATATCTTCCAAAGTCGAGCCGCTGGTGCCGATGTAATATAATTGTTTTTCGATATAAGCATCAAGGTCGATTTTGCCTGTAACGGTGGCGGGGATACCGGCGAAGATGTTTATCAGTCCGCCCCTGGCGGCATTAGTCACCGAGGTGGCAACCAAAGCCGGAACCGGCGCCATCAAAGCAGTGTAGTCAAATGCCTCAGTAACATTGTCCTTAGTGGGATTGAATGTTCTGAACGTAACAGCGTTTTTCTTTGCCAAAGGTGCGGCTATCTTTGTTAGTGTAGCAAGGCGATTGTCATCCACGTCAGAGGCAAAAAGGCTGACGCCCTCAACACCCTGGCAGATGTTCCTTATTACGTGCATCATGCCCATCGGACCGCCCGCACCGACAACATTAATTTTGTCTCCGGTGCGAATTTCGTCGGTATCGGGAATCACCTTCATAGACTCAGCCGGATCGGAACCCGTAGTACCCACTATTCGAATGCCACCATAGTGAACCCTCCCGACCATAGTAACAACATCTCTGCCGAATTTGCCGCCGCAAAGAACAATATTAAGAATGCCCTTCAAAGCAACTTTTGCAAACAATAATTCTACGACCTTGGCATCAGATCCGAAATAGATTATGTCATCATAGCCGGCATCGGTAAGCACCGATATGCTTGTCGCTCTATCGGTGGCAATCTTTAATCCAGCCGGAATTGGCGCTCCGGAAAGCCAGGTCATTCGGGCAGGTTTTCCATATTTACTGAAAAGCTTTTTCAAAGTACCTGCGTTTACTTTGGTATCAGCAACGATGAGCGTGTGCCCATCGGTTTTCAAAGTTGTACGTTCAGGAGAAACGTAGGCATCTTCAACACACGCCCAGGGCTCCACCAGGGCAACAGCCGAGCCGGAAAGCTCCTCACCGACAGGTAAAAGCATCGAGTCGCCCTGCGGTGAGGTTATAATCCTCTCGTCCATCAGCACATACTCTGCAAGAGCACCTTCGAAATTGTATCCGAACGCCCCGTTCGAAGTTGCGGTGTGCACCCAGCGGTAATCGGTTTGTACAAGGAAGCGTTGACCGGGCTTAAAATTTTTCACGCCGCGACCAATTGCCTCGATCCTGACCACCGTTTCGTGGCCGGGCACCGTCGGAGTCTTGCCGGGGACATAACTCGGTATCTCTTTGAGGATTTTAAGGTCAATACCCGAAACTACCTCGCTCTTACGGACATGTGATGAAAACTGTTTCAGTAATTTAAGGTCGGAAAAACAAAGTCCAACCGCCTCGACACGACAAAGAATCTGATGAGTGCCTGGAGCGAAAACCTTTTTGGATTTATTAAGGACAAGCTCATCCGGACCCACGAGTTGTACGGCGTATTGTGTTTTAGATAAATCTGTTACGGCGCGTTTTTTATTTTTCTTTTTTCGTTTTTTTGTCATCAGTTACAGGTTACTCTTTCTAATATTTCCTTAGCAGTTACATCCTCACTTAGATTGCAAAGCTTATCTTCATTTTTAGGCTGCAAAGAGCTTCCGAGCTTTTCAAAGAATTTATTTTTGTCCGCAACGTTATTAAAGTTTTTCTTCGCCCATTCGCTTGTGTATCCAAGGCCGGATTTTTGCTGGAGCACCGAGTGGGCATAAAAAATGTGGGCACTTTTAAGAAATACCGGCACTAACGGCGAAAGCTCTTCGGTTTTATAGTCGTCCACAAATTTCTGCCCGGGGCTGTTCATCTCGGTTCCGACAACAACTGGCAGATGCCGCTTTTCGGCAAGTTCAATCACATGGTATAGATTATCCGTTTTTTCATTTTTGGCTCCGGGAGTATAATTACGGTCGGGGATTACGTTTATTGCGGCCGCACCCGTGCTCATAGCCACATCCAGAAGCTCTTCGATGTCTTTTTCGCCCTGGCTGGTGCCATCCAGCCATGTATGTACCGGTATCGCGCCGGAAGCCAGAATAAACCGGTTCGTATCGGCCATCATCGGAAAGGAACCTTTGTCGGGCGGTACATATCCGACACCGCCACGTTTCATAGTTTTCGCCCGAATTGCATCCAGCAATTTTCTGCCCTGTGGCAATACCGACGGCTCCATCTCAACACCCAGTTTCTCAGACCAGAATTTCGCGAGCTTACCTTCATCGCTGAAGATTTCCTGTGCCTTACGCGCATAGGCAAGACACATATGCCTTTCCGTGGCGTTGCCGCCCGGTGTTAAAACAAGCACGTCTTTTTCGTAATCCAGCTCCACAGGTTTTAGGTGCTGATTTACCCGCCCCATTAAGTCCTGATTTCTCTGCTGTGCGGTCCGGCGAAGGTTAAGCAGGAACTGTTTCTGCTCGCCCTGCAATTGTGCTTTCGGATATCCAACGCCCATGTGGTATGAGATGCCCGGCTCACCGGGTGAGTTTATTACCCGATTAGCAAATTCCGGCACATAGACCCGTGACTCCAGGCCGGCACAGGCCTTGAGGTCCAGCATTCGGGCGGCGGCAAGAAATTCCTCCAAAGCATCGAGCACATCGAAATCCACCACGCCCGCAACGGCCAATCCGGCCTTGCGGGCTAGCCAGGCAAACTTGCTGGGAGAATAGCCGTAAGTGTTGTAAGAAAAAAATGTATGACAGTGCAGATTAACATCCGTACCTGGTTCGGGCAAATCGATTTCACCCGCCTCGGCTTTTTCGTAAAGCGCGGTCAATGCCTGCTTTCTTTCGTCAGGGTCGAAACTATCCAGCTTACGTTCGAGTTCTTCAACCAAAATGTGCCTTTCTGTTGTTGGTAATTCCTTTGCGTCCTTATGCCTTGTGCACTTTGTTGTATTGCTCGTCCCAGCCAGAGACATCCTGCGGCTGATATTCTTTAAGGTTAAACGAGTCGCGGACAATCTCTCTGGCCTGTTCGAGGGATTTTATCTGTCCGGTTGCCCTTGCCTGCATAAGGACATTACCGCTGGCGGTTGCCTCTATCGGGCCGGTGATTACCTTCTTGCCAAGGGCGTTGGCTGTGAATTGGCAAAGCAATTCGTTCTGTATGCCGCCGCCGACAATATGCAGTATCTCGATCGTATTTCCGGAAGCATCTTCTAAAGCTTCCATTACGGAGCGATACTTAATTACGAGGCTTTCCAGTATTGTTCTTATCATTTGCCCCTTGTCGTCGATTGGGCTTTGGCCCGTCTCGGTAAGGTAATCATTGATTCTTTTCGGCATGTCTCCGGGTGCAAGGAATCTGCCGTCATCAACTTCAATGTGCTTGGTAAACGGTTCGGTTTTATCGGCAAGGGCCGCCATGTCCGTATAGGACAGGTCTGTTCCATCCCGCTGCCACTGTCTTCTGCATTCCTGCATCAGCCACAGTCCCATTATGTTTTTGAGAAGTCGAATTGTGTTGTCAACTCCGCCCTCATTCGTAAACTCATACCCAAAGGTCTTATCATTGACAATTGCACCGGGCACTTCAACGCCCATAAGGGACCAGGTTCCGGACGAGAGATATGCCCAGTTGGCATCTCCGGCGGCAGGCACGGCAACCACGGCTGAAGCGGTATCGTGCGAGCCGATGGCAATAACCGGAACAGGGCCGCAGCCAAGCTCTATTCCTATCCTGGCAGACAACTGGCCAACAACAGTTCCGGGCCGGACGATTCTGGGCATGATGCCAATCGGTAGAGACAATTTTTCCAGGACCTGTCCGGACCATTTGCCTGTCCTCATATCCATAAATTGTGAGGTGCTTGCAAGGGTGTATTCGGCGTAAATCTTGCCGCACAAAAAGTAGGAGACCAAATCGGCAATGAAAATCAATTTCGTAGCTGTGGCCAGTGCAATCGAATTATTGAGACGCATTGCGAGCAGTTGATAAACGCTGTTTAGCTGCATAAACTGAATGCCGGTGTTTTCATAAATGTCGCGTTTGCTTATCATCTCAAACGCCTTTTCCCTCATCCCATTGGTCTGGCTGTCGCGATAATGATAAGGATTTTCAATCAGTCTGCCATCTACGTCGAGCAGGCCAAAATCTACACCCCAGCTATCGACACCTATACCCCAGACCTGAGTGCCGGCTGCTTTTGCCGCCTTGGCTATACCGGATTTAATCTCAGACAATAGTTTGTTAAAATCCCAGCGCAGAGAACCGTTATCTTCGATGGGCCCGTTACTGAAACGATGTATTTCCTCGAGAACGAGTTTCCGCGTGGAAACCGAACCAAGCATTACTCTGCCACTCTCGGCGCCGAGGTCAACGGCGATATATTTTTTTATTTCCGCCATCGTCAACTCCTTATAACAAATGTTTAATTCTGAAGAAAAGATTTTATAACCCAGATTCCCTTCTATTGCAAACCGAAAATCGAGATGTGGAAAAAGGAAGAAGCGGCTTTTTTGAGGAAATGAAGGTATAGACGCTGAAGTTATTAAGTGCAGTATTAATTTCCCTGGAAGCGCATTTTTGCCTGGCCGATGAGATAAAAACTACCGGTAATACAAATCAGGTCTTCTTTGCTGACTGCACTTCTGGCAAGTTGCAGTGCCTGGCCCAGGCTGGCGGCGGTCTGATACATCTTTCCGCATATCTCGGTGTACATCTCAGCCAAATCTTCCGGCGAGACCGCTTTGGGCGAATTGCTGCGTGTGAAAATCACCTTATCAGCGCCGTATTGTAATTTATAGAGCATTCCTCTGACGTCCTTGTCAGAGTTGCAGCCGAAGATTACAACCATAGAATCATAAGGAATATTCTGGCCTACTGCGTGAATCAGGGCCTGAATGCTTGCGGCATTGTGAGCGGCATCAATCATAATTCTCGGGTCATCCCAAATCATCTCCATTCGGCCCGCCAGTGAGACCTTGCAAAGACCCTCAGCGGCTTTATCGTTGTCTATCTTGTAGCCGGCTGATTTTAGTTTATCCAGCATTGCTAAAGCAAGGCCGCAATTGATTGCCTGATGTCTGCCGTGCAGGGGCACTCTGAGATGCTCAAATTTACTTGTCGGCGTTGTCAGGCAGATTCTTGTGTGCGGGCCGTGCTCACGCGAGGTTTCAAAACGCTGCGAAAAATCGATATCACTGCCTGTTACGCTCAAAGGCGCCTTGACGGCGGTCGCCTGCGATCTTAGCACTCGCATCGCCGAGGGTTCCTGCTGAACGGTAACAGTGGGAACACCCCGCTTGAAAATTCCAGCTTTCTCTTTGGCGATGCTGTCAATAGTATCCCCAAGCAGGTTCTGATGGTCGATACTCAAGCTGGTTATTCCGATGACTTTGGGCTTAATAACGTTTGTGCTGTCGAGTCTTCCGCCAAGACCGGTTTCAATTACGGCAATATCAACCTCTTTATCGAGAAAATACATAAACGCCAAAGCCGTCATAATCTCGAAGAAAGTCGGCTGGTCGGTCTTTGACATCTTCTCAATGGGGGCATAAACTCGGTTCAGCAGGCCGCACATTTCCGAGTCGCTAATCATTGTTGAATTAATCGTAATCCGCTCATGCAGGTGTACTACGTGGGGCGACGTGTATAATCCAACTTTATAGCCATTTGCTTCGAGCATCCTGGCCAACATCGTAGCCGTTGAGCCCTTTCCTTTTGTACCGCCTATATGGACTGTATGGATTTTTTTTTGTGGATTGCCCAGCAGTGAGAGCAGTTGTTGCATCCTGTTGAGGTTGAATGTTGTGACGTTATAGCGCAGGCGCTCCTGCTTTTCGTAATCAGTCCTTTCAAAAAGGTAGTCAAGGGCCTGTTGATAGGTCTTAAAAGCCTTTTTGCTCTTGACACTGGCAACCTTAGAGGATTTTTTCTTTCGTTTCTTTCCGGTTGTTTTTATTGTTCTTGCCATACACTAACGCAACTATGACAATTATAACGGTTAAAAGTCCATTAGTCAAGCCGGAAGCAGAAAAACGCCTCAATCAACACGAGGTAAAGTAATATAGGTTATTGTTAATAAAGGGTTTACGAAATACTGAACTTTATATTATTATCTTTTTAAACAGTTTTTACATAAGCATTACTTAATACATATTCATTGCTGCTTATATTCTGCTTTAATCAGCTTAAGATTAGTGATTAACAGGCCTACTTTCATAGTTTCTCAGTGGTTAAACCAGGTTTCTGTCTATATAATTGGCGGCGTGGACACGACAAAGCCAAAACAAGCTTTTACTTTTACGTTGCAGAGCTTAAACCAGCTTTTTTGGCCGGCAGTATGTATTAATTGCGGTGAAAGTATCTGCGAAACCGATAAAGACCTGTGCCAAAAGTGCTGGGCCCAGCTTCTGGCGTGCACGGGCGGCGATTATTGCAGGCGCTGCGGCCGGGACGCCGGCAAATTTGCTATACTTCAAGGCGCATGTCCAAATTGTCAGGGTAAAGAATTTCATTTCGACAGTATTGCTCGCAGCGGAGTTTATCGAGAGGCACTGCAGCAAATCATATTGGCCCTTAAAAACGGCCGGACAGAGCTGGATTCGACAGTAGGATTTTTGGGCAATTCAGCTTTGGAAGGGAGCGGCTTTTATCACGATATAGAACTTTTCGTTCCCGTACCACTGCACTGGTCCAGACGATTAGCCCGCGGCTACAATCAATCACATCTTTTAGCAAGGAAATTAAAGCATCCCACAGCCAAAATCAAAACCGACCTTGTTCGAACCCGCCGAACTAAATTGCAACTGTCAATGTCGAGTCCTACTGCACGAGCAAAAAACGTCGCCGGCGCCTTTGCTGTCCGTTTCGGACATAATTTCACAAATCGAAAGATTTGTCTTATTGATGATATTAAAACAACCGGTGCAACGCTGAACGAGTGTGCGAAAACGCTGAAAGACGCCGGTGCTTCAAAAGTATTTGCGTTAGTTTTAGCCGTCGTCGGTCAGAATGTCATCTAACTAATGCTGCTCAAGAGCTAAAGGAAAGTAAGGAAACAAGTAATGCTTAAAAAAAAGCAATCTGTAATCATAACGGTAATGGTTTTATTCATCGCAGGTGCTCTCTGTGGCAAAACAATCGAGGCAGACTGGCTCGTAACACAAATTAAGGAACCCGTGAAGATTGAAAAACGGCTCGACGGCAGGGAAATTGTTCTGAGCAACGGACTAATCAGCCGGACATTTCGCCTGGCACCCAATGCGGCTACCATCGCCTATGATAACCTGATGAAAGGCGAATCCGTCATCCGCGGAGTCAAGCCGGAGGCGATAGTCGAGCTCGATGGACAAAAGTATGAAGTGGGCGGCCTGCAGGGGCAGGTCGAATACGCATATCTACTGCCCAAATGGATTGATTCTCTGAGCGGCAATCCGGATGCCTTTGTGTTCAAGAGCTTCAAAGCCGGCAGGATAGAAGAGCGTTTCGACTGGAACCGCAAGCGTTATTCGTCAAGCACAACATGGCCGCCGGCCGGTAAGATGCTGACTCTTCATTTCAATCCGCCCGACGACAAACTCAAAGGTCTGAGGCTTTCGATACATTATGAAATGTACCGGGGCATTCCTTTATTAGCAAAGTGGTTGACAATTTACAACAGCAGCGATGGGCCGGTCAGGCTCAATACGTTTATCAGCGAGATTCTCGCAGCGGTAGAGTATGAGTCGATGGTGGAACAGCCGGCCCAGTGGGAGTATCCGAATATTCACATCGACAGCGATTATGCTTTTCACGGGGGAGACCCGAAAAGTGCAAATAAAACAACCTATTGGGTCGTTGACCCGCAGTACCGCACACAGATTAACTATCTGCGAAAGACACCGCTGATGTTGGAAAGCCGACCGCCAATCGGACCGGATGTGATTATCGAGACGGGTAAAACATTCGAATCATTTCGAACATTTGAGTTAATCCACGACAGCACCGAACGTGAACGCAAGGGTTTGGCGATTCGAAAGATGTACCGAACAATCGCACCGTGGGCCACGGAAAATCCGATCATAATGCATGTTCGTCATGCAAATCCAAAAGCCGTGCGGCTGGCAATCGACCAGTGTGCCCAGGTCGGATTCGAGATGGTGATAATGACATTCGGCAGCGGTTTTAATATGGAAAACACTAAGCCGGAGTATATGGCGCAGATAAAAGGATTAGTCGATTACGCTCACAGCAAAAATGTCGAACTCGGCGGATATTCACTTTTGGCAAGCCGCAGGATAAGCGATGAGCATGACGTAATCAATCCCGAGACGGGCAAAACCGGCGGCGCTATTTTCAATAACTCGCCCTGCCTGTGCGGCAAATGGGGCGAAGAGTATTTTAGAAAAATCAAAATCTTCATCGAGCAAACAGGTCTGGATTTGCTCGAACACGATGGGTCTTATCCCGGTGACGTCTGCGCATCGACAAACCATCCGGGGCATCGGGGGCTTAACGATTCGCAATGGAAACAATGGAAAAAGATTACCAATTTCTATAAGTGGTGCCGCAGCAGGGGCGTTTATCTGAACGTTCCGGACTGGTATTTTCTGAACGGTTCGAATAAAAGTGCCATGGGCTACCGAGAGACCAACTGGTCGCTGCCCCGGGAAAGGCAGATTATTCTCGGCCGGCAGAACATATTTGACGGTACCTGGAAGAAAACACCAAGTATGGGCTGGATGTTCGTGCCGCTGGTCCAGTACCATGGCGGCGGGGCAGCAGCCACGCTCGAACCGCTCTCGGAGCACCTCGATGCTTACGGCGCGCATCTTGCGCAGAATTTCTGCTCAGGGGTTCAGGCCTGCTACCGCGGGCCGCGTTTGTACGACACCGATGAAACGAAAATGCTTGTGAAAAAATGGGTGGACTTTTATAAAGAGTACCGGGATATACTCGACTCGGACATTATTCATCTGCGCAGGCCCGACGGGCGCGACGTTGACTGCATACTGCACGTCAATCCGCAACTGAAAATAAAAGGCATGGCAATGGTCTATAATCCGCTGGAGCAGGCAGTCAGAAAACAATTGAAACTTCCCTTGTATTATACGGGACTTACCAAAACGGCAAGTATCCGCCGGCAGTGGGGCAAGAGCAGCAAGTTCGAACTTGACCGCGGATATAACGTTAAAATCCCAATTGACATAGCCCCCAGGAGTATTACCTGGTTTGTTGTGGAATAACGAAGATTCAGGACGAGAGAAAGCCGGTTTTATATTTACAGCTTCTCGTATTTGACTACGGCCCGGTAGAGGCCATTGATGCGTTTTCCGTCAACGATTGTTGGAGAATATTTTTCGTTTCTCGGCTGAAGACGAACTTTGTTATCAGACTCGAAGAACGCCCTCTTGAAGGTCGTTTCGTGCGGCATAGCAAAACGGACAAAGCAGTCGTCGCCGTTATGCACCTCGGCGGCAGGTGAGAATATCACTATATCACCTTCGCGGAATTTCGGCTCCATAGAATCGCCGACAACCCGGACGGCAAATGTATTGGGGTCGTGCAGGTCCGGGCAGCGAATGTAATCATCGGCTATTCCCACAGGATAGTCCAGGTCGTTGAAATCGGTCGGGTAGCCGGCTGAAACTTTGTTTATCACGGGCACCAGCCGGCCGGCCGCCAGAGGTACTTTGTCCTGCTCGACGTTCAAGTCACTTTCAGCAAGAAGCTCGGTGAGCCGGCTTGCATCAGCTTTTGTATCAATAAGGTTTTTGGCAATTTGACGCCATTTCTTATTTTCAGCCTCCGAGGATTCATATTCATGGCGAACATCGGCAGGCAGACCCTCTATATGAGCAATGTGCAGCAGCAGGCCCGATTCGAACTCAAGTATCTTTTCAAGCTTGGTAAGCAGCTCGTCACTTGGGGGGTTCTTTACCTTGCTGGTTTCGATGGTTGACAGGTACGGTTTGGAAAAACCGATGCGATTACTGACTTCATCGAGGGTCAGCTTTAACTGCTCGCGTTTTTTTCTTATTATTTGCCCCAGAGACATACCAGGTCCTTCAATTTTACAATCGCTAATTAACTTCTATAAGCTCATAACTGCTGCTTCCCAGGCCGATGCGCTCGGCGTGTTCGATTTGGTAGCGAGGGTCAAGTTTATCATTTCCCAGGAGTTCTGCAAGTTTCCTGCCTGCTTTTTTTTCCGTCAAATCCAGCGTTGCCTTATCGAGGGCCACAGGGTCTGTCGATGCGGCTATGCCGATATCATCGACTATTCTTTCCATATCCGGCTTGTCGAAACAATCGCAATCTTTCGTAACCGACATTAAAAAGTTGAAAAACGCAGCCCTGTCTTCTTTGCCTTTAATTACTCCCAATGCGTGTTCAGCAATGCTCTTTTGTAATACCTCGTCTTCTTCACCCCATTTGCATATGACGGCACCGAACCTGCACGCAGCCATACATTCGGCACAGCCTATGCACTTATCTTCGTCTATGTGAGCCTTGACTTCGTCAAGTGTAATTGCATCGGCGGGACAATGCTCATAACATACGCCGCATCGGGTACAATCGTCACCGATACCGAGGTTAAGGGCGGCGTGCTGTTTCATCTTGCCCTTTTTGCTCGCACAACCCATCCCCAAAGTTTTGAGCGTGGCTCCGAGGCAGGCCGCAACGTGGCCGGTCAAATGGGCCACCGAAAGGAGTGACTGGCATCGAACGATACCGGAGGCAATGAAAACCTGCTTATCTATTTCGCCGTCTATTTCAACCGGAGTTTCACTTGTTCCGAACAAACCATCGGGCGCGATAAAAGGTATTCCCAATCCATCCAGACAAAAGCCATGTTCGGCAGCCAATACTGCATGGTCGATTGCATTGTGTCTTCGCCCGAGATATAAGGTGGTCGTGTCGGTTACGAATGGTTTTGTTTTCAAAGCACGCAGCTCATCCACAAGGCCCCTGAGGCACGGAGCCTTTGTGTATGTATTGTTGCCGGCTTCACCAACGTGAACCTTAACCGCCGTACAATCGTTTTCCTTAAAGCATTCTGCAAAAGAGCCCGCCTTAAAGAGTTTTCGTGCCTTTTCGGAAATCACCTGCTCGCCGTCATTAACAGATGCTTTAATAAAATATACTTTAGAAGCCATACAAACCACCATTTGCGATTAAACAGAACAGCCTGCCATTTTACAATGGTACTGCCTGATAAAACAGTACGCTGATTATATCGTTTTTTCTCTCGACTGCAAGAAGTGCTTAGAAAAGCAAATGCTCAATCAATATTTTTATACCAAGAGCAATAAGTACGAGTCCGCCGACGGCTTCGATTTTGTTTTCGAAAAAGTGCCCGAATTTTTCCCCTATGCAAACACCAAGATATGACAACACAAAGGTTACGAGGCCTATTATTATCACCGCAGCTATAATCGAGCTGGTGATAAATGAAAGCGTAATGCCAATCGCCAGGGCATCTATACTGGTCGCAATGGACAGAACGAGCAAAACATATATATTCGACGGGTCGAATTTTTCTTCGATCGATTTTATCTTGAACGATTCATAAATCATTTTGCCGCCGACCGCACTTAAAAGGCCAAAGGCAATCCAATGGTCATAAATTTCTATGTATTGCTTCACACTTAAGCCGGCCAAAAAACCTATCAACGGCATAACCGCCTGAAAACCACCGAAGAAAAGGGCCATTCGCAAGGCGTGCTTTACGTGCAGCTGCCTGTATGCGCTGCCGCTGACAATAGAGACCGCGAAGGCGTCTATCGCAAGGCCAACGGCTATAACTATAATTGTAAACAAATGCATAAAATATCCTGAGAAGGTTTTTGTTTCTATTCGGCTTTCATTATTCCGTTGTTAGTCAGGTCTTCGGTAATTTTTTGGCCGGGTTTTACAACCAGGAACTCGCTTTCGGGCCAGTCGCCGTCAATGAGCTTTTGCATAAGGGAGGGGCTGCCCTTTAGCTCGCCGTAGTTCCAGTGAAGAAATTCGGCGCAGTGTTTGGTGTAATTTTTATACTCACTGGAATCGGTAAGCCCCCAATCGATAAAGGTGGCCCAATTGTACTCCTTTATCCAGTTTTGCTCGACTTCCATGAGATATTGAGCGTTATCATCACCGTATTTTTCCTTATACTCTTCGAGCAATTTTTCATATCGCTCTTTGCCGGGCTGCTTGCCCGACTCTATCCAGCCGGGGCTATACCAATAGACACCACGGTGGGAGTCGAAGTACTCCTGGTATTTGTCTTTCGAGCCAAGCAGAAGCGTAATGCAATCATGGCCCCGCGGGACAACAATGAGGATTTTGGCCGACAATCCTACAATGCCGTTACTGCAAAGACCATAGCCGAGCAGTGAAGCATCATAGGGGCGTTTCTGAATGTCAAGGGTATTATCGAGAGCTTTCTGGACTTCGGTGCGAAGCCTTTGGGGCTCATCATGCAGGCCCTGTTCCATCAAAACCACATCAACAACATTCTTCGAGCGGGCGGCGCAATAATACGCTTCCCTCTGCATTATTTTACATGTTATAAACTGAAGTCTCATCTATGGTTTGCAAACTTTGCAGGGCCTTTTGCCGGCCTGTATCGCTTCGTCTTTACTGTTGTAACCTACGAGGTTTTCAGGTTTGATTCTTTTTACCGAACGACATTGTGGTCTGTGGAAGACCTGGCTGTTCTTTGACGATACATATTTGTATCGGGCTGCAACGCCGGAACGGACTTGCCCTTTTGGAGCTGTCACTGAAACAATATTGCTTTCAGAATTACCGGATAACTCACCATCCTGCGTATTGGCCAAGTGGTAATCTCTGATAAAATTATCGGTCATGATTTTCAGATTTTTCGGTACTGTTTCGGTAAGCCTGTTCTTGGAACCGTGAGCGAGCCAAGCAAGCTCCCATGTAACAACATCAATTTTCGCTTCAGGAATCCTTTCCAGAGCCACTGTCTGAACGAAACAAACCTTTAGATTGTAAATGAATGTTTTCAGGTCAGACGGCCTGTAAACTTTGATTAACACTTTTAGTCGGCAACGGCCGGGCACCGTCTGCCAGAGCTGTACGGGCATAATCTTAATGCCGGCCTGTTCGAGCTGTTTGACAATATTTTCTCGAATGTCCTGCTGCTTCAAGTCTGTGTCTTTTACGTCCTGAGAACAAACCACATCAACAGTCATTGCTTGAACACCTTTGAGAGATTGCTGCCGGGGGTTTAGTTTGGCTGAAGAATTCGCCGTTAATCCGGCCAAAAGACATATCACCATCACAACTTTAAGATTCATCTTTCTGTTGGTTCTCATATTTTTCCTCTCTTTCCGCAAGTGCGCTCTGAGCAATAGAATTTTACTCTGTAATCGCCAAAAAATTAAATTTTAATAACTTAGCCGGTGCCTAATGCTTTATTTACCGCGGCTTTCATTTTAGCAAGGCCCGTCTTTGCCACCTCCAGTGGTTCCTGCTTCCAGTAGGTCGGGTTGAACAGTTCCAGGGAAAGCACGGCTCGGTTATTGTTAGCGTGCAGGTCCTGCAGAATCTGACTCAGCGGTGCAATGCCGTCACCGGGATAGACACGGTCACGGTCGCTTATCGTCTCTCGCGGCGGGTCGGCGGGATAGTCATTTAAATGGAAGACCTGGATGGCTTTGTGGCTGAGCATTTTGAATCCGTTAAAATCAGAGCCGCCCTTGTAGATGTGATAAACATCCGGCAACAGACAGGCCTTCGGGTGGCCGCTCTCAATCACTACGAACATCGCCTGGCCCAATCGGTGCAGGTTCTTCGAAGAGCCCCATACCTCAACCTGCGGCACAACGCCCATTTTGTCTCCGAGTTCCAACAGTACCCTGTACCGCTGGGCCGCCTTCATAAGGTCGAGCCCTGCTTGTCTTGTGGCACCGGCCGGCGGGGCCGCGATGCGCTTGCCGCCAATCCGTGACAGGACGTCCATGTCCCGCTTATTTTGCTCCAGAGCTTCGCTGCGCACTGCATCATCATCCACAATCCACCGGGAAAAGGAAATAGCACTTTCGACAGTCAGCCCGAGATCGCTGATACGTCTGCGAAGTTCTGTGAGACTGCCGCCGCTTTTTGCATAATCGTGTATTTTATTGACCCAGGGCTCAATAGAATGGTAGCCTGCTTTTGCGGTAATCTCGATTTCTTTGTCCAAGCTCAGATTTTGCCCGCGAATAGTGCTTGTATTGAAACAGTAGCTAAACGGCGCTGTGCTATTCGAGGATGTTGTACTTGCGCCATGAGCTGCTGTAACGGGACCGGTGGTAATAGCTGCGCTTAGGGCAGCGCCGGCACCGGCAATAAACCGGCGGCGAGAAAGTCTATTTCTTTTCATAATCATCTCCTGTTTTTTATAATATATTTTCAAATATGTAATGAGCTTATGCAATAAGGGCAAAGGCATCGCCGACCGCCATACCCGCTTTGATACCCAGTTCCTGTGCTTTCTCGTTTGCCTTTGTAACTTTACGGTCAGGGAAACGTTCCAGTGTGCCGATAGGATTGTCCGGCGTGCTTTCCACTATTGCCGCCGCGACACCGTATCCTTCACAGGCATCCACATCAATGGCAGGACAAGCCAGGAAACCTTTGGAGCCGGTCACAAGCAGAATATTGAATCCGGCCCATTTGGTTTGTACGCCTTCAACCATACCGTTCAGCGTTTGATATGTTTTTGTGTGCATTTGCATAATTGTTTTTCTCGCTATCTCTTCAAAAAGCTATCACCTCTTTGAAATCAGGCGCAGGAGTTCAAGATGTAAGAGGCGAAGCAGACAAATCATACCGGCTTACCGAAATGTTCGGTAATTTCGGACAGTTTTTCTTCGAGCAGCTCTTTACTTTCAGCCTCAACAATCAGTCGCAGCAGCGGCTCGGTGTTGCTCGGGCGACAATTAAACCACCAGTCCTTATATCCGACAGTCACTCCATCCAGGTGGTCAACCCGGCCGTCGCTGTATCTTTTTGCAATCTCATTCATTTTCGCATACTTATCCTCTATTTCGAAGTTTAATTCGCCGCTGCAGGAGTATCTTCGCAGCGGCTCGATAAGCTCGCTAATCGGGACGCCGGCTTTACTGACGATATTCATCACATGGACGAGTGTAATCATGGCCGAATCGGTATAGTAGTTGTCCGAATAGTAGAAGTGCCCGGAAAGCTCGCCTCCGAATACGGCGTGCGAATCCCGCATGGCCTTTTTCATAAAAGCATGACCGACCCTTTCTCTTCGCGGGGTTCCGCCGTACTTGAGAATCTCTTCCCTAACAACCCTGCTGCTGCGTAAATCATAAACAACAACGGATTTGGGCTTTTTCTCTAAAAAATACGGCACCATCATAGCGGTAAGCAAATCACAACTGATAGGTCTGCCTTTTTCATCAACCATCATCAATCTGTCGGCGTCGCCGTCGAAACAAACGCCGAAATCACATTTCTTCTGCTTTACTGCTTTTTTCACCTCAGCCAGATATTTTCTAACGAGCGGATTGGGGTCATGTTTAAATTTTCCCCTGTGCTCGAAGTTAAGGGGGACAATTTCTACAGGCAGGTTGCTGAAAAGGGCCGGGACCATCTTGCCCGCCATTCCATTAAAGGCGTCAACAGCAACCTTTATCTTTTTTATATTCGGTCTGAGAAATTTCAGTACGTGATTTCTGTATTGCGGGGTCAGGTCATGTTTCTTTACCGAACCGGTAGCTGTGCCCCTGGTATGAAGTAAAGCCATTGCTACATGTTTTATGTCCTTCAAGCCTGTATCGGCGCCAACCGGCTTGGCGTGCAGACCCGATATCTTAAAGCCGTTATACTTTGCCTGGTTATGGGAAGCGGTAACCTGAACACCGCCACAGGTGCCAAAATGATTGATTGCAAAATACATCTGCGGCGTATCAATCATCCCTATATCTATCACGTTGGTACCGGTGGAGTTCATTCCTTTAATAAGGGCCTTTGTAAGAGTCTCGCTGTGAGTTCTCATGTCGCGACCGACACACAAAGACTGGGCCTTTGCCTGGCCCCGCTCATAACCGCTAAGCAGCGACCGCAGGAACCTCGCAGCGGCACATCCCACCTTCCATGCACCTTCCTCGTCGATCTGGTCGGGATATATACCCCTTATATCGTATGCTTTGAAAATTGCCGGGTCCATCTTATTGACTCCTATAGCGTTTAGCATATAGCGTATATATCTTCATCCCTATCCGCTATCTACTATCCATTGTTCGATACTATACACCGGCTGTGCTCGAAATGTCAACAATGAATATGCAGAAGGAATAGACACCGTTATTTGGTAATATAAATCAGGTAAAGGCCGCCTGTCAGAACAAGGACACCGCAGATTTTCTTAAGGATTACCGTGCCTCTGGATTTCTCATTCCAGTTCATATAACGCTGAACGAGTTCGCTGCACGTCCCCGCCAGAATGATAACAGAGCAGTGTCCAAGACCGTAAACTACAAGCAGGAATACTCCATATACAAGATTTGTCGCGGCTAATTTGAAGGTAATCCCCAGCATAGGCGCCATATATGCAAAGGTGCAGGGCCCCAGGGCAATACCGAATACCAGCCCGAGAATAAACGCTCCGAGCATTCCTTTGCGTTTTAAACCAACCTTGTCGGGCCCGCTCCACGGCATAGGTATTACACCCAGAAGATGCAGGCCGACAGCAAAGAATACCAGAGCAACAAAGTAGTTGCCGTACCGGCCGATGTCCCCCATCATTCTGCCGAGGGTAGCGGTAACAGCTCCTATAGCACCTATTGTAATTAAAATACCAACAGCAAAAAGACTCGAAATGATAAATGCCCGTTTGGTTGAGATACGACCCTGTCCGTCTATGAAACCTACGATAAGAGGAATGCTTGCCAGGTGGCACGGACTGAGCAGTATGCTTAGAATACCCCATGCAAAAGCGGCAGTCAATGCTATTGCCGGCATTCCCTCAACAGCATGTGTCAGCGTTGTAAATAGTTTTTCCATCCGCTATTTGACCACCAATACCAATAAATATAGAGATATAACAGTGAAAATATCTAAGCTTTTCACTTTCGTTCTCCATATATTCGACTCCGCTTACAATAAGCACAGACTCAAAAAATATCATTTCGGGACACATTCACCAATCTTGCAGGCTTTCTGGATTTGTTCCGGCGAGAGTTTCATTTTATTCGCCAGCGCCTGATGAATCGTAATCATCCTGCCTGTTTCATGCGGATTACGGTCAACCCATTTCTTAAGGTTCTCTAAAGTAACAAAAAAGCCTTGGTGGAAACAGCCCGCGGAGCCCAATGTACCGTCTGGCTTTTTTCGCTGGCCAAACCAGGCTATTGCAGTCGGCGGTTCCAACGAGGCCACCTTGCCGTTCAGTGTCCTGACGGTAATCGGTTCGCCGTTTAACCGGTCCCGCTCATGCACTTCAATATCCAGCCCGGTACGGGCAGCTACACCCAGTGCACAATGAGAACAGCATCCGTAGGTATGTATCCCTCCGGCGATAACTGCAGCCGCATCCTGCGGATAACAGGACCGATCACAAAATCCGCAGCGATTGGTTAATTCCTTGTCCTGCAGGGCTTGCCAATTGATAACGATCCCGCCGGAAGCCGCCTGGTCGGGCCGTATCTTATCGGTGAAAGCTTTGATGATTGGTCGCCCTGTCCGACCATCGAGACCATAAAGATACATCGCCTCCGAAGCGGCAACGGGTTCGCCCGTTGCCCAATCCGTCAACGAGACCTTTTTCTCAAAACCCGTCTTGTCCTCTGTCAGGCACGAATACATGATGAAATAGCAATGTGGACTGCATAGCCGGACCGGCCCTTTTTCCGTGCTAACAGTTACAAGTGTCCCGGGTCCGATATCACCATCGCACATATAGCAGATATTTTCTTTGCCTCTCTTATCAACCTGGGCCGGCTCCAACCTCTCGAAAGATGGCATGCTCACCACAGATAACTCTACACCCGATTCTTTCCATTTAGACAGAATGTCCTCTTTGGAAATGAAGCCTTCATGCCTGAATAGTTCTTTGCCTGAGGCATCGAAGAATATTTGTGTTGGTATAAGCTTAATACCATACTTTGGAGCTTCATCCGGGTTTTTCCAGACATCGATAAACTCTACTATTAGCCTGCCATCATATTCGCTCTTTAATTCCTCAAGTATAGGAGCCATCATTTTGCACGGGATGCACTTATCTGCACCCAGATCCACCATTCGTGGTAAACCTTTTGAAGTATCGCCCTTGGCAGTCTCCGGCCCCCCGACTTTAAGACCTGCAACACCTTTAATAGGCCCCTCATCGACAACTGCTCCGGAATTTGCCTTATGGTTCTGCTTGACAACAACAACAATAACCACGGCAACAATTAGAAAGATAACAGTTACTATTTTTCCCACCTTATTCATATCTGACCACCTTTCTTAATCCTTGCTCACTTAGCCTGAGTCTATGCAAGCATTCCCTTGATTTCATCCGGTGATGATACTTTGCCGACCACTTTAACCTCACCGTCCACCGACAGGGCCGGTGTCATCATTGCACCGAACTTCATAATCTCGTTGATATTTGTGACCTTCTCAATATCGTATTCGATGCCAAGGTCTTTTGCGGCCGCCTCGGCGTTTTCCGCCAGCTTCTTACACTTGGGACATCCCGTGCCGAGAATCTGTATCTTTTTCATCGTTATATCCCTTTTAACAAAGTCAAATAACACTTTTTCTGTTTCATTTGGTTTCGACCGGTACAGTGCGGAATCATGCCGGCGGCTATGCATAAAAGCACCCACAGAGTCAGATATTTTTCAAAAAAATGAAGATTCTTTTCCTTGCCGGTATTTTCTCCATTCGAATTTGTGACTACATCATTTGTCATACTGAAACTAAACCTTCGGAAATTACACCAAAAATTATTCCTGAAATTGTCGCCATAATAATGACAAGCATAACGAAAACAATGGTCTTGCGGGTTCCCATAACCGAGCGAATTACCAGCATATTCGGCAAAGACAAAGCAGGGCCCGCCAGAAGAAGTGCCAGTGCGGGGCCCTTTCCCATCCCCGCCCCCATAAGACCCTGTAAGATAGGAATCTCGGTAAGGGTGGCGAAATACATGAAAGCCCCGGCAATAGAGGCAAACAGATTAGCCCAGACTGAGTTGCCCCCAACCGCCGCATTAACCCACTTAGCAGGAAAGATGCCTTCGTGTCCGGGTCCGGGTCTGCCCAGTAGGAACCCCGCTATCAAAACGCCGGCCAGCAGCAAAGGCAGTATCTGCACAGCAAAATCCCAGGATGCCCCAAACCACCGGCGCAGCTCCTCATTAGTAAACCACAATAATAACATTACTCCGAAAGCTGCCAGAAGAAATAGCACCAGAATCCAGCGAATCCTGAATATCAACTCATAAAGTTTGTTCTTCCGGACATCCTGGAGGTCCTGAAGAAGCTCTGCAGGTATTTCATGTGTTTTTCCGGAGGTATCCAGAAAGGTAACAGTTTCTTCTGTTTGGCTCAGTAATGTACCTTCGACCCTGTAGGTGGTCAAGCCTCCCGGACAGCACAGGAATACGGCCCTGATGTCTCCGCTGCGAGCCCAGTTGGCAAAGACAAGTATCCCAACCATCGAAGCGAAATACAGCGCGTTTTTCCACAACGGCCGGTTGACCTGAGGCTCGGGCATGGCCATTTGACTATCGGCCTTTTCAAGCTCTTCTTTGCGAAAAATCAAGTGCATGGAGAGGCCGATGACAACACTGAAAACAATTGCACCGACTGCCCGGGCAATACCGATTTCAAGCCCGAGGACCCGGGCGGTCAGGATTATCGCCAGAACATTGATGGCTGGCCCGGAGTAAAGAAAAGTAGCGGCTGGGCCCAGACCCGCTCCCATCTTGTAAATACCCGCAAACAACGGCAAAACCGTACAGGAACAAACCGCAAGAATAGAACCTGAAACCGATGCAACGGCATAAGCAAGAACTTTGTTTGCCTTTGCACCGAGATATTTCATTACCGAGACCTGGCTGACGAAAATCGAAATGGCGCCGGCAATAAAAAAGGCAGGCACCAGACACAATAAAACATGCTCACGGGCGTACCACTTAACCAGATGCAGCGATTCGGTTATTGCATTATCAAAACGAACACTCCCGACTGGCAGATAATAGCATCCGAGAAATACCGCAACAATAATTATTACTTTTTTCCAATTCTCTTTGAGGCTCATAACAAAATCCACAAACTACAAGACCTTTTGCGACTCTTCATTGTCCGAAGCCGGTTGATTCAAGTCTTCTTGGACGCAAGTCGAAGAGCAGCCTCCGCCACGCGAATTCCGAGTTTTCCGGCGGTGTCCATACCAAATTCATCTTTTGTGATGTCATCTTTGTAAGCGTTCCATAGGGTTGCGCCCTGATGCGCCCCGGGTTTGCCTCCGACAATCACCATTTCATGGCAGAGTAAAATATTATGGATTTGGTCGATAACCAATTCCTGACCTCCATTGCGAAAGGCCCCGACGGCCAAAGCACCGGAGACCGTATCGGCAAGAAACAGCCTGGGTTTGCGAAGAACCGCACAACGTTCCAGAAACGCTTTACACAGGGCGCTCATACTGCGGAAGTAAACAGGGGAGCCAATAATCCACCCCCCAACATTAGGTTCTCGCAGCTTGGGCAGGATACGGTCGAAGTCGTCTGTGGTTTTTCCGCTGCCCGCCGGTTTGGAACTGCCGGAGAAGCCCGGGATTTCAAGGCCGCCCAAATCAATCAGCTCAACCTCGATACGACTGTCAACTTTCTTGGCCGCATCAAGCGCGGCCTTGATAGCAATCGCCGTGGTCTTGCCCTTTCGCGGGCTGCACGAAATGCCTAAAATCTTAATGGACTTACGGTCCCCGGCGTTGGCTGTTGTCGATGAAATTGAAACAGCAGTTCCCACCGCCAGCGTTTTGGTTATGAATTTTCTCCTGTTCATTTTTGTTCCTCCATCGCAATCAATTCTTTTGTCTTCTTATCGAGCATACCAATCTCCTCTTAACTCTTATTTGTTTTGCGGTTCAAAGCTGAATGCTCATACTACAAAACCTTAAGCAGCTTTTCATTGTCCTTTACCTGCTGTTTTAAGACACTGCTCACACACGAAAAGAAATCCACGATGCATACACATTTCAGTTTGTAAATGACTTTAAGCCCTTCTTTTCGGCACTCCAGCAAGCCCGCATTAACCATTACCGAAAGATGCCGTGAAACATTTGACCTCTCGGCGCCGATATGTTCGGCAATGTCACAGACACACTGCTCGCCGTCTTTTAGAAAATTGACAATCGCTGTTCGCAGCGGATGCGAAATCGCCTTCGCTATCTCCGCCTGCTTTTCGAATAACATCTGTTTTCTCTTGCTTAACATTTAAGCCCCTTAATATATATTACTATGTGATTATATACTCACATAATAACATCCAGTTCAGATGAAAATCAAATATATTTTTTAGAAGAAATATTTTATGTAATTGATGAATTATTCTGACAAAGATAAAATTGAGAAATTAAATGAATCCACAGAATGGCTGAAAGTAGAAGGCAGCGGATAAACAGGAGGTCTCCAAATGAGAAGATGTCTTATCGTATTAATGATGTTGTTTCCGACAGCTTTAGCAGAAGAAAGTGCTGCTGGCCGATATGATAAAGTTGTTAATAGGATTGTCAAGGCCGTCAACGAGGGTGATTACGCTCGTATTGGAAATGATTTTGACCGGACAATGGAGGATTTCTTTCCCATAGAGAAGCGCAAGCCATTCTTCGAGAAGCTGTCAGCCCAATACGGCAAAATCAAAATGCTCGAAAAGCCGCGACTGCCTCAAACAGGTCAGGCAATTTTTGTTGCGCACTGTGAACGCGGAGAATTAGACATTACGACTTGGTTCAACGATCAAGACAGAATAACAGGATTGTTTTTTTTGCCTCACAAGGCCGGTTTACCCGTGCATGAGAGGAATCAAACGAAGCTCTCACTTCCTTTTGTGGGCAAGTGGCTGGTCTCCTGGGGCGGAGATACAAAAGAACTGAATCAGCACCATGACACACGCAACCAGAGATTTGCCTTCGATTTTCTTGGCGTTGACGAAATGGGCAAAACACGCAAAGGCAATGCCCAAATAAATGAGGACTACTTTGCATTTGGAAGAAAGATATTGACTCCTGCAGAAGGAATTGTGACGGACGTGATATGTGGTGTCAGAGATAACGTGCCTGGTTCCATGAATCCATATTCGGGTTTAGGAAACGCCGTCTTTGTCCAACACAGTGAATACGAGGTATCGGTGTTGGCGCATTTAGAATACGGGAGCATAACCGTTAAGGTTGGGGACAAAGTCAGGAAGGGACAGATGATAGGTCTGTGCGGCAATTCCGGAAACTCTTCGGAGCCACACCTACACTACCACCTCCAGAATACACCTATAATTCAGGATGGAACCGGCATCAAATGCTACTTCCAGAAAATAACTGTGTTAGAAAATGATAAAAAGAAATCGAAGACTACTTACTCACCGATAAAAAGTGAGATTATCATCGCTGAATAGATTCCATTGATTCCCACAGGATCATTAATATTTTTTTCTAAACCTCGCGGCGGGTATGTTCAAGAGTTTGCGGTACTTCGCAACGGTTCGTCTGGCCAAATGTTTAATGCCGGCCTCTGATAATTTCTTTCGTATCTGCTCGTCATTCAAGGGATTGCTTTTGTCCTCGGCGTCGATAATCTGCCGCAGCTTGGCCCTTACGGCCTCCCAGCTTAAGCCGGCGCCGTGAACATCTTCGGTACCTCCGCTAAAGAACTTTCGCAGCGGCAAAATACCCCAGGGGCACTGGACGTATTTACCGGCAACGGCCCTCGAGACAGTGGCCAGATGAACTCCAACATCGTCTGCAATTTTTGACATAGGCAGCGGGCGAAGATACAATTGTCCCTTCTCGAAGAAATCTTTCTGGAACCTGACGATCGCTCTTGTTACTTTCAACATAGTATTTTTGCGCTGTTCTATCGCATCTATAATCCATTGGGCCGAGCGCAGATTATTTTGCAAAAACTTTTTCGTTTTATCGGGGGTTTTGATATCTTTTGCCATTTTTGCATAGTAGTCATTTACTTTCAATCGCGGCAAATCAAAATCAGCCAGGCGTACTGAATACTGCTCTGAATTATCCAATAACTCCACTATCACGTCCGGAGTAATGGTGTGGTTTTGGTCCCACCCGACCTGCATTCCGGGCGAGGTGTCAAGCTTGCTCAAACGCAAAATGGCCCGATTGATTGCTTCGATGCCACAATTCATCTTTTTTGCGATCTCCGGCAGCTTGTTTTCAAGCAGCTCATTCATGTGCTCGGCAATCAGCCGGGATTCGAAGCTCATATCTTCACTGCTTTGCGCCATCTGGATAAGCAGGCACTCCCTCAGGTCCCGTGCGCCGACTCCTGCGGGTTCTAATTTCTGCACAAGCTCCAGCGCTTCATTCAAATCGTCGATAGTGAAATCGCCTTTGTCCTTGTTGTGCAATTGCTCCAATCTTACGGACAGATACCCCCTGTCGTCGATATAATCTATAATCATATCGCCGGCTTTTTTTACGGCCGGTTCGGTATCCATTAATCGCCACTGTTCGGTCAGATATTCGTGCAGCGACTGGGGCCGGGCAGCGGTATTCTTTATCGCCTCAAGTTTTTTGTCCGGGTCATCACTGGAAACACGCATCCTGTAGGGCCCGGACTCGTTCATATAGTCTTTGAAACCTTCGCCAAGTCCCTCAAGGCGTTCGAAATCCTCGACTTTATTATTGTCCGTGTTAACGACGAGGTCTTTGTCGTCTATATCATCCTGAGGCTGCTCTTCATTGGAATCGGCATCTTCAGGATTTGAAGGCTCGGTCATTTCCAGAACGGGATTGCTGTTAAGCTCTTGCTCTATTCTTTCCTGAAGCGCGAGGATTGGAAGCTGGAGAATCTCCATCGATTGTATCATATGCGGAGCGAGCTTCATTCTCTGCTCCATCCGCATCTGACCTCTCATCTCCAGTTTCATAGATACACCTGAAAAAATTCTTTACTTCGACGGCTATTCCTGTCTTTACCATATATATCATAAACACACAGGAGGATTTCGTCAATATTCGAAGAGTAATTGAGAAACTTTACGAACAAAGGTGAAAATTACTCTAATTCCCGCCGGTCAATAATAGCATCGGTAAGAATTTTGCCGCTTGCGTATTCGATGGTACTGCCGGATGGAAGCCCCCTTGCCAATCGAGTTATCTTTGCGCCTGTGGTCCTAAGCAGTGAGCTTATATAAAGTGCAGTGCCGTCGCCGGCCATGTTGGGATTGGTCGCCATTATCACCTCTTTTACATCACCCCTGTGCACCCTCTCGAGAAGCTGCTCGATAGTCAAATCGCCCGGCTCGATTCCTTCGAGCGGTGCGATATGACCGCCGAGCACATGATAGACCCACTTGCAGGCCCCGGTCTTTTCGAGATTTATGATGTCTTTCGACTGCTCGACAACGCATATTATACTCTTGTCCCGTCTTTCGTCGGAACATATTTGGCAAACCGATTGCTCAGAAAGATTGTAACAGGTTTGGCAGTGTTTTATCCTGTCCTTAACATCCCTGATGGCCTCGGCAAGCGCCATAGCCTCGGCCGGCTGCGCTTTTAGTACATAAAAGGCAAGCCTTTCGGCGGTTTTAGGTCCTATTCCGGGGAGCTTTTCAAACTCAGCAATAAGTCTGTTCAAACTTTCTGTATAAACACTGCTCATAAATGAAATAATCCATCACTAAACAATAGTTAATTTTAATCTTCTTCTACCACTGTAATTGTTGCATCCAGTCCCATAAGGACGGTTTTGACAGCGGGGTCGTTTATCAGCTCATTTCTTCTTTGGCCGGTGGTCTTCGGCCGGCTCGCACCAGGCGCCGCTTGCGTAGGCTGCTCTGGGGCGGTTTCAAATTTCAATATTACAGGCATCGACAACTGCTCACTCAGTACGGCCTGGATTTGCTCGGTTCGTCCATTGCTTTCGCACATTTGTCTGAGCATCTTGGCCGATGCGCCGAACTCAAGCGTCAAGACGCCGTTCTCAAATCGAGCTGGCATGGCAGAGCTTAACAGCCCGCTGGTACCCGGTCCGAGCCTGGCGGCTATAATTCCCAGGAGTTTTTGCCAGTTATCTCGTATCGAGTTTATATCAGTCAATTCCGAAGAATCTTGCGGCTCACTGCTGGTAACTTGTGAGGAATTATATAATGTCTGGTGCTCGATAGTTGAGGATTTATCCGGCCGGGCTACTGCCTTGATTGGTATGTTACCGCCGGGTGGACGGTTTTTTTTTATGGCGGGCGATGCTCCTGAGCGCAAATGAGAAAGAAGCTCATCGACGTTCAGGAAATGCTCGCTCAAGGCAAATCGCAGCAGCGAAGCTTCCAAAAG